>JBKDSZ010000121.1:0-12997 GCA_046340375.1 Cyanobacteriota bacterium | reverse complement strand
CTGTTTCATTGCTATTCCGTTGGCCTTGAGGTGTTCCTTCACCGCTTCGAAAATCTGCTCGCCGAGATCGTTCTGCTCCAGCAGATGCCGAAACGCCAGGATCGTGGTCTCATCCGGAATCCGGTCGCTGATCAGCGCAATACCGGCAAAGCGGCGCATCGTCGCCACCTCGATCAAGGCATCCTCCATCGCTGGATCGCTCAGGTCGTACCACTGCTGCAGCAGATGGATCCGCAGCATGGTCTCCAGCGGGTAAGGAGGCAATCAGCTTGCCATGCAGAGCCAATACGATGCGCCCGCCGGAAGGGAACCGGGCCAGAAGAGCGGCTCAATCTCCAGCGCATCCATGGCAGCGCCACCTTGGGCCTGGAAGCACCATCAGCCGCCGGCTGAACTGGCGGGTTCAGGCTGCTCAAAGAGCTCGCGAACGCGAGCTGGGGTCGATTTGGCGAGAAGCGTGCCTGGGAGGATTTCGAAATCAGGTGTGAACTCCACCAGCACCTCCTGAAGGCTCTGAAGGATGGAGGCATCGCCCTCAAGCGTCACCTTCCCTTCTCCAGCCAGAGCCTCGAAGGTGCTCAGGCCTGAGATGATCAACTCCAGCGCACTGCGGGAGATGACGATGGTCAGATCAGCAGCAGGGCTTCGAAATCCTTTGCTGTTGGTGAGCGTGGCATTGCTCATCTCAACGATGAAACATTCGCCGTTATCGGGTGTGATCAGGTTGATCACAAACGCCATCCCAACCGCCTTGCGACTGTCGAGCCGAATGCCCAGAAAATCCAGCAGCAGCTCAGTCGACATCGCCCGCACCGTGTCCGGGTTCACCGGCTGACTGGTGGCGCCAGCGGGAAAGCCGTTGCGCAGTTCGAAGGCGGCGGCCAGGAAACTGTTGCGGACACTGGGGCTCTCTTTCTGATAGCCGATCTGCTCGAAGGCATCGGCCAGAAGTTCCTTGGCGGCCTGATGGTCTGGCTGCGCATAAACCAGTTTGTTCAGGATCTCCACCGCACTCAGATATTCGCCCTGCGCCTGCAGCTCACGCCCTTTGGCAAGGATGGCCTCGGCTCCTCCCATCATCTCCACGTAGAGCGGTGCCGAATCTTTGGGAGAGAGCGGAATCAATGTGGCAGGATTGGCATCCCAATAACCGAGGTAGCGGTTGATCACAGCGCGACTGTTGTGCTCTTCCGAGCCGTGATAACTGCGTGCAGCCCACTGATTTTTCAAACTGTCCGGCGGCTGGTAGAGGTTGTGAATTTCATTGATTGTGACTCCCTTGTTGGCATGATGCAGCACATCATTATGCAAATGAGCGTAGGTATCGCGCTGTATGCGCATCACCTCCTGAATCCGCGCGTTGCCCCAACGGGGCCAGCTGTGGGAAGCAAACATCACCTCAGCCTCCTGGCCGAAACGGTAGAGGGCTTCGCTGATCTTCTTGGACCACTCCAACGCATCCCTGACCAGGGCGCCACGCAGGGTGTAAATATTATGAATGGTACCGCAGATGTTTTCTGCCGCCCAGAACGCCTTCCACTCGGGGAAATAGGTATTCATCTCCGCCGGTGCCTCCGTGCCAGGCGTGTTCTGAAATACCATGCGCACGCCATCGAGGATCACCTCCTCAATGTCTTGTTCAATCGTGCGGCTGGGCTCAATCAGGCCAACCCTGCCGGCGGCGGTGTTCTTGCCGATCGACTGATCCACATGGCCAAAGGGACTGCGCGGCAGCAGCAGACCGTATTGATAGAAAGCTCGACGGGTCATGGCCGTGCCTGTGTAGACGTTTTCGGCAATGGCATGCTTCATGAAGCCGGTCGGGGCCAGAATTTGCACCTGGCCACTTTTCACGTCCGCTTCTGAGACCACACCACGCACGCCACCAAAATGATCGACGTGACTGTGGGAATAAACAACCGCAACCACCGGTCTGGCACCGAGCTGCTGATTGACGAATTCCAGGGCTGCGCGGGCGGTTTCCTTGCAGGTGAGCACATCAAACAGTATCCAGCCGGTCTCCCCTTTGATCACGGTCATGTTGGCCAGATCAAAGCCGCGCACCTGATAAATCTTGTCGGGAACAACTTCATACAACCCATAGGCCATGTTCAAAATGGCCTGCCGTTGCAGCGAGGGGTGAACGGTGTCAAAGACGCTGTCGAAGCCCTTCAGCAAAAACGCATAGGAGCCCATGTCCCAGGCCACATTGCCGGCCTCCGCCATGATCTGCTTGTAGGGCGGAGCGGCGATGAAGCCGCGCTGAGCTTCTTCAAAGTCACGCTGATCCTCAAAGGGAAGGCTATGGCGCAGAACGTTCTGAAATTCGATGGTGTAAGCCGACGCTGGCTTGCCCTTGGGATCAAAGTGTTGCGAATCCGCGCTGGCGTCCCTTGATGGGGTCATGGGTGGAGAATCCGTGCCGGACCGTGACTGGGGATGAGACGATCATGCCAGCGCATCGCTATCGGGCCGATCAAGGGCGAGGGCGCCAACTGAAGTCCCCTCGTTCACACCACGGCGCCGAACAGCTTGCCCACCAGGGCCGTCAGGCCGAGGGCGAGGGCGCCCCAGAGGAGCATCCGTCCGGCGCCGCGCCCCACCGGTGCCCCGCCCACCCAGGCCGCGAGCGCACCCAGGCCGGAGAGCACCAGCAGGGCCATCCCGGCTGTCACCCGGGCGATCTGGCCGGCGGGACTGAGCAGGATCATCAAGACCGGGTAGAGGGCTCCGTGGCAGAAGCTGCCGGCGGAGGCCAGGGAGGCCTGGATCGGCCGGGCCCGCAGGGCGTCCGTGATTCCCAGCTCATCGCGGGCATGGGCAGCGAGGGCGTCGTGGAGCGAGAGCTGCTCCGCCACCTGCCGGGCCAGCTCACGCGAGAGGCCGCGCTCGATGTAGAGGCCTGTCAGCTCCTCCAGCTCCCCGGCCGGATTGGCCACCAGCTCCTGACGCTCGCGCGCCAGATCCGCCTGTTCCGTATCGGCCTGGCTCTGCACGGAGACGTACTCCCCCGCCGCCATGGAGGCCGCTCCCGCCACGGTGGCGGCCAGCCCCGACAACAGGATGGCGGGCCGAGCGGCGCCCGATGCGGCGATGCCCACCACCAGGCTGGCCACGGAAATGATTCCGTCGTTCGCGCCAAGCACGACAGCCCTCAGCCAGCCCACGCGATGGGTGGCATGACGCTCAAAGTGTCTGTGCATCAGTGGCGACGACGACCGGACCAGCTCCTGATCTTGCCGTCCCTCCCAGGGCCTCGGAAAGGGCCCGGCTTTCAGCGGGGTTTGATGAGCTGCAACACCTGGGGCCCCAGCCCCCCGGCGCGGCGTTCGCATTCCAGCGACTGGAGGATCAGACGGGCCGATGTGGCCAGATCGCCGGCTTCGGCAGCCTCCCGGGCCTGCTGATCAAAAGCCCCGGCCCGTTTCAATAGATCGCCGCGATCGGAAGCCTCGTTAGAGCCGCCTAAGGGACGGGACGTCCGTTGGGAGAGAGGAGAGGCCGTAGGAGAACTGAGAGCAGACATCTTCAGGTGGAGGTCGCCAAGGGAGTTCTGACAACCGGATCAAAATGAGAAGGCCGCAGGTTGTGTGCCGCCCAGCCCAAAAAGAATACGGATCTATAGTAAGGGTCTGCCTGCGGACTGCACGAAAAAATCAATGTTTTGACCCGATCCGTCCGGGTTCAGTGATGGTTCACCCACCCCCGCGGGAGCCATCAGGTGCCCGGTTCCTCGCGATTGCCCCCGAGGCGATCGATCTCTTCCCTCAATTGCCGAGACCGTTGCGCGTCTCCCTTGGTGAGAGCGATGGCCAGGGCAAACTCCAGTTTTTCCAGTTGATGGTCGCCCTCGGCCGGGAGAGGATGGCCAGGGGTGGGACGGGGCAGGCTGTTGGTTCCTTGTCGGGAGGCCTGCTGACCCAGCGGACGGGCTGGAGGGGTGTGGTTGGGGAAGGACATGTTCACTTTCTTCCCATTCTGTCACCCCAATCCAAACAGCGCCGTCCGCTGCCGACAGGCACGGGTGCCTCAAGCCGCTTCGTCGAGATCCTCTTCCTCGGTGGCGGGCAATCTCTCGGAAGCCGGCAACGTCTTGGAGGCCACCCTGCCGGCAGCCGGCCGGCCCGCATCCGACGCCGTGGCACCCCGGTGCGGATCGGCCGCCAGGAGTTCGCGGCAGTCGCGCAGCAACTGATCCACATTGGCCAGGCTGGTCATTTGCTCGGCGGGAAGCTCCTCCTCCAGGCTGGTCGCCAGGTGGTCTTCCATCAGGGCAAGGCGCTCCTCGAGCTGCACCACCCGCTGTGAAAGGGCGTGAATGGTCTGGGCCAGATCTTCCGTGTGGCGGGTGATGCGAACGGAAACCGATGACGAAGTCATGAAGGACGGGTAGCCATGGGCGAATGACAACACAACCGGCGCCATTTCTCAAGCGGGTCAAGCCACCGCAACCCAGACTTGAATCTCACCGGCCCAACGCCCATGACTTTTCCCTGGCCCTTGGTGTCCTATGCCCTGGCGGGTGTCGCCGCAGGCCTCCTGGCCCTGCGCACGGGCATCCCGGCAGCCCCTCTCGCCGGGGCCCTCCTCGGCGCGGGCCTTCTGAGCATGAGCGGTCGCCTGGACACCGCCCAGTGGCCCTCTGGAACCCGCACCCTGTTGGAGATCGCCATCGGCACGGTGATCGGCACCTCGCTCACCAGCGGCACCGTTCAGGAACTGCGCCATCTCTGGCGGCCGGCGCTGCTGATCACGCTCACCCTTGTGCTCACCGGGATCGTGGTGGGTCTCTGGTGTGGCCGCCTGCTGGGGATCGATCCCGTGGTCGCCCTTCTGGGGGCGGCGCCGGGGGGGATCAGCGGCATGAGCCTGGTGGGGGCGGAATTCGGGGTGGGCGCTGCCGTGGCCGCACTCCATGCCCTGCGCCTGATCACGGTGCTGCTGGTGCTCCCCTTGGTGGTGAAGCTGGTGGCCCATGGCACAGGGGGGCCGGGGCTTCCTCCGGGAAGCTGACACGCCGCACCCTGGACAGATCTCTCCGGGTCGATAGGTTTGGACCCGTTTTTGCCGCTCCCCCATGCTCGCCAGGTTGCTGCCGCCTCCCAGGCTTGGCCTCTCCCTCCTGGCCATGCTCTGCAGCGGCGCCCTCAGCGGAGGGCTGGTGGGGGCGGCGGCCCTGGCCCAGACGGAATCGCCCGGCTCCAAAGGCGCCCAGATTTATTGCTACATGCGCGCCAGCGGCAACAGCCACGCCGTGAGCTGGTCCGCGGCCTATGCCCTGGTCAAGCGTCAGAGCGCGAGCCTGTTCAAGACCTCCCCCACCCATGCGGCCGTGATGATCACGGAAGCCGTGGTGCAGAACCCGAACACCTTCCCCAACTGCGGCCGCTACCTCGGGGATCTCTACAGCGCCCATCTGTCCTCCAGCAGCGGGGAGAGCACGGGGACCGGAGAGGGATCCACCGCCAGCGCGCCCCCCAGCGGTCAAGCTGGTTCCGGTGGCATGACACGCGGTGAGCGCTACGGCAATTGAGTCCCCCGGCCAGCGCCGCCCCCGGCGCACCCTGCTGTGGTGTCTGGGGCTGCTGGCCTGCGGGGGCCTGGTCGGCTGCGCGGAGGAGCCGCTGCCCAAGCCCAGGATCAATCGGGAAGACTGCCTGCGGGGTGTGGAGATGAAGGAGCTCAAGGACGCCATCGCCCGCTGCGACGCCGTGGTGGCGGCCTTTCCGAAGGATCCCTTCCCCCTCAACGAGCGGTTTCTGCTGCACACCCTCAATCAAGACCCCGCAGCCGCCTGCCGGGACATCCGCCGGGCGAATGCGCTGGTGCTGGCCAAGGCTCCAGGGACGCCGGCCGTGGACGCCATCCTCCGCCAGGACCTGAAGCTGCGACTGGCCAGCTGCCTGCCCGCCGCTCCCGGCAAGGGTCAACCTCCGGCCAGCCACTGACGGATCCGCTCCGGCAGCTGGCGGCGGGCCCGGGCCCGGACCGGGCTGAACACATCGGCGATCCGGTCCGCCTTGCTGGCCACCAGGGCGTCCACCAGCTGGTCCGCCCCGCCGAACTGAATCCAGTGACTCGTGAGGATCGCGCCCATGCCGATGCGGTGGCAGCGATCCTCCGCCTGTTCCGCCTCCCCCGGCGTCCAGGGCCGCTCCACGAGCACCACGTGGCGGGCCCGATGGAGCGTGAAGCCGAGTCCGCCCGTGCCGTAGGTGGCGATGAGCGCCTCGCGGCGCCCCTGCTGAAAGGCATCGACCAAGCCCTGCCGGAGCGGCGGCGGCACCGCCCCGGTGAGCACGACAGGCTCCCAGCCCTCGGCGGCCAGGGCCTCCCGCAGGGCGAGGGCGGTGGCGACGAAGGCGGTGAACACAACCACGGGCTCCCCTGCGGCCAGGAGGCGCGACAGGAGCGCCACCACGGGGGCGACCTTGGCGCTGGAACTGATCTGCCGCAGGGCCGTGAACACCGCCAGGGTCTCCGCGTCGCCGCGCACCAATCCCAGGGCGGCCCGCCGGCGGTAGGCCGTGATGGTTGCCTCCAGTCGCCGCCACACCTGCTCCGCCTCCTCGGGCGGGAGCGCCAGCGGCAGGAGGCGTCGGTGCTTGGGGGGCAGATCGAGGCATTGCTCCTTGCGGCGGAACAGGACCAGGGGCCGCACAAGCCTGTGCAGCTCCTCCAGCCGGGAGGCACCCCGGGCCTCCCAATGGCGTCCGCCGCGCCCCTCCCGCCAGTGGCCCTGGCAATACCGCTCTTCGAAGTGCCGCTGGTCGGCGGCCAGCGGATGGCCGATGGCCGCCAGCAGGGGAAAGAGTTGTACGGGCCGCCCGTTCTTCATCGGCGTGCCGGTGAGAAGCCAGGCGGCCCGCAGGCGGGGATGGCGCGCCAGCCGCAGAAGCGCCCGGGTGCGCCTGGCGCTGAGGGTCTGGGCATGGTGGGCCTCATCCACGAGCAGCACGCATCCCGCGGCAGGCAGCTCGGCCGGCATCCGGGCCCAGCTGTGGAGCGCCAGGGTCAGACCGAGGGCACAGGCCTCCTGGCGCCAATGGTGGTGAAGCCCGCTGGGTGCCACGACCACCACGCGACACTCCGCCAGGCGCGCCATGGCCCTGGCTGCGGCCAGAGCGGTGAGGGTCTTGCCAAGCCCCATGGCATCGGCGAGCACCGCCCCGCGGCGGGCCAGCAGCCAGCGGGCTCCTGCCCGTTGATGGGCGAACAGGCGGCGTCCATCCTCCAGTGGATCGTTCAACGCGGCGGCAGCCACCAGCTGACCATGGGGTGGAAGGGGCGGCAACGGTTGCTCCAACCACGCACACCACTGCAGCAATTCCGTCGTGAGGGGGATGCGTCCGTTCAGGGTCTGCCGCAGCACGGTGGCCGCCTCCAGGGGAAACTGCCAGCAGCGTTCGCGGGGCAGCCAGCGCCCGGCGGGACGAAGGGCCCGAAGCTGGGCGGCGGTGACCGGATCGAAGGGCATCACCACCTCGATCAACCCGGACGCCCCGAGGCGCATCTGGAGAGGAACGCCCCCCTGGGTGAGCAAACGGACAAAGTGCAGTCAGCGACACATTGCCAGAAGAAACACCCCCTGCAAAATCCCCACCAGCTGAAGGGATGGCATGGGGACCAGGGATGGCGTTTTCCTGGAAGATCTCTGCCCCAAATCCCATGACAGACGCTGGCGACGGTCCCTCCATCTCCTCACAGGACGCCGCTGTCTCTACTGCGGCGATCCCTCCCAATCCATTGACCACATCAGACCCCTCAGCCGAGGCGGCCAGAGCGTGACGGAAAATTGCGTGCCGGCCTGCCTGAACTGCAACGGCAAGAAAGGCGATTGTGATGTCTTTCCCTGGTATCGCGAACAGGCGTTCTACGACCCTCGCCGGGCGATGGCCCTGCGGGCCTGGATGGAGGGGGATTTGCGGTTGGCCCAGCGCTTGCTGACCTGGAGCCGGCCTGCGGAAGCCGCGCCCAACCCCGCCGCTCACCAGACCCGACAGGCTGCGGCTCCGCTGTGGCGATGGCAGATGGCCTCCTGAGCCTGCGGCTGCTCCGGGGCGACCAGCACGGCGACCAACAGCAAGAGCAGAGCAACCCAGAGGGGCGCGCCCGGCACGTCACCGCTTCGCTCCACGGCCCGCAGCTGCGGGCGTGGTCTCAGGACGGGCCGTGAAGGCAGGGCCGAGGGGGTAAACAGGAGGAAAGGTTGGACCATGGCCATGGAGCGCAGGTGGTGAGGGAAACAACGAGCGCGACGCTCAGCAGTACAAAGGTACTCACCCTTTGGCCGACCGTCAAGCCGCAGGCCCTGGAGTCCATCGGCCGCATGGCCATCTTCGGGGGGGGCTACACGGGCAGCCGGTTCGCCCGGGCCCTCGACGCCCTCGCTGTGCCGGTGACCCTCACCCACCGCCAACCCGCGCCCCCCCCGGATCTCCCCCCCGCACACTGGCTGCGCTTCGACAGGGCCGCCGGAGCCCTCCCCGGACCGGCCGACCTGGCGGGCCTGACCCACGTCCTGGTGACCATCCCTCCCGACGACCAGGGGCTCGACCCGGTGCTCCGCAGCCTGCTCCCCCTGCTACGGCAAGCCGCGCCAGAGTGGGTGGGGATCCTGTCCACCACCGGCGTCTACGGCGACCACAGCGGTGCCTGGGTGGACGAGGACAGCGCCGCGCGACCGGCGCCGGGGCGCAGCGAGGCCCGGCTGCGCTGCGAGCAAGCCTGGCGCGACACCGGGCTGCCGCTGCAGATCTTCCGCCTGCCCGCGATCTACGGTCCGGGGAGGAGTCCCTTCGCGAGCCTTCTGGAGGGGCGGGCGCGCTTGATTCACAAACCCGGCCAGGTGTTCTCCAGGATCCACGTGGACGACATCGTGGGGGCGCTCCTGCACAACCTCTCTCTGCCCGTCGGGGAGCGCCCCACCGTCCTCAACCTGGCCGACGGGGAGCCTTGCCCTTCCAGCGAGACCCTTGGCTTCGCGGCCCACCTGCTCGGTTGCCCACTCCCCCCCGTGGAGCGGTTCGCGGACGCAGCCGCCAGCATGAGCCCCATGGCCCGCAGCTTCTGGATGGAAAACCGCCGCGCCGACAGTCGCCGCCTGCGGCACGGGCTGAACTATCCCCTTCTCTACCCCAGCTACCGGGAGGGCTACCGGGAGGGCTGCGCGTCGGATTGGACGACCGAGGCGCTCAGGGCTTGAGCGGGATGGGGATGTTGAGATCCTGGCGCACCTTGGCCCAGTCGAAGGTCACCCACCCTTTCTGCAACCCCAGCCCGAAAACGATCAGCAACAACACCAGCAAAAACAAACGAATCATGGGAGCCAGCCCCGGAGGAATCCCTCCATCGAACCCCAACAGCCGGCCTCTTGTCATGGCCATCGGCGACCCGGCGGGCATCGGGCCGGAAGTGGTGCTGAAGGCCCTCGCCCGTCCGGAGGCCCGGGGGCGGCCCGTGCGCGTCGTGGGGTGCCGCCGCTGGCTTGAGCACACCTACAGCGCCCTGCGCGGACGCTCCGCCGAACCCCTCGCGGATCCCGCCACCCTCGACATGCTGGATTCCCCCCTGGCGGCGCCGGTGACGCCAGGCCAGGGAACAGCCGCCTCGGGAACCGCCAGCTTCACCTGGCTCAACCAGGCTCTCCAGCTCATCCAAGCGGGCGCGGGGCGCGGCCTGGTGACGGGTCCCATCGCCAAGGCGGCCTGGCATGCCGCCGGCCACCACTATCCGGGCCAGACGGAACGGCTGGCGGAAGCCTGCGGGGTGCCGCAGGCCTCGATGCTCTTCACGGCACGGCCCCCCAGCGGCTCCTGGCGGTTCAACACCCTCCTGGCCACCACCCACATCCCCCTCGTCCGGGTGGCCCCGGAGCTCAACACCGAACTGGTGCACCTGCAGCTGGACCGACTGCTGGCCTTTTGCCAACGGTTCGAGCCCCGGCCCCGCCTGGTGGTGGCCGGACTCAATCCCCATGCCGGCGAGGAGGGCGCCTTGGGCCGGGAGGAACGGCTCTGGCTGACAGATGCCCTGGACGCCTGGCGGCAGAGCCATCCCGAGGTGCAACTGGAGGGGCCCCTGCCGCCGGACACCTGCTGGCTGGAGGCTGCCCGGGCCTGGGGAGGGGAGGGGAGGGGTCCGGATGGCCATCTGGCGCTCTACCACGACCAGGGCCTGATCCCCGTGAAGCTCCTCGCCTTCGATCGGGCGGTGAACACCACCCTGGGGCTTCCCTTTCTGCGCACATCGCCCGATCACGGCACAGCCTTCGCCATCGCGGGCCAGGGAATCGCCAGGGCCGCGAGCATGGCCGCAGCACTGGAAACGGCCTGGGAACTGGGATGAGAGCCTGCGGGCGGCGTCAAGCAGGCCGGATTCGCATCAACACCTGGCCGAACTCCACCGGGGTGCCGCTTTCGACCAGGATTTCCACCACCTCCCCGGCCACCTCCGCCTCCAGCTCGTTCATGAGCTTCATCGCCTCCAGGATGCAGACGGGCTGGCCGGCACGGATGCGGCTGCCCAGCTCCACGAAGGGGGGTTCCCCGGGGGCGGGGGAGCGGTAGAAGGTGCCGACCATGGGAGCGACGATCGGCAGAAGGTCGCCGCGGCTGGCCGCCGTGGCTGGCGGTGGGGGGGGAGCCGCTGCGGGCGGGGGAGCGGCGGCGACCGGAGCGAGCGGGGGAGCCGCCGCCGTCACAACGGCGGGCAGGTTCCGCCGCACCTCGAGGCGAAGATCTCCGGCTTCGAGACGGAATTCCTGGATGTCACTCTTGCTGAGCTGGTCGAGCAGGTCGCGCAGCTGCTGATGATCAAATTGCATGGCGCTCACGATTCCCGACCGAGATAGGAATCAGAGCGGGTGTCCACCTTGATCTTGTCACCGATGGAAATGAAGAGGGGCACCATGACCTGGGCCCCCGTCTCCAGGATGGCAGGCTTGGTGCCACCGGTGGCCGTGTCCCCCTTCACACCAGGATCGGTCTGGCTGACCTCCAGCACGACGGAGTTGGGAAGCTCGACCTCCAGGGGTTTGTTGTTGTACGTGACGACCGTCACCTCCATGCCTTCCTTGAGATATTTGCGCTCACTGCCGATATCATCCGCCGTGAGGCGCATCTCTTCATAGCTGGCCATGTCCATGAACACATAATCATCGCCCTCCATGTAGGTGTGCTGCAGGGTGGCCTTCTCCAGAAGCGCCTGGGGAACGGTCTCGCCCGCGCGGAAGGTGCGTTCCACCACGCTGCCGGACTGCACCGCCTTCAACTTGGTGCGCACGAAGGCCGATCCTTTGCCGGGCTTGACATGCAGAAACTCGATCACGCGCCAAACCTGCCCGTCGAGCTCGATCGTGGAACCCGTGCGAAAGTCATTGCTGGAAATCATGGCGGCGCCACGGTTCGGCGGATTGTACGTCTGGCTACCTGCCCGGCCTTCGTCCCGATCCCGACCCGGCCTGCCGTGCGCGGTGCCAGGCCCCGGCTGAGCTGTGCCAAAGTCCGATCAGAATCAAGCACGGCATGGCGTCTGGATCTCCGCTCTGGCCATTCCGCACCGCCCTCTCCCGGCGCCTCTCCGGGGTTTTTCGGGCCCTGCTCCCGGCCCTGCTCATGGCGCTGCTCGCGCTGCTGCCCCCCGCTCCCGCCGCCTGGGCCTACCTGCCCAAAGGCAACGCCGTGACCGATCCCGAGGCCCTGTTGCGCAATGCCCTGCCGATCCAGCAAGGCAATTTGCAGGATCTGCAACACCGGCTGGAAGACACCAGCGACGACCTGCGCTCCAAGCGCTGGAACGCCCTGGCCTCCACCGTGCGACGCACCCAGTCGCTGCTCACGGGCGACCAGGACACCATCCTGAAGGCGTTCCCGGCGGATCAGCGGGAAGGGGCGAAAACCCGGCTAACCAGCCTCGCGGATCATCTGCAAGCACTGGCCACCGCCTCCGAAACCCAGAATCGGGAGGGCTTTCTCACGGCCCGTCGGGCGGCCCTGAGCGACATCGGTGCCGCTGAGGCGCTTCTGACCGGCCCCTTCCCCTTCGCCATCCCCAGCGCCTATGACGCCTTGCCTCGCCTGCTCGGTCGGGCCACCGTGGAGCTGCGAACCAACAAGGGCACCCTTGTGGCTGTGGTGGACGGCTACAACGCGCCCCTGACGGCGGGCGCCTTCGTGGATCTGGTGAAGCGAGGCTTCTACGACGGCCTGCCCTTCAATCGGGCGGAGGATTTCTATGTGCTCCAAACCGGGGATCCCCGGGGCCCGGCGGAGGGTTTCATCGATCCAACCAGCAAAACCGAGCGGCGCGTGCCCCTGGAGATCCGCATCCCCTCCGAGCCGCTTCCCTACTACAACCAGACATTTGAAGACCTGGGCCTGTTCAAGGCCGAACCCGTGCTTCCCTTCAACGCCAAGGGCACCTTGGGCTGGGCCCACTCCGATGAGGCCCTCGACGACGGCAGTTCGCAATTCTTCCTGTTCCTCTCTGAGCCGGAACTGACCCCCGCCGGTCTCAACCTGATCGATGGCCGCTACGCCGCCTTCGGCTACGTGGTGGATGGCTTGGAGGTGCTCGATGAACTCAGCGCCGACGACAACATCGTGAGCGCCAAGGTGATCGAGGGGGCGGAGAACCTCCAGGCCCATGGGTGAGGGCCCCACCCTGGCGGAGCTGGGGGAGTGGGAGCTGATCCGTCGGCTGGGCGCCTTCGCCCCACCCGGCCAATTCAGCGATGACGCCGCCCTGCTTCCGGGTCGGAACGGAAGCACCACGGGCAGGGAGGTTGAGGCGGATCCCGCAGTGTTGGTGATCAATACCGATGTGCTCGTCGAGGGGGTGCATTTCAGCGACGCCACCACAGGACCCGGCGATGTGGGTTGGCGGGCAGCCGTGGCCAACCTCTCCGATCTGGCCGCCATGGGCTGCACGGAGGTGGTGGGGCTCACCGTGGGCCTGGTGGCGCCGCCCTCCACCCCCTGGCCCTGGGTGGAGGGGG
>JBKDSZ010000120.1:0-8251 GCA_046340375.1 Cyanobacteriota bacterium | reverse complement strand
GGCCAAGAAGAAGAGACCTACAACATCGTGGCTGCTCACGGCTACTTCGGTCGCCTGATCTTCCAATACGCCTCCTTCAACAACAGCCGCAGCCTGCACTTCTTCCTCGCTGCCTGGCCTGTGATCGGCATCTGGTTCACTGCCCTTGGCGTGAGCACGATGGCCTTCAACCTGAACGGGTTCAACTTCAACCAGTCGATCCTGGATTCCCAGGGCCGTGTGGTGAACACCTGGGCGGATGTGCTGAACCGCGCTGGTCTGGGAATGGAAGTGATGCACGAGCGCAATGCACACAACTTCCCCCTCGACCTGGCCTCTGCGGAAGCCACCCCTGTGGCCCTGACCGCTCCGGCGATCGGTTGAGTCTGACGCGATCGTTCGCGATCCTCCTGCCTCATCCAGCCCCTGTCGCGAGACAGGGGCTTTTTGCTGTGCGTCCCCTTTTTTGATTGCGAGCCCATACAGTGGTCTCAGCGGCCCAACTTGGACCCCATGGCAAGCCCGAAGGCGGCCACAGCCAAGCCATCGGCTGAAAACTGGCGCGTTCTGCGCTGGAGCGGCCGCCAGCTGGCCTATCGGGAACGCTTGGCGGAGGAGGTGTCGTTGACGCTGTTGCGGATCCCGTCCGGCAGCTTTTGGAGGGGCGCACCGAAGGACGAGGAAGGCAGCTCAGACGCCGAGGGGCCGGTGCATCGGGTGCAGCTGGGGGACTTCCTGCTCGGCCAAACGCCTGTCACCCAGGCCCAGTGGCGCGCGGTGGCAGGCTGGCGACGGGAAGAGCATGAGGAGGAGGCGCAATGGCCCCGGAAGCTGGATCCTGATCCGGTGGTGAGATATGGAGCGAAGCGCTATCGGGGTGAACAGCGGCCAGTGGTGGGCGTGACCTGGATGGAAGCCATGGCCTTCTGCCAGAGGTTGCGGCTGCGCACCGGGAAAAATTACACCTTGCCAAGCGAAGCGCAGTGGGAATACGCCTGCCGTGCAGGCAGCACCACCGCCTTCCACTTTGGCGCGACGATCAGCCCAAAGCTGGCGAACTACAATGGTGGGAGAGCCTACGGCGATGGCCCTACTGGAGAGCATCGCCAGCAGACCACGCCAGTGGGGGTTTTCCCCGCAAATGCCTGGGGGCTGCAAGACATGCACGGCAATGTGTGGGAATGGTGCGCGGATCATTGGCACGACAGCTATGCGGAAGCGCCAGCGGATGGCCGACCCTGGCTGGATGAGAACGCGTCGGAGGATGCGCCGAGGCTGCTGCGCGGCGGCTCTTGGTTCAGCGGACCGGGCGGTTGCCGCTCGGCCTATCGCTTCAGGGTCCGCCCGGACGGCCACGACGGCGACGGGGGTTTCCGCGTCTGTTGCCTCCCCGAGGACGTGCTCTTTTACCTTTAAACCCTACAGTTCTCTACACACGGCTGTTTGTTTTGGTGGGGTTGTTGATTTGAGTCAACGTTCATGGATGTGCTGGATGGGCGCCGTAGGCGCCTCGAAATTCTTTTTGAGGCTGTCCATTCCCTTCTGATGCTGAAGTCAGGATCCCTGTGCGAACCCCTTCCCTGGGGTGCCAGCGCTTCGGCCGGAGTGAGCACTTTCGGCTGCAGCCAAACGACGGTCCCATGAACCTGGCCTGCAGAACCCTGGTGGCTCAATTTTGACGGTTGTCCAGCCAACGATTCCCTGGGCTAAAGCAGGGGCGTATGATGGTCCCTGGTGTAAGCCGGGGCTGGGCCCTGATGCCGTCTGTGTTTCGCCAGAGCGTCGCTCTTCTGATCCCTCCAGCGTTGATTGCCGCCCTTGCTCACAATGCGGCTGAGGGGGGTGGAGCGGCAAGAATGGGGAGCTCGATCCATGATTAGAGACAAGGTGTTTATCAGTTACGCGCATGCGGATAAAAAATGGCTTAATTTGCTTTTGAAGCATTTGAAGCCCCTGATCAGGGAGGGCTTAAACGTTTGGAGTGATCAAGACATCTTGCCGGGGCAGCAGTGGCCGGATGAGATTGATCAATCTCTCGCGTCCGCAAAAGTGGCGGTCCTTTTGCTCAGTGCGGATTTTCTTGCTTCTGACTTTATTCAGGACAAGGAGGTGCCACGTTTCTTGCCTCCGGCAATGAATGGCCAGGTCATCATTCTGCCCGTGTTAATCTCTCCCTGTCGTTGGGACCGAAGTGAGATTTGTAGGTTCCAATCGCCGATCAACCCGAAGGAGCCCTTGCAATCCCTTCAGCCGAATGAAAGAGAACAAGCCCTTGTTGATATTGTAACAGCTATCGAATCAGCTTGGAAGCGCCAAGCTTGTGGCCAATCTTTTCCTGAAGAAGAGGCTTCCAGAGTGGCCCTCAAGCAGTTCCGTGCGTTGGCGGTTCGCCATGGCTCCATGTCGGCGGAGAGGGTAGAGGATGCCTTTCGCCGGGCGGTGCGTGTGTGTCACGCTGACAGCTCCTTGCAAAAGGTGTTTCCGAAGTTGTCCACCCAACAGGCTCTGGGCTGGACGGCGTTGAACGACTTTTTCACTGAGCAGTGCAGACCGGATCCCGCCCTTGTTCAGGCTCTTGCAGCGGAACTCGCTGCTCCCGTTTCGCAGCCGCTGAATCCTCGGGAAGGCGCCTCTTCCAGCTCGGTCCTCCAGGCCCTGAAAGAACTTGTCGATACGCTCGTTCAAGCGATTGAGCCCAGCCGCTTTGACGATCTTTTGGCAGACATGCAGGAGGAGGAGATCGGCAGAGCCATCGTGAAGACACTGGCGGCTGGCTCCCACGAATCAAGGTGCAAAAGGCTGGTTCAAAACAGTGCAAAATATGACGAAGCAGGCTTTGACGTGCTGTGGGAGGTGTTGAACATCAATGTTGATCCGTCGCTGGCAATCAGGCCCCGCTTAGAGAAAGCCTTCGCAGCTTATCGCGATGCAAAGCGTAAAGAAGTTCAATCCTGCCAGCCGCGCATCTCCAGTTGCCTGGAGGATCAAGCAAGACCGGGCAGGATTCAGAAAGCAGGTCCCCCAGCCGTCCCGCCCGCTGTCGCCAGCGTGTACATCTCCTATGCCTGGGGGGATGACACGCCGGAAGGTCAGCGGCGTGCTCGCTTGGTTGATCAGCTCTATGCAGCGGTCAAGGCGGCGGGCATCCCTGTTCTCATTGACCGTGAAGAGGTCAAGCCAGGCGACCGCATCAGCTCGTTCATGCAGGCGATTGCCAAGGGGGACGTGGTGATCATCATCTTGAGTCAGAAATATCTTGAGTCGGAAAACTGCATCTATGAACTGAATGAGATCTGGAAGGAGAGCAGCCAGGATCCAGTTCGCTTTCTTCCGCGCGTCATTCCGCTGACTCTCCCCGATGCAAATCTAAAGTCCACCGAAGATATCTTCTTGAAAAGTCAATACTGGAAGCGGCGTTGGCAAGATCTGGAAGGCAAAATATCTCAGAATACGGACATCGCGGGAAGGGAAATATTTGCAAAATTCAAAGATATGCAACAATTCGCCCACCAACTTGGCGATATCCTGGTGCTCTTGAATGATAAGTGTGAACCGCGCGACTTTGATCGGCAGGCGCGAGAGGGATTCCGCGAGGTGATCGATCAGATTCTCGCGGTCAAGCAAGGCGGAGGGGCGGGCTGACGTGTCTGTCCTCCAGGCCCTGAAAGAACTTGTCGATACGCTCGTTCAAGCTATTGAGCCCAGCCGCTTTGACGATCTTTTGGCAGACATGCAGGAGGTGAAGATCGGCACATCTATCGTGAAGGAAGTGAAGGGTGGCTCCCATGAATCAAGGTGCAAACAGTTGGTTCAAAACAGTGCAAAACAGGGCGAAGCAGGCTTTGACGTGCTGTGGGAGGTGTTGAACATCAATGTTGATCCGTCGCTGGCAATCAGGCCCCGCTTAGAGAAAGCCTTCGCAGCTTATCGCGATGCAAAGCGTAGAGAAGCTCAATCCTGCCAGCCGCGCCTCTCCAGCTGCCTGGAGGATCAAGTAAGAGAAGGCAAGATCCTGAGAGGCCGTCTTGATGACCTTGCGCGGAAACACAGTCGCGTCGAGCCCGCAAAGCTTCAACGTGCCGTTGCCAGTGCCCTTCGGGAGTCTTATCAGGGTCAGCTCCCTGTCAACATGGTCCCATCTATCTTTGACAGTGGCCCGATCACGGATTGGTCTGATCTCCGCAGGCGAACGGCCCGAGACCCGTTTCCGCTGGACCAGCGCTTTCTGGATGCCTTGGAAGCCGCTTTGACAAATCCCTCACCAGAGGACGGTTCTGGCCATGCGCTCGCGTTGGCATCGCTGATTGTGATGGTGCTTGAGCCGACAGACTTGACGGAAGGCGAGAGTTGTAAAGAGTATGCTTTTCGGGCATTCTTATGCCCTGGTGAGAATGCTACGCCAGCTCAATGGATCTCGCTTGATGCCAAAGATCCTGGTTATCCCATCCCTGCTAAAGGCTTTGTTGAGGGGCTGCAGGCTCTGCTTTGCCAAGCTCTTGAGCGCGCATTGGTTCAAGTGCCGTCAACGTCCGAACCGCTTCTGCTCGAGATCTTCCTTCCAGCAGAGTATTTAAATCTGGATATTGGTTCAGAAATCAGGTTGCCTGTCCCCGGCGAACCAGAAAAAAGCGGGCCTATTGCCCGTGATTACCCCATGGTTCTGCGGTCTTCAGATCGTTATCAACGCTTTCATGAGCGGCGGGCAAAAACCCACCAAACCCCTCTACCTGCCAAATGGGATTGGGCGAAGAGCGCGACAACGCCCGCTGAGGCGAGATGCCGCTGGTGGCAGGATCCGCCGCCAACATCCAAACAGGGCCCGGGTTCCTTGACCGCTGAAAAGAATGGTTCAACGACTGAGGATCGAATGGATGCCCTGCGTGAGTTGTTTGCCAACTTGCGAGCGTACAATGAATTCTTCTCCTTCCGGCGCATCACGAACCTTCCGACTTGCCCGCAAACGCTGCAGACCTGGCTGAATCAGGTGATCAATGCCTGCCCGGCGGTGGCCATCTGGTGGAGGCCAGGCGCCCAAAGCAGCGACGCCCAACGCGAGGAGAGCTTGCGGTTTTGGCAAGAAGAGAGCCGCAGAGGATCAGCCGTTGTCAAGTCTTCAGAGAAGCAGCTGGTTGCCAAGAAAAAGCTGGCTCATAACGATCCCTTTTTTCATCCCCACGTCACAACTCCATTGAAGCTCTTCCATGCTTTGGCGTCCGCCATTTTTTTGGGTCGCCATTCTGATGATCACTCTCTTGCGTTCAAGGAGGTTGTCTTGCTGATGGACAGCGTTGAGCGCTGGCCCCCGAGGCGTGATTTTGAGCCCCTGTTCGAGCGAAAATCCGTCCAAGGGGTAACAGTTGTCAACGTCTCGGATGAAGGGCTTCTGCGGGTGAGTGATCTTCCCCCTTAGCCCCCTCCCTTTGACCACACGTCCGACCCATCCGCTTTCCCTTCTCCCCCATGCCCCGCTCCTCCCAGCACGCTGCTCGTCCGACCAACCCGGGTGATTCCTCCGCGCCGCAGGGCAACGCCGAGCCGGATTCCGCCGGAGAGTCCTGGTGGTTGTTCCGCAACGATCCAAGCGCCACAGAGGCTGCTGGGGCGAAAGCGCGGCGGGAAAGCAAAAAGACGGCGTCGGGACAGTTCTGGCCTGCCGCTCCCCCTTGGCGGCGTTTTCAGACCCTCCCGACAACCGCTGGGACGGCGCAACAGCCGACCAACACAGCGGAGGCCGCCGCTCCTCCTGAGACGCTGGACAAGAACAAAGACTATGGCATGGGCCAGAAGTATTGGGAAGATCTTGACAAGATTGCGCAGGCATCATCCGTATCCTCTTCAGGTGTCTACAGTCGCGGACAGACCTTTCGTTTACCAAGGGATCAAAACAATCAGCCCACGGACAAAGCGGAACGAATTCTTTTGGCGGTCAATGCCGCGATTCGTTTGCGCCGTCCGTTGTTGGTGACGGGCCTGCCCGGCAGTGGCAAAACCAGCTTGGCCTATGCGATTGCAGCTGAGTTGGGTTTGGGACCTGTTCTGGTTTGGCCGATCACGCCACGCTCCCGGCTGCTTGAAGATGGCCTCTACCGCTACGACGCCCTTGCGAGGTTGCAACAGGCTGATTTAGACCGATCCTCCCATCTTCGCATGATGAATGATCGTGACTCGCCTCTGGATTCCACGCCAACGCAAGAGAAGCCAGCGGCGCCGCCGATTGATCAATTCATTCGCCTAGGCCCTGTTGGAACGGCTTTTCTTCCCTCCCGCTGGCCGCGGGTGTTGTTGATTGATGAGATCGACAAGGGAGATCTGCAATTGCCCAATGAGCTGCTGCACTTGTTTGAGGAGGGTCGCTATGAAATCGCTGAGCTCACCCGTGCGCAGCGGAGTGACAGCAAGGGTCTCTTGGAGAAGCCCTACGAGATTCGCACCGCTGATGCCAAGCTGTCCAGCGACGGCATGGCTGGCATGGAGGAGCCATTGACTGTGGACTTGCGGAGTGGCTTTGTGTCTTGCGGCGAGTTTCCGATCGTGGTGATGACCAGCAACCGTGAGCGGGAGTTCCCACCAGCCTTCCACCGCCGCTGCATTCGCATCGGCATGCCGCCTCCGGATGAGCAGGTGCTCACGCCCATCTTCGAGGCCCACTTCGCGAAGGAATCCCCGGCCAACCAACCGAAGGGCAAGGCGTTGCGGGAAGAAATCAATATTTTTCTCGGCCTGGACCTCCAGCAAGCCGCCGCCGCTGATGGCGAGCCCACCGGGGCCGGGCCGGCGTCGATCCGTGATCGTGCTGTGGATCAATTGCTCAATGCCCTCTTCCTCCTCACCGGCCAGAGCCAGGACGGACCGGACGAGGGGCAGCGCAAGGCCCTGCGCGAGATCCTCTATCGCAATCTCAGCGACCCCAGCGAGGAGCCAGAGTCCAGCGGTTCAGCTGCGGACGGACAGACCCCGGCGGAGTGATGGCCCCGCGCCCGGATCCCCTCCACGCGCTGCTGCGCAGCCTCCTGGAGGTCAACGGCACACGGCTAGATCCACGCGAGCTGGCGGAGATTCTGTGGCTGGCGCCCGACCTTCCCTCCCAGCAGTCCGCCGATGCGCGCTCCAAGGCCAACAGCCTGCCAAGCCAGTCCGTGCGGGGCGACAAGGAACAGCGGGAGCTGAGGGAGGCCGATCCAGCGCCTTTGCTGATGGAGCCCCCCTTGCTTCGGGCGGCAGGCGATCCTTTGCGCTCCACCTTGCCCGGTTTCTTTCCCGACCCTCCTGAGCGGCACGCGCCCGGTCCCGCTGCCGCTGCTCTGCTGCCGGATCGGGTGTTGCCCACCGAAGACGATCTGCGGGCGGCGTTGTTGCCGTTGCGATTGCAGGATGCACGCCTGATCACGGAACCTCAGCCGCTGCAGTCCGCATTCCAACCGCTGGCGGACCTGGAGCCGCTGGCGCGGGACGATCATCCGCGCCGCGTTCTGGATGAGGGGGCCACGGTGGACAGCTGGGCTCGCACGCGCCGCCTTTGGCCGCGCTACACCCTCCCTCGCGAAGCTCGCTTGAGCCTCGTGCTGGTGGTGGATGGCGGTTTGTCGATGCAGGTGTGGCAACGGTTGGCGGATGAGCTGCTGACCAACGTGTGCCAATCGGCCGCCTTTCGCGATGTGCGTTCCATTTCGCTTGATCCAGAGGAGCCCGGCAGGGTTCTCAACGCCTTGGCGGGGACGGCGGAGGAGCAGGTGGTGTTGGTGTTGACGGATTGTTCAGGGCAGCACTGGTGGCACGGCGGCAAGGTGCAGAAGCTGTTGGCGGTGCTCGCTCGGCGCGTGCCTGTGGCGCTCCTCCAAGTGCTGCCGGATTGGATGTGGCGCCGGACGGCTCTGGGGATCGGATCGATCGTGGCTGTGCGCAACCGGCAGCCGCTCGCGGACAACAGGCACTACAGGCGGCTGCCTCTGCGGCGCGGCGAATCGCCTCCACCCCGGGGGGACGACCACTTTGTCGTGCCCTTGTTGACCCTCGACCCAGGGCTGATTAAAAGTCTGTCCCAGGCGGGCTCGCCAAGAGGCTCCGTTTACGGTGTCCTTGGCGGGATTGCTGTGTCCCCTTGTCTGAATCCCTTTCTGCCGCAACCGATCTGGACCTGATCAGTTTCTTGCGCGCCATCCCGGACATCCGAATGCGACGTGGGATCCGCATCCCGGCCTGGTATTTCCTTCTGGTCGCTGTTCTCGGCATCCTCAGCAGCTGCAAGAGCCTTCGTGATCTCGAGCGGTTCGCC
>JBKDSZ010000119.1:0-2050 GCA_046340375.1 Cyanobacteriota bacterium | reverse complement strand
GACTACTGGAACGACAGCGGCAGCGCCACGATCGATGAACCGCGCCTGTTGCAACTGGTGCGCGCCGCCACTGGCGTTCCCCATGTGGAATTGCGTACACCGCCTCGCGGTAAGGATGGACCGAATTCGTCCAACGGGTCGATCAAAGCCCTGCGTTTCCCCCAATGGTCCCTGGCCCAAAAGGTCACGGAGCGCTTTGTGGAGGGACGCCCCTATCGCGCCCGGCCCCTGGTGCATTTCCGCGATGGCTGCGTCAAGGACTGGAAGGTGTTTGAGGATGAGGAGGGCAAGCTCTGGCCCCTGGTGCCGATTCGTTTCGTCATGGCCTGCCCCCACGGCCATTTGAGCGACATCCCCTGGCGTGATTTCTGTTTTCGCACCCCGAACTGTCGCAATCGCGAGCGCCTGTATCTGCTGGAAGCGGGCACCGGCAACGACTTCACCCAGATCTATGTGCAATCCGAGAGCGGTGCTTATCGCAAGCTCGCGGAGGCGATGGTCACCGAGATGACGCCGCTCTACCTCTGCCAGGGCCGCACCCCCTGGCTGGGCCCCGGCAGCCGCGAGAGCGAACCCTGCCGCTCGCTCAACCGCCGTGGCCAGGAGGAACCCACCAAAAACCGTCTCCTGGTCCGCTCCGCCACCAACGCCTACTTCACGGAAACCCTTTCGGTGATTTCCCTCCCGGCCGATCGCCAGTCGCTGGCCAAGCGGGTGGCGGATCATCACGACAACCTCAAGCTGCTCATGGAGGAGAGCCAGGTGGCCCTGGCCCTGCAGGTCTTCCCTCCCGTCAAGGCGGCGTTTGCGGATGTCTCCGCAGCGGAGCTGTGGGCTGCCATCCAGGCCCATCGCAACCAGACGACACCTTTGGGCGCTGAACCGAAGGATGAGGAGTTGGCGGTGCTCACCGGCTCGCTGGAGGGTGTCTCCGACCCCTCGGAGGACAGCCTCTTCCATGCCGACATCTGGCGGCCCGCCTCGCCTCCCCCCTGGTATACCAAGGCCATTCGCCGCGTGCTGCTGATTCACCGCCTGCGGGAGGTGCAGGCCTTGGTGGGGTTCACGCGCTTCACCCCGCGCACCAGCAGCCTCGGCGGCCTGCCCATCCAGACCACGAACGCCAACCGCCGCGCCAACCTGGCCACCAACCTGACCTGGGTGCCCACCTGCGAAAACAAGGGCGAGGGGCTCTTCCTCGACTTCGAGCCCGCCACGCTCCAAGCCTGGGCCTCAACGGCTGCTGTGCAGGATCGCTGCCGGCAATTCACCAACGCCTTTGAAAGCGAATGGCTGGCCTCCAGAGGCCTGACCACCACCGACTTCCCCTTCCCGGGACCGATCTACCTGTTGCTCCACAGCCTCAGCCACCTGTTGATCACCGAGATGGCGCTGGATTGCGGCTATGGCGCCAGCGCCATCCGCGAGCGCATCTACGCCCGCCCCCTCGACGCCTCCCGTGAAGGCAGTGAACGCTATGGGATCTTGCTGTTCACGAGCAGTTCCGGTTCTGAAGGAACCCTGGGCGGGCTCGTGGAGGCGGGCAAGCGCTTGGATCACTACCTGCAGCGGGCCTTTGAACGGGCCTTGCTCTGCAGCAACGATCCCTTTTGCGCCGAACACGATCCGAACCATCCCTTTGACATCCGGCCCACCCATGGGGCGGCCTGCCATGGCTGTGAATTGATCGCCGAAACCTCCTGTGAACAACGCAATGACTTCCTCGATCGGGCGCTGGTGAGCCGCACGGTCGCCAGCCATGGCCTGGAGGCGGATCCTTCCTTCTGGTCCTATCTGCAGCCATGAGCCGGCCGGCCCTGACCCTTCCATCGCGCACCTTGCGGGCGGTGGCGCAGGGGTTGCGGCAGATGGGCCATACCCCCTCCAGTTGGGCGGATCTGCTGGAGAGCTATGGAAGCGGTGTGCGGCGTCAATTGGAGCCGCTTCTGGTGGACCTCACCCGCGAAGGCGCCCACCCCCGTCTGATCGCCACTCTGGTGGAGGAGTTGGCGGGGCAGCGGGAGCAGCTGGAGCTGGAACGGCAGGGGTG
>JBKDSZ010000118.1:0-26574 GCA_046340375.1 Cyanobacteriota bacterium | reverse complement strand
TCCTCATAGGTGTTGCAGGAGCCGCCGGAGGCGGTGATCTCGGGATTGATCAACACCAGGGGAGGGGTGCTGGGCTCCTCGAGATCGAGATCGATCACCAGCAACTGCTTGGCCACCCCCACCTGGGGGGCCGCCAGACCGATTCCCTTGGCGCTGTACATGCTGCGCAGCATGTCGCGGGCCAGGTCGCGCACGCTCTCATCCACTTTGCTGATGCGCCGCGCCTGGCAGCGCAGCGCCTGCGCTCCCAGCTGTTCAATCGTCAGCGGAGGCGAGGCCTCGGGCTGCTTGGACACAAGCACCGTGCGACTTGTTTCCTCGGCCTTGCGGGCCATCGCCGCGAAGCTGCGCGCCAAGAGATCACCTAAAAAGAGGTGTTCATCCTACGAGCTTCGCGCGGGGGAGGGGGTGGCTCCACGACCGAACACCAGACCCCTCCCCGCCACGCTGGCGGTGGGGGCTCAGCCCTCCTGGCAGGACCCTCGCCTGGCGAATGGCCCCCTCTTCTGGCTGGAGACCCGGCCCGGTGAGGGCGGACGCGCCACGCTGCTGACAAGGCACGCCGACGCGGCCCCGGCGGAGGCGCCACGGGAGCTGACCCCCGCCCCCTGGAATCCGCGTAGCCGCCTGCATGGCTACGGCGGTGGCGCCTACTGCACCGACGGCACCTCCGTGGTCTTCACCCACGACGGGGATCGGCAACTGTGGTGTCTGGAGCTGCCCGCCTCCGGCGCGCCCCTCCCCGCTCCACGGCGCCTGACGCCCCCCTCGGAGCATCCGGGACGGGCCTTGGCGGACGGGCTGATCGATCGCCGCCGGCAGCTCTGGCTGGGGGTGATGGAAGACCGGGGCCCTGACCAACTCGTAGCGGTGAGCCTGGCGGGCGGGCAGCCGCAGAACCTTCATGTGTCGAAGGCGTTCTGCGGCTCCCCCGTCCTCTCTCCCAGCGGGCGCCAGCTGGCCTGGATCGAATGGGAGCCCCCCTTCATGCCCTGGGAGCGAAGCACGCTCTGGCTCGCTCGGCTGGACGGCGATGGAGCCCTCACGGACGCGCGGCGCCTGGCCGGGTCGGACGGGGCCGACGCCAAGGGGGAATCGGTCTTCCAACCCCTCTGGGCCGGCCGCGATCTCTTGGTGGCCCGGGACGGCGGCGGCTGGTGGGCCCTCACCCGTTTCGCCGACGCCGACGCCGATGCCGACCAGCGACCGGCAACCGAGCCTTGGGTGGCGGAACCCCTTCTGGCCCCGGAGGCCGACGTCGGGGTGCCCCGCTGGGTGGCCGGACTGCGCTGCACCGCCTGGGATGGGGAGCGGTTGGTGGCCGCCGCCTGCCGCCAGGGGCGCTGGGAGCTCGGTCGGCTGGAGGGGCGGGGCGCGAGCTGGCACTGGCGCCCCCTGGAGCTGCCCTTCTCCGAGCTGGGGGAGCTCACCGCCGAGAACGGTCGCCTGGTGGCCATCGCCGCCAGCCCGACCATCGGAGCCGGCCTGCTGGAGCTGGACCTGGCGCGGGAGACCTGGCGCCACACCCCCGCCGCCCCTTGCCCGCTCCCGCTGGACGCGATCAGCACCCCTGAGGCGCTCTGGTTCCCGGGGGGCGGCGGCGAACCCACCCACGCCTGGTTCTACCCCCCCGCTGGCGGCGCGACGCCCGACAGCCCCCTGCTCGTGCGCGCCCACAGCGGCCCCACCGCCATGGCCCGCACGGGCCTGAATCTTGTAGTGCAGTTCTGGACCAGCCGGGGCTGGGGGGTGGTGGACGTCAACTACGGCGGCTCCAGCGGCTTCGGTCGCGCCTACCGCGAACGGCTGCGGGGCCAGTGGGGCGTGCTGGATGTGGCGGACTGCCTGGCGGCTGCCGCGGCCGTGGTGGAAGGCGGCCGGGCCAGCGCGGAACGGGTGGCCATGGACGGGAGCAGCGCCTCCGGCTTCACCGTGCTGGCCGCCCTGGCCGCAGGTGCCGGTCTGCGAGCCGGCGCCTGTCGCTATCCGGTGGTGGATCTGGAGGCCCTGGTGGTGGAGAGCCATCGCTTCGAGGCCCACTATCTCGATGGCCTCGTGGGCCCCTGGCCGGAAAGCCGAGCCATCCATGCGGCGCGCTCTCCGCTGACCCGGGTGGCGCGCATCCAGCGGCCCGTGATTTTCTTCCACGGCCTGGAGGACACGGTGGTGCTGGCCAGCCAGAGCGAACGGATGGCGCGGGCCCTGGACGAGCGGGGCGTGCCGGTGGAGATCCACCTCTTCCCCGGGGAGGGCCACGGCTTTCGCTCCGGGTCCGTGCAGGCTCGTGTGCTGGAGGCGACGGAAGCCTTCTTCCAGCGCCACCTCGGGCTGGGGCCATGAGCCCCGACCCGGTCGTCTGGGTTCTGGCGGTGGCGGGACTGCCCCTGCTCCTGTTGGCGGGCACGGTTCTGGGGCGAGGGCTTGGGGTGCACCGCTGGGGCATCCCGGAGGCTCTCCTGGCCGGGCTCCTGGGCCTGATGCTCAGTCGCCAGGGGCCCTGGCCCCTCCTGCCGGAAGGCGTGACCCGGCTCTGGGAGGGCCTGCCCCTGATCCTTCTCACCCTCGTGTTCGGCAGCCTGCTGGTGGGCAAACCCATCCCCCGCCCCGCCGGCCTGTGGCGGCCCCTGGGCGCCCAGGTGCTGCTCTCCCTCACGCTGGCCTTCGGCCAATATTTGGTCGGGGGGCTGGTGGTGCTCTGGGTGCTGCAGCCCTGGTTGGGGGTGAGCCCGGTGATGGCCTGCCTGATCGAGGTGGCCTACGAGGGCGGGCATGGATCGGCGGCGGCCATGGCGCCCACCTACAGCGCCCTTGGGGTGGAAGGGGCGGAGGATCTCGGCCTGGCCCTGGCGACCGTTGGCCTGCTGGCCTCCACCGTGGTGGGGGGGCTGCTGGTGCTGGTGGCCCGCTGGCGGGGGTGGGTGCCCCCCCCGCCAGCCCCCGGTGTGGAGACCGCGACGCCAGCCGGAGGGGAGGGGCCCGGAGCCCCGGAGGGGCGGCTCGCCCGCGCCCGGGCCTGGGCGGTCAACTTGGCCCTGGCCGGGCTGGCGGTGGCTGTCGGGTGGGGGATGCTGGCGGGGCTGCAGGCCCTGGCCCCCGCGTTCGGATCCGGCGCGGCGGAGGTGATCGGCACCTTTCCCGTGTTTCCCCTGGCCCTGCTGGGCTCCCTGGGAGTGCGGCTCCTGCTGGAGCGCACCGGCACTGCGGCCCTGGCCTCCGCCCCCATCCAGAACCGCATCAGCACCCTGGCCGCCGATCTCCTGATCGCCGCCGCCACGGCCTGCCTGGACCTCACCTCCTTGAGCCACCTCTGGCGCCCCCTGCTGGTGCTGGGGGTGGCGGGATTGCTCTGGAATCTGCTGGTGGTGCTCCTCCCGGGCCGCTGGATGCTCCCCGATCCCTGGTTTCCCCGAGGTCTGGTGGATTTCGGCCAATCCACAGGCGTGGCGGCCAGCGGCCTGCTGCTGCTCAACATGATCGACCCCCGCGACGCCAACGATGTGCTGACGCCTATTTCGATCAAGCAACTGCTGCTCCAACCCTTTGTGGCGGGGGGAGTGGTGACGGTGGTGGCCCCCCTGGCGGTGAGCCGGTGGGGGCTTCCGGCCTGGACAGCCCTCTGCCTGGTGCTTGTGATGCTGTGGGTGGGACTGGCGGTGGGCCTGAGCCGCTCCGGGGGCGGCCTCAGCGCACCATCGCCGCCCCATTCCCCCCATCCACCGTGAGCACGGCGCCGGTGGTGCGCTCCAGGCGAGCCAGGGCGACAAAGGCCTCCGCCACATCCCGGGCGCGCACCTCGGCGCCCAGCAGATTGCCCGCCATGTAAACCTCCTCGGACACGCCCCGGGCTGCGGCCCGCTCCTGAATCATGGCCTCATCGAGCAGCCCGGAGCGGATGCGATCCGCATTCACCGCATTCACCCGCACGCCCGCCGCCCCCTCCTCGATGGCGTACTGGCGGGTGAGGGCCAGCAAGGCCGCTTTGCTGATGCCATAGGCGCCGAAATTGGGGCCCGGGTTGAGGGCCTGCTTGCTGACATTGACCAGCAGCTGCCCCCCCAGACGCTCTCCCGGCGGCGGGGCCCCCTCTGCGGCGCTGGCGTCCTGGCGGCGGAAGACCGCCACTGCGGCCCGGGCCACCGTTTGATGGGAAAAGAAGTTCAGCTCGAAACAGGCGCGCAAATCGGCATCGCTCAGGGTGGCCATCGCACCGGTCCAGGCGGCGCCGGCGTTGCTCACCACCACGTCCAACCCGCCGAAGTGGGTGCACACCCGGTCGAAGGCGGCGCGCACCGCGGCGGGGTCGGTGACATCACAGGCCAGGGCAAGGGCCCGCTTGCCGCAGCGCGCCGCCACCTCCCGAGCCCCCTCCCCGTCGCGATCGAGCACGGCCACATCGGCTCCCTCGGCGGCAAAGGCCAGGGCCGTGGCGGCGCCGATGGCGCCCGCCCCACCGGTGACCAGCACCACCTGTCGGGCCAGGGGCTTGTCCGCCGCCATGCCCAGCGTGGCCTGCTCCAGGCTCCAGTACTCCATGTCGAAGGTGTCGGCCTCGCCCACCGGCTGGAAGTGCCCGATGCTCTCCGCCGCCAGCAGGGTCTGGGCCCAGGCCTCGGCGATGTCGGCCGTGACGGCCGCATCCACCGCCCCCTTGCCCGCGCCGATCAGTCCCACCCCCGGCAGGGCGAGCACGCGGGGCAGGGGATCGAGGGGCGTCTTGCTCCCTCCAACACGGGCGTTCTGACGGCTCACATAGGCCCGATAGGCGGCGGCGTAAGACCGCAGGGCGGTCTCCACCGCCCCGCGCCAGCGGTCGAGATCGGCCTCCAGAGGGGCGCCGTCCGCCGTGGCGGCGGCGGGGGCAACGGGAAGCACCAGGGGTTGGGCCTTGGTGCGAATCACGTGGTCGGGGGTGGCGACGCCGCAGCTGGCCCACTCCTCCAGCCGGGCGTCATCGCTGACGGCCCGGGCGAGGGGCGTCGCCCGCAGGCAGAGGCCCCAGCGCCGGGGAGCGCCTGCGGCGGCGGCGGCCCGGGCCAGCGCTCCGCGCAACACGGGCAGCAGGTGGGCCGCCGCTGCGGGCGCCTCGGGCAGGGCCACGGCATGGAGGGTGCGCTCCCCCCGGGCCAAGCGCTCCTCCGCCAGCCGCACCAGCTCGATCATGCGCGTGTAGCTCTGCTCTGCCGTGGCGCCGAAGGAAAACAAGCCGTGCTGGAGCAGCACCATGCCCTCGATCCGCTCCCCCTCCCCTCTGGCGGCGGCCTCCTCCCAGGCGGCGGCGCAGGCCTTGGCCAGGGCAAAGCCGGGCATGACGTAAGGCACGAGCAGCACCCGCTCGCCGTAGACCTCTCGGCAGACCGCCGCGGCGTCCGGCTGATCCGCCAGGGCCAGCAGGGCCGTGGAGTGGGTGTGATCCACGAAGGTGTGGGGCAGGAAGGCATGCAGCAGCGCCTCCACGGAGGGATTGGGGGCGGCGGGATCGATCAGGTTCTGCCGCTGGGCGGCCACCATCGCTTCGTCGCTGAGGCTCTCCAGGACGCGGAGGGCCTGGAGGGGTTCGAGGCGAACGGCGGGATGGCCCGGCGGTTCAATGGTGGCCAGGTCCCAGCCGCTGCCCTTCACGCAAAGCACGGGGAACCCCTCCCCCAGCAGGCCCTGGACGGTGGTTTTGACGGAGGTGTTGCCGCCGCCGTGGAGCACCAGGTCGGGATCGGCGCCCAACAGGCGGGCGCTGTAGGTGCGCAGGGCCAGGGGTTCGGCGATCCCCTGGCGGCCCCAATGCTCCACCGCCTCCCGCGCGGCGGCCTCCGACCAGCGGTGTTGCACGGGCATGGAGCGGAAACGGCGCGGCCTGAGGTTACGCGGGACGGCCTGGCTGAGAATCAATGCGCCTGCGGGTCTTCTGGCCTGAGCCGACCATGAAAGCGATCGTTGCCTTGGGTCCCAGCCCCAGCCACCCGGAAGGGCTCCTGCGCGACACCACCCTGTCGTTCCCGCCCCTGCCCGGCCCCCGCGATCTGCGGGTGCGGGTGGAGGCGGTGGCCGTCAACCCGGTGGATCTGAAGGTGCGCGCAGGCCTGCCGGCGGAGGGGCCGCCGCGGGTGCTCGGCTGGGATGCGGCGGGGGTGGTGGAAGCGGTGGGGGAGCAGGTGGAACGCTTCCGGGTGGGCGACGCGGGGATGTTCGCCGGCTCCCTTCAGCGCCCGGGCTGCCAGGCCGAGAGCGTGCTGGTGGAGGCCAGCCTGGCGGGCCGCAAGCCGGCCAATGTGTCGTTTGCGGAGGCGGCCGCCCTGCCGCTGACGGGGCTGACGGCCTGGGAAGCGCTGTTTGACCGGCTGGGCCTGGAGGAGGGCGGCGGGGACGCGGATCGCAGCCTGCTGATCCTGGGGGGTGCCGGCGGCGTGGGCTCCCTGGCCATTCAGCTGGCTCGGCGGGCGGGCCTGCGGGTGATCGCCAGCGCCTCCCGTCCGGAGAGCCAGGCCTGGGTGAAGGCGCTTGGCGCCACGGCGGTGGTGGATCACAGCCAGCCGATCGGCCCCCAGCTCGACGCCCTGGGGTTGGAGACCGTGGAGGCGATCGCCAACGTCCACGACACCGATCTCTACTGGTCTCTGATGGCGGAGCGCATTCGTCCCCAAGGAGCGATCGTGGCCCTCGTCAGCAGCCGGGGCCCCCTCGATCTGAACCTGCTCAAGAGCAAGAGCGCACGCTTCTGCTGGGAATACATGTTCACCCGTTCCGAGCACCGCACGGCCGACATGGCGGCCCAGGGGGTGATCCTGGATCGCCTGGCCGAGGGGGTGGAGACGGGCAGCCTGATCAGCACCGCCCGCACCCGGCTGGAGCCGATCTGCGCCGCCAGCCTCAACGCCGCTTACGACCGGCTGCGGGGCGGGCACAGCGTCGGCAAGATCGTGCTCAGCGGCTGGGGGTGAGGGAGCGGCGGGTGGCCACCAGCACCCGGTGGCGCGGGTCGCAGGGGAGCCGCCGCACACCCTCGAAGCCCGCCGCGGCCAGCTCGGCCGGCAGGTCGAGGGAGAAATAATCCTCCAGGTAGGGCTCCGTGCTCTTGAGCAGGGTGGCGATCGGCGCCGGCAGACGGCGGATCACCTCCGAATCGGGATCCTGATCCACCTGCACAATCACGCCCTTCGGGCGGAGCAGGCGAGCCGCCTCAGCCAGCACCGCCCGGGTGGCTGCGGCCGGCAACTCGTGGCACACGAACTGCAGCGTGATCAGGTCGTAGGCGCCACCGGGCAGACCGCTGGCCTCAGCCGTCGCATGGCGCCAGACAACGGGGGCGGCAGCCGGGTGGGACCGCCCTGTGGCGGCAAGCCACTCCGCCTCCCGCGCCCTGGCCACCGCCAGCATGTAAGGGGAGAGATCCAGCCCCTCCATGCTCACGGCCTCCCCCTGCCGGGCCTGCAGCCAGGTCTGTAGAGCCCTCGTCCCCACGCCCACCGAGCAGCCCAGATCGAGCGCGCGGTGGACAGGACCCTCCAGGCTGGGGGCCATGGCGTCGTAGATGGCCTGTCGGAGCCGTTGTTGCGCCTCCGCGGGCTGGAGCGCTTCCTCGGGCCACACCCGCAGGGCCATGGCATCGGTGGCCTGCTCCGCTTCGCAGGCGGCCTGCCAGCAGAGATTGCCCGCGTCGTAGGCATGGAAGCGGGCCAGGGAATAGGCCGGCGGCTGGTCGGAGGGATCGGTGCGGGCTGCGAGGACGGGTTCCGCCAGGGCCTGAAGCGCCTCGCGCCGATCGCGCCAGGCGATGCCCCGGCGCGCGGCGGTGCCGATGATCAGGCGCCGGGCCTGCCAGAAGAGCACCTGGCGGAGGGGTTCCACCGCCAGAAGCCGATCGATCAGCCACCCCAGGGGATGGCGGGATCGCACCCAATTGGGAGGCGGACCGGCCGCCGGGATGGCACCAGGGAGGGAGGCCGTTTCCATGGTCGGGGACACGCTGCGGGAGGAGCCTCGCCCGGCGCGCGTCGGAGGACGGTGAACCCGTCAACCGAGGACCAGCTGACGCACCAGGCCTGTCAATGCCGCGGCACCGATCAGAGGAATGACGCCCCAATTCTGGCGCAGCAGCAGCACCAGAGACACCAGGAACAGAGCGAGGGCCAGGGAATCCAGGGACCCTCCCCCGGCGGCGGGCCAGAGCACGGGGCCGAGGAAGAACAGGGCCAGGCTCCCGATGACCCCGGTCACCGCGGCGGTGATGGCCCTCAAGGGGGCGCTGAGGCTCAGGTTTTCACGGCTGGCTTCCACCAGGGGCCCGCCGGCCAGGATGAAGGCAAAGGACGGCAGGAAGGTGAACCACACGACAACGAGCAGGGCGACGGCGGCAAACGCCAGGTTGCCGCTGAGGGTCCAGCCGCCCATGAAGCCCACGAACGCCACCACCATGATCAGGGGGCCGGGGGTGGTTTCCCCCAGGGCGCGGCCGTCGATCATCTGGTCCGCCCGCAGCCAACCGAAGGTGTCCACCGCGCCCTGGGCGACATAAGGGAGCACGGCATAGGCGCCGCCGAAACTCAAGAGAGCCACGCGCGTGAAGAAGCGGGCCATGGTGGGCAACGGTCCGTTCCAGCCCTGCGAAAGGCTGAGGGCCACGAGGGGCAGCCCCAGGGCCAGGCCGCTCAGCAGCAGGGTGAGGGCCAACCGGGCCCTGGACGGACGGGCATGGGCCGGGGTGGGGGTGTCGTCGTCGTGAAGGCAGGGCGTGGCCACCTCCGGGGCGTTCGCCGCGACGGCGGCCGCCTCTGGAGCGACAGGCCGCCGACCGGTCGACTTCGGGTCCATCCAGCGGGGGCGCAGCTGTCCCACCAACCCACCCGCCATGGCCGCCCCCGCCACCACGAGGGGATAGGGCACCTTCCACCAGCCGAGGGCAAGGAATGCCATGGCCGCGATGGTGGCCAGAAAGGGGGTGGCGAGGGTGCGGCGCCCCACCTTCCAGGCGGCCTGGACAACAATCGCCAGCACGGCGGGCTTGAGGGCCCAGAAGACCGAGGCCAGCAGGGGCAACTGCCCCCAGAGGGCGTAGATCGTCGAGAGGGCCAGCAGGATGCCGATGGAGGGCAGCAGAAAGAGGCCCCCGGCGACCAGGGCGCCCGCAGTGCCATGCATCAACCAGCCCAGGTAGGTGGCCAGCTGGATGGCCTCCGGCCCGGGCAGGAGCATGCAGTAGTTGAGGGCGTGGAGAAAGCGCCGCTCGGAGAGCCAGCGGCGCCGCTCCACCAGGGTTTCATGCAGCAGAGCGATCTGGCCGGCGGGTCCCCCGAAACTGACCCATCCCAGCTGCCCCCAGAAGCGAGCAGCCTCTCTGAGGGAGACGGAACGTTCCGGCACAGCGACAGAGCGGCTGCGGAAACCGTAACGGCTGGCCCGGGTTCTTCAGATGGTCTGGAGAATCCCGTTGCCAGGCCGGCCCAAGCCGATGACGCCATTGCCATTCAGATCAAGCCCGAAGTTCACCTCCTGCAGCAGGGCGCCGGCGGAATTCATCCCCCATTCGCCCGTGGAGGAGAGCCAGCTCCAGTTGCTGTCCATCGTCCACAGCGACACGTAATTGCCGGCGAGGTTCTTCCAGAGCATCTGATTGACACCTGAGAACGTTTCAGCGGCCAGGGGTTCCCAGCCCGGAAAACTGTTCCGCAGGATGGCCCTGCCCCGGAATCGCAATCCCACGGGTGCGGAACTGCCCGACTGGACGAAGAGGCGGTTGCCGGCATCCCGGATCAGCCTGCTGGCACCGGCCCCCTCCATCTGAACGGTGTCATCGTCCTGAATGGTGCCGATGACGGGATCCACCGTTCCGACGGTGTATCCCGTGCCCTGCGCCAAGGTGAGGGACACGGTTTCATCCGCCTCGACCTCCGTGTCGGCGGTCGGGGACACCATCACCGTGGCGGTGGAGGCACCGGCGTTGAAGGTCACGGTCCTGGTGGAGCCCTGCGACGCGATGCCGCTGTAGTCGATGCCCGGGGTGGCGGTGCCACCCACGCTGTAGTTGACGGTCAGGGCATTGGTGGTGGGGCCGCTGCGGCTGAAGGTGTAGAGGAGGCTGGCCGCGCCATCTTCCAGCACCCGATTGGGGCTGACCGCCAAGGAGACCGTGGAGGTGGCGGGTTGCGTGCTGATGGCCAGGGACCAGCCGTCGATGATCTTGCCGGCGGCAACGGAGGAGTCATCCCTCACGAACAGGCTCCAGACACCGTTGGGATTCGTGCCGTTGAAGACGGAGAGATCCGCGGTGTAGGGGATGCCGGACAGGACGGCCGGGCCGAAATCGTCATTGTTGGGTTGACCGTAGAGATCCTCGCTGAAGGCGTTGGTCGGCAGCCAGGTGCCGGCGGTGATCGGGGCCTCGTCGGGCAGGGAGGCGGCCGCTTGAGGGCTGAACGTGAGCGTGATGCCATTCACCGAGTTGTTGCCGCCGCAATCGGACATCAGGAAGGATGTGGCGCCCGTGGGACCGACGAGCAGAATATCTACATCATCCAATGATGAATGATAGAAATTATAAAGAGTGACCTCCACCGAGGAAACGATCTCTTGCCCGGCGGTGGACACCGTGATGGAGGACGGAGCGGGGAAGGCCGGTCCGAAGGAGGGGATGGTGATCGCCCCCGATTGGAACCCCAGAACGACACCATCATCGTTGAGAATGAGGCCGCTGGCACTGGCGCGGCCCGCAGCCAGGGTGCCCCCACCACTGGGGTTGGTCAGGGACACCTTGAAGGCTTCCATGCTTTCAACAACGGTGTCGGTTTTGACCTGCACGGTGATCGCCTTGGTGCTCTGCCCGGGGGCGAAGGTCACGGTGCCGCCGGGGAGGGTTTGACCGATAAAATCCTCGGCATCCGCCGGGGCCAAACCGGTTCCAGCCACCTGCCAGGACACGGAGGCGGTCCCGGCCGTGCTGCCATGGCGTGTGATCTTGAAGCCATAGGAGGTGACCCCCGTTTGGCCCTCCGCCAGGAAAGCCTGATCAGCGGTGATGCCGAAGGCGGGCGGAACAACGGTGTTGAGGAACGTCATCACGTCCAGCCGTCCGCCACTCACGGTGCTGCCCGCCATGGAGGCGGTGGGGGTGGTGCTCGCCAGCAGCGCCGCGCGAATCTGCTCGGCCGTGCTGCCTGGATACCTGGAGGCATACAGCGCCACGGCCCCGGTGACATAGGGGGCCGCCATCGACGTGCCACTGTAGTAGCTGTAATCATTCAGAGGAACTGTTGATAGAATATCATCGCCCGGTGCGGCTAAATCAACGGAGTTGAGGCCATAATTTGAGAACCAGGCGCGCTGTCCGGTCGAAGTGAGTGCGCCGACAGTGATCACGGAGTCGTAACCCGCCTCGGCCGTTGTGCTGAAGGCGGAGGGATAGATGGGATAAAGATCGTTGTTCGAAGATTGATTGCCGGCGGAAGCAACAAAAAGAATATCCTGCTGAGCCGATCGCACAATCGCTTCGTACATCGCCTGGGAGTAGCCACCACTCATCCAGGAGTTGTTTGTGGCCACGATGTTCAAGCCGTGACGCCATTTTAGGTCTGTGATATAATCCAAGGCTTGGATCGCACCGGATATGTAGCCACCTGAAAGTCCCATGAATTTAGACGCGATCATGGTGACATCCCAATTGACGCCGGCCATGCCGATGTTGTTGCCGCCCACAGCCCCAATCGTGCCGGCAACGTGGGTGCCGTGATCATCGATAAAAGGATCAAAGACGTTATTCGTATCATCAAGAAAATTCCAGCCTCGGATATCATCAACATAGCCATTGCCATCGTTATCTATGCCATCCTCAAATTCGTAGGGGTTGAGCCACAGATTGGCGGCCAGATCTTCATGTTGATAGTCCACGCCCGTATCCAAGATGCCGACATACACCGACTTTGATCCGGTAAACCCTTGCTTCCAAGCCGCCTCGGCGTTGCTGCCAAAGATGTTGGTGGTGCCGGAGGGGCCGTTGGCCACGGGGGAATCGCCGCCATACATCCCCCAGAGCCCGCCACTGTTGTAGTGGGTGTCATTGCTGACCGCCTGCGCTTGCAGCAGCCGATCCACTTCCGCGAAACACACGCCGGCCGTGGCGTTGCAGGCCGCCAGGGCCTGCGTCGCGTCGGCACCCGCCGGCAGCTGGATCACCTCCATCACCCCGTCTCCGCGCGCCTTCATCGGGGTGGTGTGAATCACGTCCCGGCGGACACCCCCCAGGGTGGCCAAGAGAGCGAGGCGCTGCTCCGGGGTGGCCGCAGCGCTCCATTGGACCAGGAGTCGCTCCCCGGGCGCCCTGGAACGCTCAGGAGCAGGCCCGGCGACCGCTGGCGCCACCGACACCGCCAGCGCGCCGGGAACGGAGGTCGGGGCCTCGCTGGCAGCGGCGGGGACGGCCGAGCCCTCTTGTCCTCCCTGCACCGACACGGGCAGGCCAGGGAGGGAGGCGACGGGGATCGAAGCCTCCATGCCCACCAGGGGCGGTGGGGCGGATGGAGTGGCCGGGCTCACCCCCCCGGCGCTGACAGGCACGTCCCGACCCTCGCCTCGCGGGGGGGGGGGCGCGACTAGCTCGTCTGTCGCGGTCGATCGTTCAAACTGAGCATAGAAGTCGTCCAGGGAAAATGTTGAGGGAAAGCCCGAAACGTTGGAATCAAGCTTGGTCATGATGATGGACGCACGAGCGGAACGACATGGTGGGGACCCGGATGAAACGGGTCAGCCCAATTCGGCTCAAGATAATGCTTACTTAAATGTTTCTGAGTGCCTCTCGTGAACCCCGACACATTCCCGGCCCTCGCCGTGGTGCCTCCAGGTCTGGAGACCGTCGCCCTGGAGGAGGTCCTGCGCTTGGGAGCCCAGTCGCCACGGGCGTTGCGGGGGGCGGTGGCCTTTCGAATCGACACCGCTGGCTTCTATCGGCTTCACCTGCGGGCCCGCCTGCCCTTCCGTCTTCTGAGAGAATTAAGCCGCTTTTCTTGCACCAGCCGGGAGGATCTCCGCGCCGGTGTGTGCCAGGCCATCAACTGGGCCCTCTGGCTGCCGCCATCGCGCACCTTCAGGGTGGAGGTGAGCGGCGGCACGGCAGCGCTCAACCACAGCCACTTCACCGCTCTGGAGGTGAAGAACGCCCTGGTGGATCTGCAGCGGGAGCGCTGGGGCACCCGCAGCGCGGTGGACCGCGACGATCCTGACCTGGTGCTCCATCTCCATCTCCACCGTCACGGGGAAGCCGTGCTCAGCCTGGATGGGGCAGGGGCGAGCCTGCATCGCCGGGGCTGGCGCGCCGCCGTCGGGTTGGCTCCCCTGAAAGAGAACCTGGCGGCGGGCCTCATCGCCCTCACCGGCTGGCAGGGCGATGTTCCCCTGGTCGATCCGTTCTGCGGCAGCGGCACCTTGCTGATCGAGGCCGCCTGCGCGGCCCTCGGACGCGCTCCCGGCCTGCGGCAGCCAATCGCCGGCCAACCGGCCCGCTCCCGTGACTTCGCCCTGCACCGCTGGCCGGATTTTGATCCCGACATCTGGCGGGAGGAGGAGGCGGCGGCCCGTGCCGCCGCCCGCGACAGCCTGGCCGATGGCCGCCCGCTGGCGCCGCTGCTGGGCTGCGACCATGACCCGGAGGTGCTCGCCCAGGCCCGGGCCAACGCCGAGGCGGCGGGGGTGGCCCCCTGGATCCGCTTCGATGAGGCGGACGCCCGCGCCTTCACCCCGCCCCCTGGCCCGGGGGTGATCGTGACCAATCCCCCCTTTGGCGAGCGCCTGGGGGAGCGCCACGACCTTCAGGACATCTACGGCGCCCTCGGCCAAAGGCTGCGGCATCACGCCTGTGGATGGACGCTCTGGCTGTTGAGCGGCCATCCCGAGCTCACCCCGTCCCTGCGGCTGAAGGCCTCTCGCCGGGTGCCCGTGAGCCATGGCGGCCTCGACTGCCGCTGGCTGCGCTACGAGCTGCGGTCCCCCGGTGGGGCATGATCCTCCCGGATCGGCCAGCCCGCCCGTGCCCTCCCCTCTGAATTGCGGCGATCACCGGGCGCAGCGGCGGCTGCGGTCGCTGACCTGGGCCCTGCTGGCGGGAAGCGCCGCGGGGCTCCTCGCTTTCGGGACACCCTCCAGCGCGCCCTGGACGGAGCGGCTCGATGGGGCCCTGCGGGCCGGGGGATGCGGCGTCTTTCTGGGCCTGCTGGCCTTCCATCTGCAGCGGGTGGATCCGGATGACGGCCACCTCCAGGCGGGGCTGGTGGGGGCGATCTGCGCGATCCGAAGCCTCGCGGCGCCCTTTCCCTGGCCGCTCCCTCCAACGGAAACCCTCCCCCTGACGCTGGAGGAGCTGACAAGGGCCCTGCCATCGCTGATGATGGACACGTTGCGGATCTGGTTGCCGCTTTGGTGGCCGCTGATCGGCAGCGCCCTGCTGCTCCAGTGGGCCCAGCGCCTGCTGCCTGCCCTGCGGCCATGAGCCTGCTGCACGCCACCTGGCTGTTTCCCCCGGAAGGAGCGGGAGGTCGCCTCCTGCTCTGGGCCGATACCTGGAGGGTGGCCACACCGGTGCGCCCGGGGCGGGAGGTGCCCGAGCATCCCTTCACACTCAACTGGGATGACCTGGCGGATTGGCTGCAGGAGAACGACCTCTGGTCGGAGGCGCTGCGGCCGGCCCAAGCCTGTCTGACTCTGCCGAGTCGCCCCCAGGCGGGCCGGGGGCGCCGGGTTGCGGACGCGAACGCCTGGAGCGGTCTGCCGCTGCAAGCCGGGGAGCCGATCCCGAAGCAGGTGAGCTGGTGGCCCTGGACGGTGGAGGGGCTGGCGATGGAGCCGGGCGCGGCGGCGGAGTGGCTCAGCGCCCTCCCCCTCTCCGGCCACCATCCCGACCTGGCGGATGAGCTGCGCTGGTGGAGCCACCTGCAGCGGTGGGCGATGAGCCTGATCGCCCGCGGCCGCTGGCTGCCCCAAGTGGAGGAGGGCCGAGCCCGCTGGCTGCCGCTGCTCAACCGCGAAGGAGACCGACGACGGCTGGAGGATCTGGCCTCCGGAGTGCCCCAGGTGGCCACCTGCGCCATCGCCTCCGGCTCCCCGACGGAAGGGGCCCTGGCCTGTCGCCGGCCCGGCAGCGGGCGCTTGCGGGTGGCGAGCCTGCTGGAAGCTCTGCTGGACGGGCAGCTGCGCAACGGATTCGCCCCACCCCCCAAAGACCTCGACCCCCTGCTTGTGGCGTGGCAGAAGGCCCTGGGCCGCGGCGATGGCCGCCTCTCCCTGGATTCGGAGCAGACCGAGCGGCTGGAAACGGCCACCCACCACTGGCGCGAGGCCGTGGCCGGGCGGGTGGCCCCGGCCCGGGGCTGCCTGGAGCTCTTCACCCCCGCCGATGGCGACGAGCTCTGGGAGCTGCGATTCTCCCTGCAGGCCGAAGCCGAGCCCACCCTGCGGCTCAACGCCGGGGTGGTGTGGGGGGCGGGCGATGGGACGCTCCAACTGGGCGAAGTGGAGGTGCGCCAGCCGGGGGAGCTGTTGCTGGAGGGCCTGGGCCGGGCCCTCCAGGTGTTCGAGCCCCTCGGGCGGGGCCTGGAAAGCGCCGCGCCGGAACAGATGCGGCTCACCCCGGCCGAGGCCTTCGTGCTGGTGCGCACCGCCGCCAGCCAGCTGCGGGACGTGGGGGTGGGGGTGGTGCTGCCGTCGAGCTTGAGCGGCGGCCTGGCCAGTCGGTTGGGATTGGCGATCGAGGCGGAGCTGCCGGGCGGCTCCCGGGGCCTCAGCCTGGGCGAGGGTCTCGATTGGCGCTGGGAACTGATGATCGGCGGCGTCACCCTCAGCCTGAAGGACCTGGAGCGGCTGGCCGCGAAGCGCAGTCCACTGGTGCAGCACAAGGGGGCCTGGATCGAGTTGCGGCCCGGCGACCTGAAGAACGCGGAACGCTTCTGCGCGGCCGCCCCCCCGCTGAGCCTGGATGAGGCCCTGCGCTTGACCGCCAGCGATGGCGAAACCCTGATGCGCCTGCCGGTGCATCGCTTTGTGGCCGGGCCGCGCCTGCAGGCGGTGCTGGAGCAATACCACCAGCAGAAGGCCCCCGACCCCCTGCCGGCCCCGGAGGGTTTTGCCGGCCAGCTGCGGCCCTACCAGGAGCGGGGCCTGGGATGGCTCACCTTCCTCCACCGCTTTGACCAGGGCGCCTGCCTGGCGGACGACATGGGCCTGGGCAAGACGGTGCAACTTCTGGCGTTCCTGCAACACCTGAAGGTCGCGGGCGACCTCAAGCGGCCCGTGCTGCTGGTGGCGCCCACCTCCGTGCTCACGAACTGGAAGCGGGAGGCGGCGGGCTTCACCCCAGAGTTGGCGGTGCGGGAGCACTACGGCCCCCGGCGACCGAGCAGCGAAGGGGCCCTGAAGACGGCACTGGCGGGGGTTGACCTGCTGCTCACGACCTATGGCCTGCTGCAGCGGGACAGCGAACTGCTGGAGAGCATCGACTGGCAGGGGGTGGTGATTGATGAGGCGCAGGCGATCAAGAATCCAGCCGCGAAGCAGAGCCAGGCCGCCCGGGATCTGGCCCGCGCAGGCAAGCAGAGCCGCTTCCGCATCGCCCTCACCGGCACGCCGGTGGAGAACCGCGTCAGCGAGATCTGGGCGCTGATGGACTTTCTCAACCCCAGGGTGCTGGGGGATGAGGGCTTCTTCCGCCAGCGCTACCGCCTGCCGATCGAACGCTATGGCGACATGAGCTCTTTGCGGGATCTCAAGGCCCGGGTGGGCCCCTTCATCCTGCGGCGCCTGAAGACCGACAAGACGATCATCTCCGACCTGCCGGAAAAGGTGGAGCTCCGGGAGTGGGTGGGGCTCACGGGCGAGCAGGCCAAGCTGTATCGCAAAACGGTGGAGGAGAGCCTGGAGGCGATCGCACGCGCTCCCCTGGGCCAACGCCACGGCCAGGTGCTGGCCCTGCTCACCCGCCTCAAGCAGATCTGCAACCATCCGGCCCTGGCCCGGAAGGAATGCGACGTGGCGGGGGATTTCGAGACCCGAATCGCCAAGCTGCAGCGGCTGGAGGAAATTCTTGAGGAGGTGATCGAAGCGGGCGATCGGGCCCTGCTCTTCACCCAATTCGCCGAATGGGGGCACTTGCTGCAGGTCCATCTGCAGCGGCGCTGGCGGCAGGAGGTGCCCTTTTTGCACGGGGGCAGCAGCAAGAGCGACCGGCAGGCGATGGTGGATCGCTTCCAGGAGGACCCCCGCGGTCCCCAGCTGTTCCTGCTGTCGTTGAAGGCCGGCGGCGTGGGGCTCAACCTCACCCGCGCCAGCCATGTGTTTCACATCGACCGCTGGTGGAATCCAGCCGTGGAAAATCAGGCCACAGACCGGGCTTACCGCATCGGCCAGACCAACCGGGTGATGGTGCACAAATTCATCAGCAGCGGCACAGTGGAAGAACGCATCGATCGCATGATCCACGAGAAATCCAAACTGGCGGCCGACATCGTTGGCAGCGGCGAGGAGTGGCTGGGCGGGCTGGATGTGAGCCAGCTCAGGGACCTGGTGGCTCTGGAGGAGGGTTGAGGGCACGCCCTGATGCAGTGCCAGCGCGGCCGGAATTGATGCCAGGATCCTGTGCCATTGTTGGGTCAAGACGGGACAACAACGTTCAGCCGATGACAAGTGTTGTGACGGTTTTGGGGGGCGGTGGATTTCTTGGATCGGCCATTGTTGACCAGCTGTTGGCGGAAGGCCATGGCGTGCGGGTGCTGGAGCGTGCGCACAACAAACCCCATCGCGTTTTTGAAGCCAACGAGGCGGTGGAATGGCTAGCGGGTGATTGCCGTGAGCCGGCAGACATCCGAACCGCCCTCCAGGGGGCCAGCGCCGTTGTGCATCTCGCCTGGTCCACCCGGCCGAAGAGCTCCAATGACAAGCCCATCTTTGATGTGCAGAGCAATGTGGTGGCCAGCCTGCAGCTGCTAGAGGAGATGCAGGCGCAAGGGGTGCGGAAGATCCTGTTTGCCTCCTCCGGCGGAACGGTGTATGGCACACCCCTTCGCACCCCGATTGATGAGGATCATCCCCATCAGCCCACCACCTCCTATGGCATCACCAAGCTGACGGTGGAGAAATATCTGTTGCTGGCCAAAGAACTGCACGGGTTGCAACCCATCATCCTGCGCATGGCGAATCCCTATGGCGAGCGCCAACGGGTGGAGGGAGCGCAGGGGGTGGTGGCGGCCTTTCTGAAGCGCGCCCTGGCGGGTGAGCCGATCGAGATCTGGGGCGATGGCACGGTGATCCGCGATTTTCTGCACGTGGCCGATGTGAGCCGGGCCTGCGGCGCCGCACTGCGGTATGAGGGAAAGGAATGCGTCTTCAACATCGGTTCCGGGGCCGGCACCTCCTTGAACGCGTTGATCGGCCTTCTGTCGGAGCTGCTGGGCCGGGAGCTGGAGGTGATCCACCAGCCGGGGCGCAGCTTTGACGTGAAGTCAAACGTCTTGTGTTGTCAGCGGGCCCGCCGGGAGTTGAACTGGGCGCCAACCATCGCCATGGCGGAGGGGCTGCGGCGCACGCTGGAGTGGATGAAGGCCCAACCGAGCGCCTGAGGGGAAGCCACCGTCGGAGGGTCAGCGGGCGCAGAACCGCACGAGCATGGAGGCGCCGGCTTTCGGCAGCGGCAGCTCCCGGGGATCAAAGGGCGGAGCGGCAGCGGCCTTGGCGAGCATGGCGGGCATGGGCATCGGTGCCGGGTCGCCATCGACGGACACCTCCAGGGGACTGAGCTGGGTCAGGCCCACGGCACCAGCCACATCCCGGGCTTCCGACAGGGCGCGCTGGTAGGCGGCGGCCAGGAGGGCGCGGCGGGTGTCACCGGAGAGGGCCGGATCGGCTTCGGGCTGGACCGGCGACAGTCGCACCCCCGGCAGCGCCCCCACCTGCCGAATCAGGGGCTGCAGGCGGGCGGGCTCCAGGAGGCCACTGACCTGGAGGGTGGCGGTGCTGAGCGGGGGCTGGCGACCCTCCGCGGGACGCTGCCAGGTGGAGGGGGAGGAGACGCGCAGCTCCTTGACCGCCAGGCTTTGGAGGACCCCGCGCACGGCGGCGAGACGCTCCTGCAGGAGGGCGAGGGCGCCATCGCTCGTGCGCTGCTCGGCCTCAAGGGCCAGGGAGAAGCGCAGACGGGCGATCGCCCGCTCCCGCTCCGCGCTCCCCCGCGCCTCCAGCAGGGTGCCCTCACACCGGATCTGCACCTCCGCGACGGCTGGCGCGCCCCCCAGAGGCCAGCCCAGCAAGCAGACAGCGAAGGCCAGCAGCAGCGAAGCGCGCGGCGGGGCGGGGACCATGGAGGTGTCACGACCAGGCAGATGATTCAACCACTTCAGGCCTCTTCTCCGGGCTTGGCGTGCAAGCGACTGGCGGCGCTTGCACCGCCGTCAACCTCCGGGGTCTCGGGAGTCCAGGGGATGCCAGTGGCAGAGCGGCCCCTGCCCCCCGCCAATGGCCAGCGCCCGCCGCAGGCCGCCCTCCACATAGCCCTTGGCGGCCACCACCGCCGCCTCCAGATCCAGCCCCCGCGCCCGGCCGGCTGTGATCGCCGCGCCGAGGGTGCAGCCGCTTCCATGGGTGTGGGGGGTGGGGATCGGCGCGTGGGCCAGCCAACGGCCCGCCCCGTCGCGGCGGAGCAGATAGTCGCGGCCGCGCAACTCCGCGAGCCCCCCGCCCTTGATCAACACCGCCGCCGGCCCCGCCCTGCTCCCGGCGCCGTCCCACCCCATCGCCAGCAGCCGCTCCGCCGCCCGCTCCACCTCCGCCGCGCTCTCGATCCCCAGCCCCGTGAGCAGGCGCGCTTCGTGGATGTTCGGCGTGAGCAGTTCCGCTTGGGGCAGCAGGCAGCGCCGATAGGCTGCGATGGCGTCGGGTTCGAGCAACACCGCCCCTGCCCGCGACACCATGACCGGATCGATCAGCTTCGGCACGGCCAGGGGCGCGATGGCCGCTGCGGTGGCCTCGATCAAGGACTGGTTGAGCAGCATCCCCGTCTTCAGCGCCCCCACCGCCAGATCACTCACCACCGCGCTGATCTGCGCTGTGAGCGACTCCGGCGGCAGGCCATCGACGCGGCTCACCCCCCGGGTGTTCTGCGCCGTGATGCAGCTGATCGCCGAACAGCCATGCACCCGCAAAGCCGTGAAGGTTTTCAAGTCGGCCTGGATTCCCGCGCCACCGCCGGAATCACTGCCGCCGATGGTGAGGGCGATCGCGATCGTCATGGCTCTCCTCCCGCGCCAGCACCGTCTGCGGTTCGGGTCTCACCGTAATCAGCCCACCGCGCTCGCTTCCGGGCTTCCATCTCAAAGGGTGTCGAATGGCGGCGGTCCTCAACCCTCAGGGATGGCGACACGGTTCCTTCTGCCTAACGTCCAGAAGGGTTTCCTTGCTTGCCATGCCCTCCGGCGCCACCTTCAACGACCCCGACGACGGGGATCTCCCGGCGGGGGAGACCGCCCTCACCCGTCAGGCTCTCCAGGCCGGCCGGCTGAAGGGGATCGCCCAGGCCGAGGGGATCGTGATGATCGTTCTGGGACTCCTTGCCCTGCTGTTTCCCTATGTGGCCTCCGCTGGTGTCACTGTGATGGTGGCGGTGGCCTTCCTGGTGGCGGGCCTGATGGGCTGGATCGACACCTGGAGCCGGCGTGTGCGTCTCAACGGCTGGCATGGCTTCCTGCGGCTGATCCTCGCCAGCCTGTTCCTGGTCACGGGGCTCTGGATGCTGCTCCAGTTCAAGGCGGGCATCGTTCCCGCCTCCATTCAGATCAAGGCCTTGGCCCTGGCTGTTGGGGTTGTCTTCCTGATCGAGGGTGTGTTGATGAGCGTGCTGGCCCTCAGCCATCGCCAGGCCCGCGGCTGGGGCTGGGGACTGGCCAACGGCCTGGTCACCCTGGTGCTTGGTCTCCTGATTCTCACCATGGGTTCAGCGGGGTTGCTGTCAGTGCTGGGCCTGCTCGTGGGCATCAGCTTTTTGTTCAGTGGTTTTGATCTGCTCGGCTTCAGCGCCCGGCTCCATTCTCCGGGCCCCCTGCCGCCCGGCTCCTCGGACTGAGGGCAGCGTGGCGCGGCCGACAGGCGGGGGAGGTGGCCATGGCTGACCTCTTCAGCCACCAGCGGGAGACCACCCTCGCCCGCCTGGCCCCCTTGGCGGAGCGCATGCGTCCCCGCGAGCTCGACGACTTCGTCGGACAGGACGCCATCCTGGGGCCTGGACGCCTCCTGCGACGGGCCATCAGTGCCGATCGGGTCGGCAACCTCCTCCTTCACGGCCCCCCCGGGACGGGCAAGACCACCCTGGCCCGCATCATCGCCGGCCACACCCATGCCCACTTCAGCAGCCTCAATGCCGTCCTGGCGGGGGTGAAGGATCTGCGGGCCGAGGTGGAGAAGGCCAAGGAACGGCTGGCCCACCATGGGCTGCGCACCATCCTGTTCATCGATGAGGTGCACCGTTTCAACAGCGCCCAGCAGGATGCCCTCCTCCCTTGGGTGGAGAACGGCACCCTCACCCTGATCGGCGCCACCACGGAAAATCCGTTCTTCGAGGTCAACAAGGCCCTGGTGAGCCGTTCCCGGCTCTTCCGCCTCCAGCCCCTGGAACCCGAGGCATTGCGCCGGCTCCTCCGCCGCGCCCTGGAGGATCCCGAGCGGGGCTATGGCGGTCGGCCGGTGCGGATCACTCCGGACGCGGAAGCCCACTGGGTGGATGTGGCCAACGGCGATGCCCGCAGCCTGCTCAACGCCCTGGAGCTCGCCGTGGAAACCACCGAGCCTGATGCTGAGGGCACCATCACCATTGATCTGTCCATCGCTGAGGAATCGATTCAGCAACGGGCCGTGCTCTATGACAAGCAGGGCGATGCCCATTTCGACACGATCAGCGCCTTCATCAAGTCGCTGCGGGGTTCGGATCCGGATGCCGCCCTCTTCTGGCTCGCCCGCATGGTGGAGGCCGGGGAGGATCCACGCTTTCTCTTCCGCCGCATGCTCATCGCCGCCGGGGAGGATGTGGGCCTGGCCGATCCCCTGGCCGTCGTCGTGGTGGAGGCCTGCGCCGCCAGCTTTGAGCGGGTGGGCCTGCCGGAGGGCCTCTATCCCCTGGCCCAGGCCGCCCTCTACCTGGCCGGCACCGACAAGAGCAACAGCACCCTCGCTGTGTTTGACGCTCTGAAGACCGTGCGTCAGGCCCAGAAGCAACAGGTGCCCGCCCATCTGCGGGATGCCCATCGCGATGGCGCCGCCTTTGGCGATGGCCAGGCCTACCGCTATCCCCATGCCTACGCGGAGCACTGGGTGGCCCAGCAATACCTGCCGGCGTCCCTGCAGGGCCAGGTGTTCTGGCAGCCCGGCGCCCTGGGCTGGGAGGGGGAGCGGCGCCCCGCCCTGCGTCAGCGACGGGCGGCCCAGCTGGCCGCTGTGGCGGAGCAGGGAGCGGATCTCCAGGACATGCTCAGTGCCGGTGCGGAGGATCCCAAGCTCCAGCGCTGGCTGGCGCGTCAGGCGGCGGCGGAAGGTGAGCGCCTGGATCTGCTGCGTCAGCGGTTTTGGCTGGACCACGCTCCGGGGCGGCTGGATCGGGTGCTCGTGCTCCAGGCCCGCTCCCTGCTCTGGGCCCTTGATCCATTGCGCGACGCCGCCGAGGGAGAGGTGGCGCTCACCGTGGCCCGGGAGGAGGAGCGGGAGGCGCTGGAAGCCCAGCTCGCGCTCCTGGATCCCCTTGTGCGGCCCGATGTGCGGCTGGTGCCGGAGGACGACCCGCGGCCCCTGGGGGCGCTGGCCCAGCCGGGGGGACGCTTTGAATGGATCGTGGCGCGGCAGCCCCGGCTGGAGCGGACCGTGCCAGGGGCGCCCTCCTGGGCGGAGGCGCTCTCCACCCTGGCTGCTCCCGGCGCCCGGCTGCGCTTCCTTTTCAGCCAACCGCGTCTGGGGCCCGCCACGGCTCTCCGCTCCCTGGCGACGGGGCGGGACGCCCCCGAGGGCGCCTCCGCCAGCCTCCTTGATCGGGTGGTGGCGGCGGAGGGGCGGGAGCTGGACCGCCGGGAGCCGCTTCCCATCGCGCTGCGGGACGACCTGGAGCGCCTGGGCTGGCGCGTCGCGGAGCGCCGTTGGGAGGAAGCCCTCGACCTTCCCCTCGCCGAGCGGTGGCTGACCCGCTGGTTTGCTGACGCCGCGCCTTATCGGACATCGCTCCTGGCGGAGGGGTTGGAGCCGGAGGAGGTGCGGCAGCTGCGGCGCTGGTTTCAGGCGCACCTCGGAGCCCGTTTGCCCCAGCGGCTTGGCCATGCGGTCCTGGAAGGGCGCTGGTCGGGGCCTCAGGCCGCGAGGGGGCAAAAAAAAAGCCCCGGACAACGCCGGAGCCGGGAGACCTGAGAGTCAAGGACTCACCAGAGGCCGCGAATCGGCTCAGGAGCAGGGGCGGGTGCGGGTGCGGGGGCAACCACACGCTCCACGACAGGATCGAGCAGCTGATTGGCCTGGATGCAGGCGGGGAGGAACACGTACCAGGAAAGCAGGGAGGTGCACTGGGCGCTCCCAGCCTTGCAACGGCCTTCGGCGCAGATGTTCTGGGCGCCGGTGTAGGTGTTGCAGAAGTCAGCCAGACGGAAGTCGGTGGGCAGTGCCTTCAGGATGCCGGCGGAGGAGATCACTCCATCGGTGGCATCAGAGATGATGGCTGAACGAAGAGCCTGTACAGCATAGGTATTCATGCTGTAGTAGGGGAAGTAGCTGGCGGTGGCCTTCTTCAGAAACTTGACGCCGTTGTCGGAGTAGAGAAAACGGGAGACGCCGATCAGATCCACGTCATAGGTCTTGCGGAACCCATCACGCACCTCTTTGGCGGACCAGCCGGACCGGGCGAGGCCTCCAGCCAGGCCACGGTCGGTGACTTCACCGGTTTTCAGGAAGGTGTCGACAGCGGATTGATTGGTGGACCATACAGCGGCGCCGGTATTCCAGCGGATCGGATTGGTGGCGGCTTGGACTGACAGGGGAACAGCGGCGGACGCAATGGCAGTTCCCACTGTGAGACCAGCGAGCAGACGCTTGAACACGGGTGGTTGGAAGACGACTTCCTTCTGAAACTAGCCACAAGTATCAAATTTGTCTCTGCACATCCGCCAAATCATGGGCCGCACACCAAGGATTCGCTGCAAGCCTGTCCTCGCCGCCTCCCTGTGCGCTTCGCTCACGTTCCGCTCCGCCGTTGGGTTCTCCCCCGCGAGGCTTTGTTCCCCGCCTGGTCCCGGGATGTCCCCCTCGGACGTGCCGCCGCACCCGTGTTCGGGTCTCCCGTCATGGGGTCAGTCTACGTCCCACTAGACTCCAATGCCCCGTTCTCCCGACTCGTGGCCCTCGCGATTGGCGATCCCGCTCCCCCCTTCACCCTTCCCGATCAAGATGGCAAGCCGGTCGATCTGGCGTCCTTCCAGGGGCAACGGGTGGTGATTTATTTCTATCCCAAGGACGACACCCCGGGCTGCACCAAGGAGGCCTGCAACTTTCGCGATCGCTGGAGCAGCCTGGAGGAACAGGGTATCGTCGTGCTGGGCATCAGCAAGGACGATGCCAAAAGTCACGGCAAATTCATCGCCAAATACGAGCTCCCCTTTCGCTTGCTCACCGATGCTGAGCCCTGTCCCGTGGCCAGCGCCTATGAGAGCTACGGCCTGAAAAAATTCATGGGACGGGAGTACATGGGCATGATGCGCCACACCTTTGTGGTCGATCCTGAGGGGAAGATCGAGCGCATCTACCTCAAGGTCAAAGCCGAGAGCATGGCGGACGACATCCTCAAGGATCTGGGTCTGGCCTGAACGACAACCCCGGCCGCAGCCGGGACAGGCTCTCCAGGCAGAGCAGGGGCCGGTGGAGAACCGTGTGCCCCCGCTCCTCCAGGGGCTTCCGGACCCGCTGCCAGAGCCGCCCCCCGTCGCCACCGGTGAGCACCAGCCGACGGCTTCCCGACGCGCGCGCCGCTTCCACCACAGCCGCCACCAGAGCGGTTTCCACACCCACGCGCATGGCATCCGCCGTCGCCCGGGGCCAGGTCCCATCGCCTTCTTCGGCTTCCCATTCCCCGGTGTCTGTGGCGGGCAGCCGGGGCAACAGGGCTGTGCGGTTGCCCATGGCCTCCAGCTGCAGGGCCAATCCCGCCAGCAGTCGTCCCCCGCGGAAGTGGCCGCTGGCATCCACCAGGGTCAGGCTCAACACCGTGCCGGCATCCGCCACCAACACCGCCTCCGCGCTCTCCCGCCAGGCTCCCCAGCCCGCCAGCGCCCGATCGATCCCCAGCCACGGCGGACAGCCCGTCAAGGGCACATCCCCCACGTCTACCTGCCGGTCGGCAGGGGCCCAGGCGGGATCCGGCGGCGGACCGACGGCCGCCCAGGTCAAAGGGGGGTGGCCCTCTTCTCCTCGCGCGGGTGGCGCCTCGTCCCAGCCGCTCAGCTGGCCGTCAGGGGAGCGCTCCGCCCAATGCCAGCGGCTGTTGCCGATCAGCAACCACCGCGCATTCGGGGCCTGGCTCAAATGCCCTCGCCCATCAGCCCCGGCAGGTGGATGCCGCATTCCTGCTTGAGCCCGCCGAAGCGGGTGGCCCGTCCGGATCGGCTGCCATCATCTGCGGCGCTGCTGTGCCAATCGCCCACGGTGGAGTAGCCCTTGGCGAACAGGGGGTGCTGCGGCAGTTGGTGCGTCTCCATGTAGTAATAGATGTCCTTGCCGCTCCAGGAGAGCAGCGGGCGCAGGGACAACAGGCCCCGCACTTGATCGAGGGGCGTCATGGTGCTGCGATGGTCGGTCTGGTGACCTCGCACACCACTGGCCCAGCAGCGGATCCCGCGCTCCCGCAACGCCCGATCCAGGGGGTCCACCTTGCGCAGTCGGTTGTAGAGCGTCAGATCCTCCAGGGAGCCGCTTTCCCACAGCCGGCCATGGAGGGCCTCCATGCGGGCGGGAGACAGCTCGGACTGCGCCACCTGCAGATTCACATGCAGTCGGTCGCAGAGTTCCTCCGCATAGCGGTAGGTCTCCTCTGGCAGGTAGCCGGTGTCGACCCAGATCACCGGCACCCCCTTCCCGTCCGGTGCCGACCCCAGGCGGGAGGCCATGTGCAGCAGGACGGCGGATTGGATGCCGAAGCTGGTGGTGAAGCAGAAGCCCCTGCCAAAAGTGTCCAGGGCCCAGGCCAGGCGTGCCTCCGCTGACAGGGGCTGCAGATGGGCCCTGGCGGCGTGCAGATCCAGCGAAAAGGCGCCATCCGCGGAGGCCGGCGGGGAGCCAGGGGCGGCGACGGGAGCGCCGATGGCGGGGAGATGGTCCGGAACGGCACCAGCCAAGGCGGGAAGAGCTTGGGTGGAGGGTGATGGGCTCATGATCCCATCATGCCCAGCAAACGCGAAGGGTCAGCCTGGGTATGGTGAGACCATGCAGGTTGGCGAATCCCCTTTCCCCTCTCCGTCGTCGCCCCCGGCTGACAGCGCAGGTGCCTCGGTGGAGACGCATCCTGTCGTTGTTGTTGGTGGCGGTTTCGGCGGGCTTTACACGGCCTTG
>JBKDSZ010000117.1:0-6011 GCA_046340375.1 Cyanobacteriota bacterium | reverse complement strand
GTGGAGGGGGTCTGGGAACTGCGCTGGAGCAGCAGCTCCCTCCCCTACCTCGCCACGGCGCCCTGGCTCACCAATCTCCAGGTGTTGGCCCCCTCCCGGGGCCAGGGCATGAACCTGTTGCGACTGGCCGGTCATCTCGGCGATCTGGCGGGCATCGCCGTGCGGGCGGCCATCGCCGTGGAGCCGGTCGCCAGCCCCGACCAACCCTGTCAACGGGTGGGTGTGCGCTTTGAGCGGGGCGGCTGGCTCGGCCCCAAGCTGGCGGGGCGGCGGTGGCAACTTCTGCGGGAGGTGCGGCAAAGCTTCCCCGCCTGGCTCGACATCACTGTGGTGGATGAGGAGCTGCGGCTCTGCCGCGGCAACGCGGGCACGGTGTTCGCCCTGCTCCGCCGCCCCGACCTGAGCCTGGAGGACTTGTTGGCCTGAGCGGCGGTCGCGATCGGCGACAGATGGCGACGGTGGGTCCGCAACGCCTCGGGCCACTGAATGGCGGGAGGAGACTGAACAGAGACGGGAGGGGGCGGGAATGGCGCTCGGACGGTTCGGATCGAGGGGGTGGCAAGCGCTGGCGGGGGTGTTGCTGCTCTGCGGGCTGGCCGGAGGAAAGGGCGCCAGCGCGGGGCCTGTGACGGAGCTCCTGATCGACCTCTCCGAGCAGCGGTTGAGCGCCTTCGACGGCGAGCATCGCCTGCTGTTCCGCCGGCCGGTGTCCACCGGCTTGCCCGCCAGCCCCACCCCGAGCGGCGCATTCACCGTGGTGTCCCGCTACGACACCACCTCCCTCACAGGCCGTGACTACCTCATCCCCTCCGTGCCCAACGTGCTTTGCCTGGGGGGCGGTGGCCTCAACCCGGAGTCCATCTGCATCCATCCCGCGCCCTGGCAGGAGGCCGCCGGGGAACCCTTCGGCGTGCCCCGCAGCCATGGCTGCGTGCGCACCAGCAGCGCCACGGCCCGTTGGCTGTTCGAGCGCACGGCGGTGGGCACGCCCGTGATCATCCAGCCATGAGAGCACGGCTGAGGCCCGCGACAGGGCCCTCCACCCGCCAGGATGCACCTGATTTGGATCCCCCCGATGCAAGCGAGCTGGAACGGCACGGTGATCGCCCGCGGCGACGACATCGTCACCGTGGAAGGAAACGCCTACTTCCCCCCCGACGCTCTTCAGATGGACTGCTTTCGTCCGTCCAGCCACCGCACGGTGTGCGGCTGGAAGGGGGAAGCCCACTACTTCGACGTGGTGGTGGAGGGCCAGGTGAATGCCAATGCGGCCTGGTTTTATCCCAACCCCAAGCCCGCCGCCGAGGAGATCAAGGGGAGGGTGGCGTTCTGGAAGGGCGTGAAGGTCTCGGCATGAACCGGACGTTGCGCGGAATCGTCTATGTGAGCGTCTGGGTGGTGCTGTGGGGCACGGCGGCATCCCTGGCGGACACGGTGCTGTTGCAACAGGAGACCTACGAACCCGGCACGGCGGGCCAGGCGGTCACCTTCGCTTGCTACGGCGTGGCCGCGGTGGTTCTGGCGGTGCGTCTGGCCGGACGCTTCCTTCCCTCCGAGGACTCTTGATCCCCTGGCCCCGCTGACGAGGGCGGGCATGGCCTGGAGCGCAGCGAGAGCCGTCCAGTCACGGCACTTTTAGGCTGCAAGCCATCACTCCCTTCCCCATGACCCGCGAGCGCTTCTTCCTCGAACTCGAACCCGCCGAGGAGCGCATGAAGCGTTGGCCCAGGGTGGTGATCGTCGGCGGGGGCTTTGCCGGCATCAAGGCCGCCCAGCGACTGGCCGGGCAACCCGTGCGGGTGACCCTGATCGACAAGCGCAACTTCCACCTCTTCCAGCCGATGCTGTATCAGGTGGCCTGCGGCCTGGTGTCGGAGTCGGACATCTCCACTCCCCTGCGCGAGATGTTCGTCAAAGCGCCCAACGTGCAGGTGCTGCTGGGGGAAGTGGTGGATCTGGATCCGGCGGAGAAGAGCGTGAGCTTCAACAACAGCCGCCTCGCCTACGACCACCTGATCCTGGCCACCGGGTCAGGCAGCAGCTATTTCGGCCATGAGGAGTGGCGGCCCCTGGCGCCACCCATGAAGATCCTGGAGCATGCCGATGAAATCCGCCGTCGCCTGCTCAATGCCCTGGAAGCGGCGGAGCAATGCCCGGACCCCGAGCGGCGCAAAGTGTTGCAATCCGTGGTGGTGGTGGGGGGAGGGCCCACGGGGTGTGAGCTGGCGGGCTCCCTGATCGCCCTGCTGCACGACGCCACGCGCACCCTGTTTCGCCAGCTGAAACCCGAGGACTGCCGGGTGATGCTCGTCGATCCGGGGGAGCGGGTGCTGCGGGCGATGCATCCCTCCCTGTCGGAAGCGACCGGCGAACACCTGCGCGAGCGGGGGGTGGAGCTCGTGCTGGGGGCGCGGGTGCAGGAGATCAGCCCCGGCCGCCTGCGGGCCACCCTCGCCAACCCCGCCGAGGGAGAACCCGGCGAGGTGACGCTGGAAGCGGCGACGGTCTGCTGGACCGCTGGCGTGCGCGCCTCCCACCTGGGGAAGCTGCTGGCGGAGCGCTGCGGCTGTCCAGTCGACAAGGGCGGGCGACTGCTGGTGGAGGCGGATTTCTCCATCCCCGGCCATCGCGAGATTCGGGTGGTGGGGGATCTCTGCTCCTACAGCCACACGGCCGACGGGCAGCCCCTGCCGGGTATGGCGGGCCCGGCCGTGCAGATGGGCGGCTGGGTGGCGCTCGATCTCCTCGCCGGGCTGCGCGGTGAGCGCCAGCCTCCCTTTCAGTGGATCGACTTCGGCAGCATGGCCGTGGTGGGTCCCCTCTACGCCGTGGCGGATCTGCGCGGCTGGCGAGTGTCCGGGTTGGTGGGCTGGGTGCTCTGGGGGTTGGCCCACCTGGCCTTCATGGCGGACAACGAAAATCGTCTCAGCCTGCTGCTGAAGTGGCTCTGGGCGATCGCCACACGCGAACGCGCCTCCCTGCTGATCACCGGGCGACCCGATCAACACATCGGGGTGGAGGTGGGCCTGGGAGAGGTGGCTTTGGCGGGAGAGGGGGCAAAGGACAAGGCCGCCGCTTGATCGGACCTGCCATCACGCCCGGGGAGACCATCGAAGGTTGACCAAATGGCGGGAGAACGCTCCGCTGACGGCCAAGCGGAATTCCCTGCCGCTCCCCGGCGACACCAATGCAGCCGACACGGCAGGTCCGATGTCGAACAACACGATCATCAGCGTCGGCGAGGACTTTGCGGTGGATCCCAGGGGAGCCAGCCTGAGCCATGGCATCAACATCTGAGGCGGGTGCAAGGACCCCCAACACCGCCACCACCGAGGATCTGAAACCAGCGAGACGCGGCGGTGGCCTGGCTGGGGGCGTGAGCATCCCCGGATAGCCACCAACACCCGTGTCCTGCGCTACAGCCGATGAAGAAGGGCGCGCTTAAACATTTATGCATTAATTTTGACCATTTCGCTTTCGGAGATGTGTGCCCATGACGTCCGAACAAGCTGCGCAATTGATCGACAACACCCTTGATCTGGTCCATCAACGGTTGCAAGACCTGGAGTCCAGGTCTTTGATCCAGGAACACCACGCCCTGGCGGAGGAGTTTCGGGAATGGCGCCATCCAACCGGTGGCCACATCGATTTGATGGTGTTTCCGGGCTTGTCCAGTCCCTGAGCGGGAGCGCATTTCACACCAGCGCATCCTGTCCACCGCTGTACCGCTGAACGTTGCGGAGGCTGGGGTGAGGGCCAATAGGTGGAAGTGGCAGATCAGGTTGCGCGGAGACACGTCAGTCCGGGTTGACATCTTGTGATTTCGGCGCATCGATCTCAACCTGCTGCTTGTTCGTCTCCACCGCGTCAGAGTCTTTCAGCGATCGGAACATCAATGCACGACCAGCGCCGATCATGATCACCATGGCCATCAGACCAAAGAAACTCTGGACAACAAGGCCGCCCAGAGGACTCTCCAGCTGCTGCTTACTCAGAAGAAAACTTTGGACGCGATGGGGTACCGATCACCCTGATTATGCCTTTTTGGACGCTGAATCATGCTCGTTTGGGGCTGTGCTTGCCCCCAGCACGTACACCACTCCCCCGATCATGTCCTGCATAGCAGCTCATGCCGCGCCATGAACAGGTTGGAGAGGGCTGCTAGCACCTTCACCTTTCAGCGGTTCTAGTGATCTTCAAACTGTCGTCATACCGACTCTGAACCGCAAAGAAGGAGAGATCAGCAAGCCGCTCAAACGGGCTGACATCTGCGCCCGATTCTTCCAGCCAATCCATCAACGCCACAAGGTCGTGGGTGAAGGGAGCCAGACCTCCCCTCGAGTGGATCCAGCTTTTCAGGGCTTTCTCGCAGGCTTGCTGAAGCAGGAACCCGATGCTGCTGTCGCGGAACGCCGACAGCTCCACCATGCGCCGCGCCTCCTCAAGATCAGCCTGGGCGATCCGCAGGTAGCGAATGGCATCGGGATCAGCCATGCAGCAAGATTCCCGCCTGGTAAGCCTGGGTGGTGACGGCGCTTCTGTATTGCTGCCGTAGGCTTACTTCGCTTTCAGAATAAAGAAGCAGATCAAGAGGAAGCCGATGAGTAGAATATTGGTGCCAGAGGGCTCCCAGCACGCGCACACGATCGTGGCCAGCCAGCCAGTGATCCGGCACGGTGATCAGTAAATCCACGTCGGAGTCTGGTCGGGCTGTACCCCTGGCGCGTGATCCAAACAGGCGGACCTGGACTTCCGGAATGGCTGCGGCGATCCCAGAGGCGATGGCGCTGATGCGCGGGTCGATGGTGATGACAGACGAGCTGGAGGGAGCAGCAGTCATGGGGAATTCTGGTCAGGAAGCCTCGGGCGCGTCATGCAGCTCTGCCGCTGCCCACCAATCTACCGGGCTCTGCTGTCTGAGTAGAAGCCTCTCGCAGGGCCAACGCTCCAGATCAGAAGCGGGCAGGGATTTCGGCACAGATCCAAGTCTACACTCCCGTCTTCTGAATCTGGTTGTTGGCAGGCAGTTTTGCGATAGCAGATGCCCCTACACGACACTCTTTGTACGCTCTGGGATGGCAGGCATATCGTCATAAGTCCGACCATTAAGCAACCTGCCAGCAGCTTTCTTGTTTCTCCCACCCCACTGCTTAAAGAAGAACTTGACGTCTTGCTCCTCGCATTGTCTTTGAATGTCAAAAACCCAATCTTCCCTCATTGGCCTGGGTCGCGTCCCACTCTCACCACCCACGATTAACCAGTGAATACCATCAAGGTTTAAGCCAGGAAGTGGACCAAGCAAAGGTTCGCAGGATAGAAACTTGATATGTGCACTAGTCTCTCTAAGTCTGTCTACTCTATGAGTGACGCTAGCATCTTCAACTGATACACCCATCCAAATGTTATCCGTCCACACGAGTTCGGCAGATAAGTCAATTAAGCGTTCAGCTCTCTTCGTTAAAATCTGAAAGACATGCTGCGGATTATCATTCATAATAGAGAAGACTCGCTTAATAAAATCAGCGGGCACTTCCTTGTGAAAAAGATCACTCATCGAATTCACAAAGACTATTTTTGGGTTCTTCCATTTATACGGAAGCAACAACTGGTCGGGATGAATTCTGACTTCAAAAGCATCTTTGTACTTCTCGACACCCATAGCCTGCAACCTTTTAGACATAATCTCGGCATAGCAATACTTGCAGCCGTTAGAGTACTTAGAGCATCCAGTAGTTGGATTCCATGTTAACTCAGTCCATTCAATGCTTGATGTGGTCATTTAGGAAAGCGAGAAGATTGCCTTAACCTGATTTTGCTTGTAATATTCATAGGTCATGTAAAATGCGCTTTTTCTTGGTTTTGTCCCAGTTGGTGACGCTATGGATATTCTTTGGGTATTCTGCCAGTTCCTAAGAACTTCATTTGTATGTTTTGGCAAGAATCCATGATTTATTGTAAAGCGATAAACTTCAACGTTAGATCTTGGTTTCGTTCTGAGAAACTCCACTAGA
>JBKDSZ010000116.1:0-3338 GCA_046340375.1 Cyanobacteriota bacterium | reverse complement strand
CAGATCCTGAAGGGCCTGTCGTCCGGCACCCGCGTGTTCATTGACCTGCCGCCGTGGGCGAAGGAGAAGAAGCGATGAAGCGTCGCGCTGCGGCCAGGATCCGGCCGCTGGCCTGGCCATCGCCGAAGGGGTTGTGGGCCTTGGCCCTGGCGGCGTAGGCCTCGGGATCCGTGCGCAGGCGGCTGGCCTCCGCCACGATCGTCGCGCTCTCGGTGCCCACCAGCCGCGCCGTGCCGGCATCGATCGCCTCGGGCCGCTCCGTGGTGCGGCGCAACACGAGCACGGGCTTCCCCAGGGCCGGGGCCTCCTCCTGCAGACCGCCGGAATCGGTGAGCAGCAGGGTGCAGCCCCGCATGGCCGCCACCAGGTGGTTGTAGTCGAGAGGGTCGCAGAGGAAGGCCCGCGGATGGTCGCCGAGCAGGGCCTGCAGCGGGGCGCGCACGGTGGGGTTGCGGTGGAGGGGCAGCAGCAGAGCCGTGTCGGGGAAGAGATCCAGAAGGGCCAGAAAACCGCGCCCGATCTGCTCCAGCCGCTCGCCCCAGTTCTCTCTCCGATGGACCGTGGCCAGGAGAACGCGCTGCCGGCTCCAATCCAGTCCAGGCACATCCCAGGCCGGGGCGCTCTCCGCCATCAGAAGCAAGGCATCGATCACCGTGTTGCCGGTGGTGAGGATCTCTCCCACCACCCCCGAGGCGCGCAGGTTGGCGGCGGACCGTTCCGTGGGGGCGAAATGCAGCAGGGCCAGCTGGGAGATCAACCGGCGATTGGCTTCCTCTGGAAAGGGATCCAAGAGATTGTCGGTGCGCAGGCCGGCTTCCACGTGACCGACCGGGATCTGCTCGTAGAAGGCGGCCAGGGCACTGGAGAAGGCTGTGGTGGTGTCGCCCTGCACGAGCACCAGGTCGGGCCGATGGGCCTGAAACTCCTCCTTGAGACCCTGCAGTGCCGCGCAGGTGACATGGGTGAGGGTCTGTTGGGGGGCCATCAGGGCCAGGTCGCGGTCGGCCCGCAGGCTGAAGAGATCCATCACCTGGCTCACCATTTCCCGATGCTGGCCGGTGAGCACCACGCGGGTGCGCAGATCCCGCGCACATTGGAACGCCCGGATCACCGGCGCGAGCTTGATGGCTTCCGGGCGGGTGCCCAACACGATGGTGACCAGGGGCAGGGCACCGACAGCAGCTGACAAGACCTGGATGCGGACTCCCGAATCCTAGGGATCCCGCCCGCCTCGGATCCTGGCCACCGGTGGCACCATGGAATGACGCAGGTTTGATCCATGACGCACGTTCCCGCCCCCCATGCGGCTCCGTTCCCTCCCCTGTCCGGGGCCCCACCGGCTCCGCCTCCGCCGCCACCCCACCACAGTCGGAGCGTCGCCGCGGTGGAGGTCCCCCAGACATTGGAGGGCATCCCATCGGAGGCACCCACCACGATGGAAGGCATCGTTCGTGTGGCCTATGAGCTGAACTTCTCCGACATTCACCTTGGAGTGGGCGAGGAACCCCGCTATCGCTGCCGCGGTGAGATCGTGCGCACCGGTTGGCCAGTGACGGACAGCACCACCTTCCGCCAATGGATGCGGGAGATCATGGAACCGTCGAATGTGGATTTGTTCAACCGGGAAAAGGAGTTTGACGGCTCGTTCAGTTTCCCCTATGTGCGCGTGCGCATCAATGCGCTCGAATCTCTGCGGGGACCGGCCATGGTGCTGCGGTTGATTCCGTCCAAAATGCCCACCATGGACCAGCTGAATCTTCCTGCACAACTCAAGGAAATCGCCGAGCGTCCCAAGGGACTTTTTCTTGTTACGGGCGCTACAGGCTCGGGGAAAAGCACCACCTTGGCCGCGATCATCAACCACATCAATACAACGATGCAGCGCCATATCCTCACCATTGAAGATCCCGTGGAATTCGTTCACGAAAGCAAGAGCTCCCTCGTGCGGCAAAGGGAAGTTGGTTTGCACACCAGGCTGTTCAGCAACGCTTTGAAGGCCTCCCTTCGCGAGGATCCCGATGTCATCCTCATTGGTGAAATCCGCGACCAGGAAACCCTCGCCACCGCCATCAAGGCCTCACAGACGGGACACCTTGTTTTTGGCACCCTCCACACCAACTCGGCCGTGCGCACCGTGGAACGGGTGCTGGGCATGTATCCACCCCAGGAGCAGGATGCCGTTCGCCGCGCCATCTCGGAGTGCCTCCTGGCGGTGCTCTCTCAAGGGTTGATTAAAACAACGGACGGGAAACGCGCTGGCTATTTTGACCTTTTCATCAACACTGATGCCTGTCGTGATTACATTCAGCGTGGAGAGCTGGATGAGATCGAGGCGATCATGCTTCGCAGTTCCTTTGATGGCATGATCACGATCAATCAATCTCTGGCGCAACTCGTTGAGGAGGGGCGTGCCACAGCCGAGGAAGCGATGCACCACAGCCTCAAGCCGACGGAGCTCTCCCAGATCCTGCGCGGGCGCCTCTGATCGCCCAGCAGGGCCGATCGAGGGACTCAGCCCTGGTGGGCCAGGCGCGCCAGGATCAGGACCGTGAGGCCCACGGAGAGTCCGAGCATCGCCAGCCGGCCGTTCCAGATCTCCGCCTGGGGCGTGAACCCCCGCCGCCAGGCGTTGAGTTCCTCCTGGGAGACGGGCTCGGGTTGGGTCTCCGTTTGCATCGGGTCCGCCGAGGTCGGCCCCGGGCTGGCGTCAAGGGAGGGCGCCTGGGGGGATGGTCCGTCGGGGGCATCCAGAGGCGGGCGGGCTGGTGCCATGGCGAAAGCCCACCAGGTGCTGGGCCGGAAAAAACGCGATCGAAAATCTACTGGATGTGGCCGCAAAGTCAGAAACAGGGGCGGTCTTCGTAGAGCCTGTCGGCCTCCTCCAGGGGAAACCGGGCGGTGACGCCGAGCTCGATCGGGCTGCGCTGACCCCGGGCCAGCCGTTGCAGGGCCGCCCGACCGACCATGGCCGCGTTGTCGGTGCACCAGGCCAGCGGCGCCACCCGCCAGTCGATTCCTCGGGCGGAGGCCTGCTCCCGCAGGCGCTGGCGCAGCCGTTGGTTCGCCGCCACGCCCCCCACCAGCACCAGGCAGTCGAGACCCTCATCCTCGGCGCAGCGCAGGCTGCGCTCCACCAATACGTCGCCCACCACCGCCTGGAAGCTGGCCGCCAGATCCGCCAGGGGGAGGGGAGCCTCCGCGTCCCGCAGCTCCCGCACCTGGCGCCCCACCGCGCTCTTCAGGCCACTGAAGCGGAAGTCGCAGGGATGGAAGCCCCCCTCCGGAAGCGACACCCGGCCCGTGGGAAAGGCAAAGCGCCGCTCATCGCCGCCCCGGGC
>JBKDSZ010000115.1:0-10011 GCA_046340375.1 Cyanobacteriota bacterium | reverse complement strand
GTGAGGGCGGTGTCGGTGAAGCGCTCGTAGTGGCCCAGGTCGAGATCGGTCTCCGCTCCGTCCTGCGTGACGAACACCTCGCCGTGCTGATAGGGGCTCATCGTGCCCGGATCCACGTTGAGGTAGGGATCCAGCTTGAGGATGGTGACGCTGTAGCCGCGGCTCTTGAGCAGGCGCCCCAGGCTGGCCGCCACAATGCCCTTGCCGATGCTGGAGACCACCCCGCCGGTCACGAAGACGAACTTCGCGGGCTGGCTCCGGTTGGGGAGGGTCATGGAGGCCATGGCGCAACAGTCGATTTTACCGGGACCGATCCGGGGGGCCTTCACCTCCCCGGACCCGCCTCAATCCAAGCTGCCGAGAAACTCCCGCAGGCGCTCGCGCTGGCAGGGCTGGCGCAGCTTGTCCAGGGCCTGCACCTCGATCTGGCGCACCCGCTCGCGGGAGAGGCACAGATCGGCGCCGATCTCCGTGAGGGTGCGGGGCTGGTCGGTTTTCAGGCCGAAGCGCTCCCGCAACACCCGCGCTTCCCGCTCGCTCAGCTCTCCGAGGAGCGACTCCATCGCCTCGAGGAAATGCTGGCGCATCAGGTGTTGCTCGGGGGAATGGTGGACGTCCTCCAGTCGCTCCACCAATTCCGTGGCCGCCTCCCCGCTCGGAGGGCCATCCAGGGAGATGGGCTGGGGCCGTCGCTCCAGGGTGGCGCGCAACACCGGTTCGCTGAGCCGCAGTTCAGCGGCCAGCTCCGTCAGGGAGGCGGAGCGACCGAGGCGCTGGGCCAGCTCCCGCTGGGCCTTGCGGATGCGGCTCAGCTTTTCGTTCACATGGGAGGGCAGCCGGATCGTGCGGCTCTGGTTGGCGATGGCCCTGGTGATGCCCTGGCGGATCCACCAGTAGGCAAAGGTGGAGAAGCGAAAGCCGCGGGTGGGGTCGAAGCGCTCCACCCCGCGCTCCAGGCCGAGGGTGCCCTCCTGCACGAGGTCGAGCAGCTCCACCCCCTGCCCCTGATACTTCTTGGCCACCGCCACCACCAGGCGGAGGTTGGCCTGGATCATGCGCTCCTTGGCGCGGCGGCCCTGCCGCAGGGTTTGGCGCAGGGTGGCCTCGCTCAGGCCCCCGGCACGGGCCACCGCCGCGAGGTCGGCCCCGGGCTTTTCAATGGCGGGGTGTTGATCGAGGAGTCGCTGGCGGTGCTGGACCAGCCGCGCCAAGGTGAGCTCCTCCTCCTCCGAGAGCATGGCCACCCGGCCGATGTCGCGGAGGTATTGGCGCACAACATCAGTGGAGGAGGTGCCGCGCAAGGAGAGAACGCAATGGGCCCAGCCTGGCAAAGCTCGGGCCTCAGGTTGAGATTCAAGGGTTTTGCTTCGGGATCGCCCCATTCCTGACAGGGGCTCCGAGCGCGACGGCACATTGCCTGGGTGGCCCGCACTCCAGAGCCGGAGGAGGGGCCAACACCACGGCCCGCGACACAGCCTCAGAACGGCACGACAGCCACCAGCCCGCCTCCATAAAGAAAGATTACACAAGCCAGCCGATATCTGGGACTGGCTACAGTTAATCAACGCAACGTTGTATCGGAAAGAGATCGCGCCCCGGCCCGCTCTCTTCTTCTCTGGCCTGGCCTTTCAAGCACTCGCCTTTCAGGGGCTCCAACCCTTGGGCAGACGTCACACTTTCCCTTCGCCTCTTCCGCCCCTGTTGAGGCCTGCTCCTCCCCACCCTCCGATACCGCCATGACCTCCAACTTTCCACCCTCATGGCCACGGCCGCCCATCTTCGGGCTCCTATTGAGATCGAAACGGCTTGCGTCACTGACACAACGCGAGGCGACCCGTCCCTCTTGGTCGCTGTTCTTCTCAGCGGCCCTCCTTGGCCTGGGCGCGGCATTCGTTTCCGCCGCCGCTCCGACGCCAGCCGAGGCCAGGCCCATTGCCTACGCAGTCTGTGTGTCGTCGAACCATACGGATTCTCCCTGCCCTTACAATTATCACCTCGCCGGGATTATTGTGATCGATAGTGCGAGTTTCAACGGTGTTTCTCGTTTCACCAAAAGCTATGATTACAACCCAAGTCTGCTGAGCTTCAATCCCGGCCGCACAAGCCTTCTTTGTGATCTTCGCTCAGCCTCTTCCAGCCCCTATTGCCCTGATTTCCCCGCGGGAACGGGCACCGCGTCCCTGTCCGCCTTCCCCGACACGTTCAGCGTGGACCAAACGAATCTGGTCATCGAGCCAGACAGCAGCGGCCTGCCCTCCGTGCGCCTCACTTACACGGCACCCGCCGGCACCGCGATCACGGGCGAGAGGAACTTCCTTGCCTTGGCCTTTGACCTGTTGCCCCATGTGGAGGCAGGGGTCAACGTGACCTACGGGGATCCGGTGCTCCCGGACCAGTCCTTCCTCTCCGGCGCCATGGTTTGCCGCGATGGCTCCGGGGTGAATCTGAACTGCGCCGCGACCAATCCCCCCGGCGCCTTCTCGCTCCAGCCCGTGCCCGCCCCTCTGGCCCTGGGAGGTCTGCCGGTGATGGCCCACGCCAGCCGGCGCCTGCGCAGACGCATCCGCCGTGCCGCAGGCTGAGCGGGCAGGCCTTCTCAGCCCTCCTCGTCCTCCCAGGTGCTGGCCACATGCAACTCCTGGAGCTGCCGGGTCGTGACGTTTGCCGGCGCCCTGGTGAGGAGGCAGCGGGCCTGCTGGGTTTTGGGGAAGGCGATCGTGTCGCGGATCGACTCTTCACCGGCCAGCAACATCACCATCCGATCCAGGCCGAAGGCGATGCCGCCATGGGGCGGCGCGCCCATGTCGAGGGCCTCCATCAGGAAGCCGAACTGGGCCTCCGCCTCCTCCAGCGGCAGGCCGATGGTCTGCAACACCTGCCGTTGCAGGGAGGAATCGTGGATGCGCAGGGAGCCGCCGCCCAGCTCCAGGCCGTTGAGCACAAGGTCGTAGGCGCGGGCGCGAGCGGTGGGCAGCCGCTCGGCCCAGGTGGCGGGATCATCCCCGAGATCCTCCGCGTTGGGGGCGCAGAAGGGATGGTGGAGCGCTTCGAGGCGCTGTTCGTCGGCGTTGAACTCGAACATCGGAAAATCGACAACCCAGAGAAAGTTCCAGCTGGTGTTGTCGCGATCCGCGGGCACCAGGCCCAGCTCCCGAGCCAAGAACTGACGCACCCGATCGAGGGCCTTGTTCACCGTGGCGGTGTCGCCAGCGCCGAACAACAGCAGGGTGCCCGGCTCGGCGCCGGTGCGGGCCAGCAATTCGGCCTTCCGCTCCGGGCTGAGGTTGTCCTTGATGGCGCCGATCGTGTCGATCTCGCCGCCCTCTCGCACGCGGATGAAGGCCAGCCCCCCCGCGCCCGCGGCCTGGGCCTCGCCGAACACATCCCCGCCCGGCTTGATGCGCACGTTGCTGATCGCCGCGTTGCCCCCCGGCACGGCGATGCACTTCACCACCCCGCCGGCCGCCACCGCACCGCTGAACACCTTGAAGCCCATGTCCGCCACGATGTCGCTCACGGTCACCAGCTCCAGGCCGTAACGGGTGTCCGGTCGGTCGGTGCCATAGCGCTCCATCGCCTCCGCCCAGGTGAGGCGGGGAAAGGGACGGGGCAGTTCGATCCCCTTGACCGCCGACCAGATGGCGGCGATCAGCCGTTCGTTGAGCGCCAGGATCTGCTCTTCGTCCAGGAAGCTCATCTCCATGTCGAGCTGGGTGAACTCCGGCTGGCGATCCGCCCGCAGATCCTCATCGCGGAAGCAGCGGGCGATCTGGTAATAGCGCTCGAGACCGCCCACCATCAGCAGCTGCTTGAAGAGCTGGGGCGACTGGGGCAGGGCAAACCATTCGCCGCCGCACACCCGCGAGGGCACCAGATAATCGCGGGCACCCTCCGGCGTGGAGCGGGTCAGAACAGGGGTTTCCACCTCAATGAAGCCCTCTCCTTCCAGAAAGCCCCGGATCGCTCGCACCGTGGCGTGCCGCAGGCGCAGGTTGCGGGCCATCCGCTCCCGACGCAGATCAAGGTAACGATGCTTGAGGCGCAGCTCCTCCCGCACCGTCTCCTCATCATGCACCGACACCGGGAAGGGGAGCACCCCCTTGACGCTGTTGAGCACGGTGATGCCACTGGCGAGCACCTCGATCGCACCGGTGGCGAGACGATCGTTCACGGATTCCGCAGGCCGCGCCCGCACCGTTCCCTCCACCCGCAACACGCTCTCATTGCGCAGGTGTTCAGCGACGGCGAACGCCTCGGCGCCCAGATCCGGATCCACCGTGATCTGCACCGTGCCGCTGCGATCCCGCAGGTCGATGAAGATCACGCCGCCATGGTCGCGGCGCCGATCCACCCAGCCGCAGAGCTGGACGGCCTGGCCGCCCTGCTCGGCCCGCAGATCGCCGCACCCGTGGCTGCGCATGGTTAACCGCAAAGCAATCGGGGATTTTCTCACGGCGGGGGAAGGCCCCTGCCGCCATCAGGATCCCTCCTGCAGCCGCTCGACGCCACCGTGATCGCTGAGGGCGGCGGCCAGCTCCCCGACGGTGCGGCCGGAGCGGGGATCGATCCAGTGGGCGGCGATCTCGGCCAAGGGCACCAACACGAAGGCCCGCTCCGCCAGGCGTGGATGGGGAACCTGCAGGCGCTCCGTGGCGATGCGTTGGGAGCCGTGGAGGATCAGGTCGAGGTCGAGGGTGCGGGGGGCCCAGCGCTCGGACCGCACCCGCCCGAAGCGCTCCTCGATGGCCTGGAGGACATCCAGGAGGGCCTCGGGCGCCAGACCCACCTCCAGCAGGGCGCAGCCGTTCACGTAATCGGGCTGCACGGGCCCGAGCGGGGCGGTGCGATACCAGCTGGAGCGGCAAAGCACCCGCAGGCCCGCGCTGCCGTCGAGGGCCTCCAGGGCCAGCTCCAGGGTGCGGCGGCTGTCGCCCAGGTTGCTGCCCAAGGCGATGGCCACCGGCTGGAGGGATTCAGGGGCTGTCACGGTCGGTCGGGGGTGGGCACGGGGCTTCAGGCGGGTTGGCCCTTGGAGCGGGTCATGGCGATGGCGATGCGCCCCTGGAAGCCAGGAATCGGGGGCGATACCTTCACCAGGCGCGAGTGCACCGTCTCGACCGGCGCAAAGGCCAACACCGCTTCGATGATCACGGCATTGAGCCGTTCGATCGTCTGGAAACGGGAGGTTTCCAGCAGGTGGGTCACGCGCTTCACCACGTCGGCGTAATCGACAGTGTGGGTCAGTTCGTCGTCAGAGCCGGTGGTTGAGAGGTCCAACCAGAGGGTGAGGTCCACCTCAAACCATTGGCCGAGAACCTGCTCCTCCGGGACATAGCCCGTGTAGCCGTAGCAACGGATGCCGGAGATCTCGATGTCATCCAGGTCGGGCGTCGTGGTGGTGGTCAGGCCTGCGATCCGCGGGGGGAGCCGGCTTGCGAACCGGGAATTCAGAATCGTAGGGGGCTGGTCGGCAGGGCCTCAGCCGAGGGCCTGCGTCGCTCGGATTCGCATCATTCATTGGTGTTGGCCAGATCCACCTGTTGTTCGCGGAAGCGAGCCGCTGTCTGGAGCTGGAGGAGATCCGCATGCCCGCCCTCTGCACACCGAAAACCTACCCTTGGCGAAGCCTGACTCCATGCATCCCCTTCTCCCGCAGCCATGCCCTCCATCCCCGAGCGCCTGAAATCGTTCAACCATGGCCGTGATCCGGAGCGCCTGGCGATGAAATACACCGCCATGGCCAAGGATCCCTTCGCTTTCTTTCGCGGCACCTGCCATTTGTTCTATGAAGACTGGCCGAAGGGCTCTCCCCTCGATGCCACTCCCGCCGCCTGGATCTGCGGCGATCTGCACCTGGAAAACTTCGGCAGTTACAAGGGCGATAACAGGTTGGTGTATTTCGACATCAACGACTTTGATGAGTCGGTCCAAGCACCCGCCGCTTGGGATCTGGCCCGGATCCTGGCCAGCCTCTGGACCGCCCGCAAGGGCTTCCAGTTGGCCAAGCAACAGGCGGAAGCCTTGAGCCTGCTCTTCCTCGATGCCTACACAGTGGAATTGCGCCTGGGCAAGGCCCGCTGGCTTGAACGGGACACCGCTGAGGGCATGATTCGCGACCTGCTGCGGGGCCTCAAGGATCGCTCTCGCAAAGAGTTGATCGAGGAGCGCACGGAGTCCGGTGGCCAACGGCTGCGAATCGATGGCAAGCGCACCCTTGCCGCCGATTCCAGCAGCCAGGCCAAGGTGCGCGCGATCCTGGCGACCGTGGCGGAAACCCATGCGCATGAGCACGCCAATTTCTTCCAGGTGCTTGATGTGGCCCGTCGCATCGCCGGGGTGGGAAGCTTGGGCCTGGAGCGCTATTCCATCCTGGTGGATGGCAGAGGCGGAGCAGAAGGCCACTTTCTACTGGATTTGAAGGTGCAACCCGGCTCCAGCCTCAGGCCCCATCTCACGCTGCCGCAGCCCCCGTGGCCCAGCGAGGCCGCCCGGGTGGTGGCGGTGCAGAGCCATGCGCAGGCCATCGCTCCGGCCTACATCGCCCCCGTGACCCACGGCGGCACCTCCTATGTGTTGCGCGAGTTGATGCCCACGTCCGACAGCTTGTGCCTGCAAAGCTGGAACGGCAAACTGAAGCGCCTGGAACGTGTCTTGACCTCCATGGGCCGGCTCGTCGCCTGGAGCCACCTGCGCACCTCTGGCTGGCAGGGTTCGGCCATTTTGGATCACTGGATCGCCTTCGGTCACGAAACAAGCTGGCGCCACGCGGTGCTGCAATACGGCAAGGATTACGCCAAGCAGGTCAAGCGGGATTGGCAGGCGTTCCGTGAGGCATACCACCAAGGAGCCTTCTCCTGAGCGGCTGAACGGCGCCCGTCGCGGAAAGGAGGCGATCCAATCCAACCCCATCCGGGAGGGGACGGGGATCCAACGAGATCTTTGGGTTGTGGACCCCAATCGAAAGGGTCTCGCCTCAGCCCCGGCGATAGAAGGGGCGCTTCACCACCTGCGCCGATTCCGCCTTGCCGCGGATCTCCACCGCCAGCTCCGTGCCCACCTTGGCCAGGGCAGCCGGCACATAGGCCAGGGCGATCCCCTCGGCGAGGGTGGGCGACCAGGTGCCGCTCGTCACCTCCCCCACGACGGCGCCGTCGTGGAGCACCGGATAGCCGTGGCGGGCGATGGCTCGCCCCGCCAGCTTCAGTCCCACCAGCCGCTTGCCCACTCCCTCGGCGGTCTGTCGCTCCAGGGCGGCCCGGCCGATGAAGGCGGCCGGCATCTCCAGGTGCACCAGCCAGCCCAGAGAAGCCTCCAGGGGGGTGGTGCGGGCGTCCATGTCGTTGCCATAGAGGTGCATGGCGGCCTCCAGACGAAGGGTGTCGCGGGCTCCGAGGCCGCAGGGTTCAATGCCATCGGCCAGCAGCCGATCCCAGAGGGCCTGGCCCTGTTCGCGGCTCAGCAGCAGCTCAAAGCCATCCTCCCCCGTGTAGCCGGTGCGGGCCACGAACACCGGCGCGCCCTCCAGCCCCTCCCCATGCAGGGTGACCTCCCGGTGGCCGAAGCGGGGCAGCCCGGCCAGGCTTTCCCCCGCCAGCGCCTCCAGTCGGGCGGGAGCCTCCGGCCCCTGGAGGGCCAGCAGAACCCCATCCCCCTTGCGATCGAGGATCTGAATCCCCCGGGGTTCGAGCTGCTGGCGCAGCCAGGCGGTGTCCGCCTCGGCACAGGCCGCGTTGATCACGGTCAGCACCTCCTCCGGACCCCGGTCATAGATGATCAAATCGTCCAGAATCCCGCCCGCTTCGTTGAGAAGCACCGTGTAGCAAGCCTCCCCGGGACCGATGCGATGCAGGTCGCTCGGCACGAGGCTCTGGAGGGCGTCCTTGACGTTGGCGCCACGCAGGGTGAGAACGCCCATGTGCGAGAAGTCGAACACGCCGCAGTGCTGCCGCACGGCCTTGTGCTCCTGCACCAATCCGGCGAATTGCACCGCCATCTCCCAGCCGGCGAAGGGCACGAGGCGACCGCCCGCGCGCTGGGCCGCAGCATGGAGAGGGGTGTGCCGGAGGAAGGAACCATCAGCCATGGCGGGAATGCGCGTCTTGGCCGGGATCCTATGGATGGGAGGGGCTTCAACGCCTTCGCTTCAGAACTCCGAAGAAAGACTGTGATTCGGCTGTTTGCCCTCCTCAAACGGCCGACCCGTGACTAAGTTGAGCCCCCAATCCCGTATCGCTCCAGATGGGAAAGCGTCCCAACTGCCGCAGCTGCCGCCACTGCACTCCGCCCAAGGGTGCGGAACTCGGCTGGTGCCAGCTGAGGCAGTTGGCGATCCACCCCGACCTGGTGGGCGACCTGTGGTGCCACCACTGGACGGCCAGTCCGCCACGCCTGCCGACGGTGGGCAGCCCTGGCCAGGAGCCGACGGAGGAGCCAAAGACATTCGTCAGCCGCCAGCTCTCCCTCAGCGGCCTTCCCAAGGAGTTCTGAGCCGCCAGGCGCGGCAAAGTGCATCCCGGAAGACACACGAAGGCCCAAGCGGGGTGTATGAAGGTGGGTCCGACCCATTGCGGCTGAGGTTTCCTGAATTGGTAAGCACCCCTCCCACCTTGAACCCCGTCGATCTGTTGGCCTCGCACCTGGAATGCGAGCACATCACCCTTCCCACAGGGTCCCGCGTTTTTTCCCGCGGTTCCTCGGCCACGGCCATCTATGCCGTGAAACGGGGGATCGTTGAGCTGGTGGGGAAGAACGGGGTGAAGACGTGTTATAGGCCGGGAGAGCTGTTCAGCTTTCAGGACATCGTCTGGCGGGAAAGCGCCCATGACAGCGACGCCCTGGCCCGCACCCCCGTGGAGGTGCTGCGTTTGGAGCGGCTGAGCTTTCTCAACCTCCTCCATCACCACCCCACCCTCGCCCTGCTGCTCATCGGGCAACAGCACAACAGGCTGCGGGAGCAGCGCGCCAGCGGCACCTGCGTCTACTGATCCACCGTCCCCAGGAGCAGGAGCAGGCTGCGGGTGACCTTGGCGGCCAGCACCGCGCTCACCCCTGAGGGATCCAGCTGGGGGGCCAGTTCCACCACATCAGCCGCCACCAGGCGGTGGTGGCGCAGCTCCTCCACCAGGACGGCGAAGTCGGCCCAGTGGAAGCCCCCCGGCTCCGGTGTGCCCGTGCCCGGCAGCACGGCGGGGTCGAACCAGTCGAGATCGACGGTGAGGTAGACGGGCCGGCCGCGATGGGGGCGCAGGGCGCTCGCGATGGCGGACAGGGCCACCAACCGTCCGGATTGGCGCAGCTCCGCGAACTCCTCCCGCGTGCCGCTGCGAATGGCCATTTGCAACAGCTCGCCCCCGGGAAGCACCTCCAGACAGCGGCGCATGGCGCAGGCATGGCTGTGGCGCGCCCCCAGCCAGGCGTCACGCAGGTCGGCGTGGGCATCGAGCTGCACCAGCAGCAGGTCGGGATGGCGCTCCGCCACGGCGGCGACGGCACCGCTGCTGATCGAATGCTCCCCGCCGAGCATCAGGGGGGCGACGCCGAGGTCGAGCACGAACCGGGTGGCCTCGCGCACCGCGGCCACCACAGGCTCCGGGGCGCCGAAGGGGATGGCCACGGCCCCCAGGTCGGCGAAGGCGAGATCCTCCAGATCCCGCTCCAGCTGGGGGCACCAGGTTTCCAGACCGCCGCTCACCTCCCGGATCGCCGCTGGGCCGAAGCGGGCCCCGGGCCGGAAGGAGGTGGTGCCGTCGTAGGGCACGCCGAAGAGGGCGACGCTGCAGCCCGTCGGATCCCGGCGGCTGGCCATGTAGATGGCGCCCTCGCGGTCGAAGAGGGCATCGGGGCGGGGGCTCATGGGCCTCAGCGGGGGGCGGGAGGGGTCAGCAGGGCCCGCTCCACAAAGGCGGGCATCGCCTCAAAGGCGCCCCGCTGCCAGCGGGGACTCCAGATCTCGCACCCTGCCGCCACCGCCGCGGCCCGCTCCGGCCGGGCCTCCCGGTAGCGGGGACCATC
>JBKDSZ010000114.1:0-2124 GCA_046340375.1 Cyanobacteriota bacterium | reverse complement strand
TCACGCTCCTCCTTCTCCCAACTGTTGCCGCCGATCCCCATCTTCTCCAGCAGTCCGGTGCCGAGCTGCTTGAGCTTGTCCTCGGCGCCCTCATACACAATGATGCGGTCGCTGCCGCTGCTCACCACTTCCGTCACCGGCAGTTCCCAGGTACTCAACACCCCTTCCGCCAGCAGAGGCACCCCAAGGGCACCAATCACGAGCGTGACGAGTTCGCCGGTTTCAATGTCAAAACTGAAGCCCAGCACCCGGCCCAGGGTCTGGCCGGATTCGGTGATCACCTGACAGTTGATCACCTTGCTGTAGCGCTCCGGATTGAACCCCTCCGCCAGGGAGTCGGAGGAATCCACGAGGATCACATCGCCCACCTGGCGAATGCGCTCCAGGGGCATCCAGCGGGGCAGGCCCGGCAGGAAGCGGGTGAGGGGGTTGTCCCGCAGGCCCAGGGCCACCACCTCCCGCCGGTCGATGTCGACCACCACCTCCCCCACCACACCCAGACGCCGGCCGGTGTCGCGGGTGATCACCTGGGTGCCCATGAGCTCCGAACGCAACCAAAGCCGATCGCTGGGAACGGAGGAGCCACTGGCGGGAGGAGGGGAAGCGCTCAAAACCAGGGTTTCAGTCGAACCATTGTGAAGCAAGGCCCCCCGGCCGACCAGATCAGGCCGCAGGGGGCAAACCGACCACCTGGGTGTGGGCGCCGCGGGCCTGGGTGACGCCGATCGTGCGGGTGGCGGCGCCGATCATCGGCCGCCGATGGCTCACGACCAAGAACTGAGCCCCCTCCGCCTGGGAGGCGATCAACCCCGCCAGCCGCTCCACATTCACCCCGTCCAGGAAGCAGTCCACCTCATCAAGGGCATAGAACGGCGACGGGCGGAAGCGTTGCAGGGCAAACAGGAAACTCAGGGCTGTCAGCGACTTCTCGCCTCCAGACATCGAGGCCAGACGCCGCACCGCCTTCCCCTTCGGATGGGCCACCAGGGTGAGGCCTCCCTCCAGGGGTTGCTCCGGATTTTCCAGCTGCAGTTGCCCTTCCCCATCGGAGAGGTGGGCGAAGATGCTGCGGAAGTGGCCATCCACCTCCCGGAAGGCCTCCAGGAAGGCCTCCTGCCGCAAGGTCGCCACGGTCTCGATGCGCAGCAGCAGCTCCTCCCGCTCCCGGCCGAGCACCTCCAGCCGCTCCTCCAGTTCCGTCAGCCGTTGCTCCAGCTCCTCCAGTTCCCGCAGCGCCAGCATGTTGACCGGTTCGAGGGCCTCCATGCGCTTCTGGAGCCGCTCCAGGTCCTGGCGCAACGTTTCCAGACCCGCCTGCCGGACGGCATCGGGCACCTCGGGCAGGGGATCGGGCAGAGCCTGAACGAGCTGCTCCAGCCGCTGCTCGCCCGCGCGCCGCTCGCTCTCCAGCGCCCGCAGGTCATCCCCCAGGCGCTCCAGCTCCCATTGCCGCTGCTGGAGCGCCAGGCGGCGTTCGGCCAGTTGGCTCTCGGCCTGGTCGCGCTCCCGACGCTTCTCGCCGAAGCGGGTGCTCAGCTCCTTCTGCCGCGCCTCCAGAACCTGCCGCCGTTCCCGCTGCTCCCGCTCCCTCTCCTTCCAATTGGCCCGCTCCGCCAGGAGGGTGTTGACGGCGGCGATCAACCGCTGCTCCTCGGAGCCGAGGCCCTCCAACTGGCTGCTGAGCCGCTCGGCGGCCAGGGCGCGATCCCGACGCTCGGCAAGCCTCTCGTCCCGTTGGCGGCGGGCCTCCTGGAGGGTTCGATCCGCCGTCTCCAGCTCCGTCTGCAGTGCCTGCCACTGGCCTGGTTCCCCCCGGGAGGCGCCAGCGCTTTCCGCCTGCTCCAGGGCGGCCAGCCGTTCCCGCAACGGCCCCAGCTGCTCCTCAATCACGCCATCACGCTCCGTGTCGGCGGCCATCGCCTGCCGGAGGGCCGTCCAGCGCTGCTCCAACGCCGCGCCGCGCTGGCGATGGGGCTGAAGCGTGCGTTCCGCAGCGCCGCGCTCCGCCTCCAGAGCCGACTGCCGCTGCCGCTCCCGTTGGAGTTCGGGGCGCTGGGCCTCCTGGCTCTGCTTTTCCGCCTGACGCGCCAGCTCCCGCCCTTCCGCCTCCTGCCCGGCCAATTC
>JBKDSZ010000113.1:0-2653 GCA_046340375.1 Cyanobacteriota bacterium | reverse complement strand
GGCCGACACGACGGCGCCGGTGGCGGTGCGGCGACGGGCGGCGGAGAGCCTGGGGCTGCTCGCCAAGCGCAGCGGCGATCGGGACCAGCGCGATCGAATCGCGGTGGAGCTGGAGGGGTGGCTGCGCAGCGACGCGCTGGATGTAGTGATCGAGCCGGTGAGCAATCCCGCCGTTTTGGCAATGGCCCGGGAGGCGGCACAGCGGCAGGTGGCGGCCCAGGTGGCCCAGGCCCGCGCCTCCGGCCAGCTGGAAAAGATCAAAGAAGCGCAGCTGCTTGAGGCGGTTCGCCAGATGGAAGAGCAGGCGACGCAACAGGAGCTGTGGGCGATGGGGGCATCCCCCGGCTGGGTCGAGCACGATGCCCGCCTGCCGCTGCTGCAGGGCGCCGCGCGGGGCCTGCAACTGGCGGCCTCGGTTGATCTGCCCCTGCTCGGCAGCGGCCCGGGCCGCAAGGTGCCGATGCTCACGCTGCGGGCTGAGGAGGAAGGCGGCGGCCTGCGGATCCGCACCGAGGTGGTGGAGGTGCCGGCCTGGCAGCTGCCGCTGCCGAAGGGCGAGCCGCTGGAGCTGGTGCTGGTGCCCGCGGGGGAGCGCACCATCGGCTCGCCGGCGGAAGAAGCCGGCCGCGATGTTTACATCCAAGCTCGCCAGAAGTGCGAGGGCGTGGATGTGGAGGTGTTGCGCCAGGTGCGCCTGGAGGGTTTTGTGCTGCTGCGCCATCCGATCAGCCAGGGGCAGTGGCGGGCGGTGGTGGAGGCGCTCGCCGCTGAGCAGCGGGGCGAGTTGAACGCTTCTCCGGGCTCTTTCCGCCCCGACGACGCCTGGGAGCGCTGCGGTCAGCCCGACGGTTTGCCGGTGGACAGAGTCAGCTGGACGCAGTGCCAGCAGTGGCTGGAGGGGCTCAGTGGCTGGCTGGCCTCCCGCTGGCCCCAGTGGGCGGAACGACACCCGGAGCTGGGCCCTGAGCCAGTGCGCTTCTCCCTGCCGAGCGAGAGCCAGTGGGAAGGGGCCTGCCGGGCCGGGGCCAGCGGCCCCTTCCACTTCGGAGTCACCCTCGATCCGAGCTGGGCCCGATACAACGCCAGCTACACCTACGCCAAAGGCCGGCGGGGCGATTACAAGCGGCGGCCGGTGCCACTGGGCTTCTTTGGCCTGGTGAACCGCTGGGGGTTGGCGGAGCTGCACGGCCAGCTGCAGGAGTGGTGCGCGGATCAGTGGCACCGCAGCCCCATCGACGCCAAGCAGGCCCGGCGGCGGGGGTGGTTTGGCGGTGGGGGAACGCCTCAGCCCCTGCTGGCTGGCCGTGCCCTGGAGGGACCTGACCCCGGGTTGGCAGGGGTGCCCGTGGAGAGGGAGATGAGGCTGCTGCGCGGCGGCTCCTGGTTCCTCGAACCCTTCAACTGCCGCTCGGCCTGCCGGCACAGCTATCGCCCGGCCAACCTCAGCATCAACGTTGGGTTCCGCGTCTGCTGCCTCCCCCCAGGTCCCCTTCTTGGTCCTTGATCCCTTGAGCCCTTGGCCCTTCGGCTGTTGGTTTGGCCCTGGCTGTTGGATTTTCGGCTGTTCGGCTGTTGGGCTGTTGAGGCTGTTGATGGTGGCGCCGCAGGCGCCTGATTTTTTGTCACTTCATTGAGCCATCTCTCGCTCGGCCCCGCGGCCCCTCAAGCCATGAACAGCTTGTGCGCCCCGGGGCCTCTTGCCGTCGAGAGGCATGGCACTCGGAGCTCGCAAACCGGGCGCCCATGGATCGATCAGTGCTGGTGAGCAACCGTTCTGGGGCAGAGTGCCGGTTGGGAGGACATCCAAAGGATCAGCCGTCGCCATCTCGGCTCAGGCTGCGCAAGCTGGCATCAAGCCCCCAGCCGATCGCCCCGATCAGGAGCAAGACGGCGGTGAGCTCTCCATAGGCGAGACGATTTCGACAGTCGAGAATCAGATAGCCGAGACCGGAACTGACACCCAGCATCTCGGCAGGCACCAACACCACCCAGATCAGCCCCACGGCCACACGCACACTTGCCAGCAGATTCGGCCGGATGGCCGGCAGCACGATGCGGCTGACGATCTCAAGCGGCTCAGCGGCAAAGCTGCGGGCCACCTTGAGGTAAAGCGGATTGATGTTGCGCACCGCCGAAATGATGGTGAGCAGAATTGGCCACAGCGCTGCCACGGCAAGCAGGAAAAACACCGGCAGATTTCCCAGGCGATGCCGGTCCAGAGGAGCTGCAGGCGATCGTGGAACAGGCCAACCACTATTCCCCCGTCGCCAACACGCTGCGCAATCCGATTCCATTCGAGATCGCACTGACGGGCAAAAACTGATGCATGGATCAGCTCGAAATGGATCAGCTCGAAACCGTTGACGACGGTGCGCACCCCGCTTCAGGGTGAGCCTCATCATGACTGGGATGACCTCTGCGTCTGGGAAAGGCAGAGGTCATGGCTGCGCTCACGTTGCTTCGGGCTTGATTCTCTGCGGCCGTTCATGGTGGTCGCGCGGCTGCGGAAACATCGCCTTGCTGCCCTTGGTGGAACACCAGCTGCGCAGCCTTGGGGCGCATCGCTTGCCAGGCCATTCGCTTTGAATGGCCTGCGTCGCTGTGCAGCGATGAACGGCTTGCTGTGGTTCCCGCCACATGCCTTGTTTGCTGG
>JBKDSZ010000112.1:0-5641 GCA_046340375.1 Cyanobacteriota bacterium | reverse complement strand
TTGAAGGTGGGCACGTGGGCCAGGACACGCTGGCCGGCAAGACGACGGCGGCTGATCCGCTTGCGCTTCTTGGACATGCAGTAAAAACTCCAGGGGCGGAGTTGAGGAGAGGGATGTTGGGGGGGAAGGGCGGGGGCCAGCGGAGGAACGAACGCAAGCCCGTTCCTCCGCTTTGCCGGGTCGCTTGGGGCGGCCCACGGCCCTACATTCTGTCGTCCGAGAAGCGATCGAGGGAGATCGCAGCTGTTCGCCGGGGAGGCGGTGGCCCACCCGAACGGCAGAGGCTTGCACCTGCCTCTGCTGTAGCCTGATTGCAAGGCGATTGCAACCTTGGCCGCGACAGCTGAACAACTCCTCCCTGTCCTGGACTGGGAAGTAGTGGTCGATTCGCCCACTCTAAAGCTTTTTTTCGGATTTCCTCACCCGCAAATATCAAGATTCTTTAACAGCGGCATCCCCTCCTCTCGGCTTGCCCTGTGAGTCCGGTCTCCGAGCGGTTCTTGGCCCTCCTGCGTAGTCAGTTGGGGCAATTTGTTGATTGTCCAGAGGTCGAGGTCCTTGTGGTGTACGCGACCCACCCGGGCCCCGCTGGGATTCCCACCCTCCTGCCTCTCGGCCAGTGGCCGGAGGAGACCCGCCGCCTGGCCGCCATCGGCGCTGACAGCCAGCTGCGTCTGCCCGACGAGCAGCGCCGCTGGCTTCCCCTGCGCGACGGGGCGGGACTGCTGGGGGCCCTGCAGGTGGAAACCCGCGACCCCAACTGGTCTCCCCTCCTGCGTCAGCGGCTCCAGGGGGTGGCCCTCTGTCTGACCGAGGCCCTGCGGCTGGATCTGGAACACCAGCGCCTGCAACGCCGGCTCGAGGCGCAGGAGGAGCAGCTCCGCCTGTTGGTGCACCAGCTGCGCAATCCCCTGACCGCCCTGCGCACCTTCGGACACCTTCTGCTGCGCCGGATGAAGGATGACGGCGACAGTCGCAGCCTGGTGGAGGGCTTGCTGGCGGAGGAGCGGCAGCTCAATCGTTATGTGGACGCCATCAGCGCCCTGGCCCAGACCGATGCCCTCCTGCCAGCCTCCCCCAGCCCCGACCCGCTGCTGTTGCCCCCGCTGCTCTCCGGTCCGCGGGGGGAAGACCTCGCCGCGCTGCTGACGCCTTTGCTGCAAAGGGCCGCAGCCACCGCCACCCTGCAGGGCCGTCCGTGGCATGGGCCCGACGCTGTGCCCTCCTGGCGGGGGGATGGGGGCGCCGTGGCGGAAATCCTGGCCAACCTGCTCGAAAACGCCTTCCGCTACAGCGCGCCGGCTAGCCCGGTCGGCCTCCACTGTGGCGTGATGCCCAGTGGGCCCAGCCTCACCGTGTGGGATGGAGGCCAGGCGATTCCCGAGGAGGAGCGGGAGCGCATCTTTGAGCGGGGCGAGCGCGGGCTCCACAGCGCGGGCAAGACGGGCACGGGCCTGGGGTTGGCTCTGGCCCGCGAGCTGGCCCGCCACCTCGGTGGCACCCTGGAGCTCCTCATCCCCCCGGCACTGGTGGATCCCGCCCTCCCTGAGCAGGGCAACGCCTTCCGCCTCACCTTGCCGTCAACAGCGGAACCGCCGCATTGAGAAGGAGAGCCAGCGCCTCGGTCCACTCCACGCAGGCGCCATAGGTGTCGCCGCTGTGGCCTCCCAGCCGGCGCCCCAGCCAGCCCGGCACCACCAGCGCCGGCACCAGACCCACCAGACCCACCGGGGGGCAACCCCGGTCCAGGCTCAAGAGAGTCAACCCCACCAGGGCCAGCAGGCCCGGCCGGGCCTCCGCCAGCAGGCCAGCCCAGTGCTGGCGATGGAATCCCGCCGTACCGCAGGGGTGGAGATAGGGAAACCAGGCCATGGCCAACAGGGGCGCCATGCGACCCCACACAGCCGCCCACATCAGCGCCAGAGGGGCCGCCGCGTCCAGGCTGGCCAGGGCGCCGGCCTTCAGCAGGAGGAGCACCGCCAGGGCCTGGGCGCCGCTCGCCCCCACCCGACTGTCACGCATGGCCTCCACCAACCGATCCCCGGCGGCCAGCCCGTCGGCCGTGTCCATTGCCCCGTCCATGTGCAGCCCGCCGGTGAGCAGCAGGGCGGCAACCAGCACCAGGCACACCCGCCCCAGCAGGGGGACGGAGGTCTGGAGGCTCCACCACAGCCCGGCCTGCAGGGCGCCAAGGAGCAGGCCGATCCAGGGGGCGAAACGGGCGATCCGCTCAAAGCGGGGGCGCAGGCCCGGCCAGGGGGGCAACACGGAGTAGAAGATCCAGGCCCCGGCCAGATCCTGGAGCCAGGAGGGAGGGAAGGAGGCCGTGGCGGCGGAGACGAACCCCGTTCACACTGCCATGGCTCGTGGCGGCGGGGACGTCGGGCGCTTAGGTTCGTGGTCCGCGGGAAGGATTCGGTGTCAGCCCAGGCGTTCGCCTTCAGCGTGACGGCCCGCTGCCCCCGCACGCGCGCCCGCCGCGGGCACTTCCAGACCCCTCACGGGGTGGTGCACACCCCCCGCTTCATGCCGGTGGGTACCGCCGCCACGGTGAAGGGCGTCAGCATTCCCCAGTTGGCGGAAACGGGCGCCGAGATGGTGCTGGCCAACACGTTCCACCTCCACCTGCAACCCGGCGAGGGGGTGGTGGCCGAAGCGGGCGGGCTGCATCGCTTCATGGGCTGGCGGGGGCCGCTGCTGACCGATTCCGGCGGCTTTCAGGTGTTCAGCCTGGCGGCCATCAACCGCATCGACGACGCGGGGGTGGCGTTCCGGTCGCCGCGGGATGGCGCCCCCATTCTTTTGACACCGGAGCGCTGCATGGCGATCCAGCGGGACCTGGGGGCCGATGTGGCCATGGCTTTTGATCAAGGCCCGCCCTACCCGGCTTCCGAGGCCCTGGTGGCCGAGGCCTGCCGTCGCACCCACCGCTGGTTGGAACGCTGCGTGGCCCATCACCAGGGCGGCCGTCAGGCCCTCTTCGGCATCGTGCAGGGCGGTTGCTACAGCCATCTGCGCCTGGAATCGGCCCGGGTGGTCGCCTCCATGGACCTGCCGGGCATCGCCGTGGGCGGCGTGAGCGTGGGGGAACCGGTGGAGGAGATGCATCGGATCGTGGCGGAGGTGGCTCCCCTGCTGCCGGAGGACCGGCCCCGCTACCTGATGGGGGTGGGCAGCCTGCGGGAGATGGCGGTGGCTGTGGCCCATGGGTTTGACCTCTTCGACTGCGTGCTGCCCACACGCCTGGGGCGCCATGGCACGGCCCTGGTCGGGGGCGAGCGCTGGAATCTGCGCAACGCCCGCTTCCGCCATGACCACACCCCCCTGGATCCGGGCTGCCCCTGCCTGGCCTGCCACCACCACAGCCGCGCCTACCTCCACCATCTGGTGCGCTGCGACGAGATGCTCGGGCGCACCCTGCTGAGCCTCCACAACCTCACGACCCTCGCGCGGTTGTCCCGGGCCATGGGGCAGGCGATCGCGGAGGGCTGTTTTTCAGAGGATTTCGCTCCCTGGGAGCCGGGCTCCGAGGCGGCGCACACGTGGTAGGTTCCAGCCACCGCAAAGGATTTCTCCGGCATGGTGCTCCCGCTGCCCGTCCTCGCCCAGCTTCCTGAGGCCTATCAGGCCTTCGCCCCCCTGGTCGACATCCTGCCCATCATCCCTCTTTTCTTCCTGCTTCTGGCGTTTGTGTGGCAGGCCTCGGTGGGTTTCCGCTGAGCACGGCCCGCACAAAGGCCGGCAACGCCAGCATGCGCCGCCAACGGGTGGGTTCCTGGATCAAGCGATAGAGCCATTCCAGGTGAATCCGTCCCATCCAGCGGGGCGCTCTTTTTTTGGTGCCGGCCCAGACATCAAAGCTTCCTCCCACCCCCATCCAGAGACCCGTCAAGGGGTGGGGCAGGCCTTGGATCCACAGTTCCTGCCGTGGCACGCCCAAAGCCACGAGGGTGAGATCCGGATGAAGCGAGAGGAGCTGGTCCCGCAGGGTCGGCCAGGCCCTGGGATCGGCGTAGCCGTGGATCGCCATCACCAGCTGGAGTCCGGGAATTTCGCGGACGAGAAGGGGACAGAGGCTCTCGAGCACCTGGGGGCTGGAGCCCACGAGGGCCACGCGCCAGCCAGCGCCGGCGGCATGTTCGAGGAGCTGGCGGGCCAGCTCGATGCCGGGGGCGCGCCGCACGCGGATTCCCTGCCGGCCCAGAGCCCAGACCACGCCAGCCCCGTCGGGAATCACCAGATCCGCGCCGTGGATCGCCGCTTCCAGGGCAGGGTCCGCCAGGGCGGCCATCGACATCTCGGCGTTGAGGGTGACGATCTGCCCGCCGCCCTGCGTGTGGAGGTCCACCGCGGCAGCGAGAACGTCGGCACACACACTCACCGGCAGGCCAAGCACATGGGCCCGGGACTGGGTGGTGATGCTTGTTGCCATGGGAGGGGGCATCGCGGAGGAGAATCTATGGCTGCGAATGGGTGGACCAATCTGTGGGGATGCGCGCCGCTGAGGTTGCAACGCTGGGGGAGGCGGGTGCGCTCCCTTTCCCGGCCACGGCGGAAGCCCGTGATCCAGGCCCGGAAGCCCTCGCCTTCCTCCACCACCTGGACAGCCAGATCGACGCCGTCGTGCTCCGTCGTCAGCATCCCCTGACGGGACTGCTGCCCGCGAGCACGGCCAACACGGTGCACGGCAACTATGGCGACGCCTGGGTGCGGGATGGGGTGTATTCCATCCAGTGCGTCTGGGGTCTGGCGATGGCCCATCGGCGCCTGAACGGGCCCTGCCGCCGCGCCTTCGAGCTGGAGGAGCGGGTGTTGCAGCTGATGCGGGGGCTGTTGGCGGCCATGATGCGCCAGGCGCCGAAGGTTGAGAGCTTCAAGCGCAGCCTGCGGCCGCTCGATGCCCTGCACGCGAAGTTCGACACCGGATCCGGGGCGACGGTGGTGCCGGATGACGGCTGGGGACACCTGCAACTGGACGCCACGGGGGTGTTTCTGCTTCAGCTGGCCCAGCTCACCCGGGCTGGCCTGGTGGTAGTGCGCACGAGCCACGAGCGCGACTTCGTGCAAAATCTCGTTTACTACGTGGCCCGCGCTTATCGGGTGGCCGATTACGGCATCTGGGAACGGGGCGACAAAAGCAATCACGGCCTCCCGGAACGCAATGCCAGCTCGATCGGCATGGTGAAGGCGGCCCTGGAAGCCCTGGAGGGGATCGACCTGCTGGGGCCCCATGGCGATGGCAGCTGGCGCCTGATGATTCCCCAGGATGCGCTTGTGCGCCTGCGGCGGGCCCTGCGCAGCCTGCTGCCCCGGGAATCCGCCAGCAAGGAGGCGGACAGTGCCTGTCTGTCGGTGATCGGCTATCCGGCCTGGGCCGTGGAGGACGAGGAGCTGGTGGCCCGCACCCGCGCCAAGATCCGTCAGGACCTGGGTGGCGCTTTCGGCTACAAGCGCTTCCGCCGCGATGGCCACCAGACGGTGATCGAGGACGTGAGTCGCCTGCACTACGAGCCGGAGGAACTGGCCGAGTTCGAGCACATCGAGTGCGAATGGCCCCTTTTTCTGGCCTATGAACTGCTCACGGCCTGCTGCGAGGAGCGCTGGGAGGAGGCGCGGGGCTGGCGGCGGCGCCTGGGGGAGT
>JBKDSZ010000111.1:0-2905 GCA_046340375.1 Cyanobacteriota bacterium | reverse complement strand
CCAGGGCTGATTCAAAGTATCAGCAGGCTGAGTGATCCGGCTGACGTCTCGCCATCGCCAGCAGCTGCCCAATGTCGTGCATCACGCTCTGCATGCCAGAGCGGATTGATTCATACCCCGCCAACCGCAACAGGTTCAATGCCGCTGTTCGCAGGCTGCCCATCACGCCCGCGCCATTGCCTTGGTAGCGATGGGTATCCTCATGCAGTTGGGTGTCGCGGATCCAGTGCCAACCCTCAATGCTCCAGCGGTCTCTCGCCAGTCGCAGCAGGGCTTCTGGGGTTGTGCGGAGGCTGGTAAGAAAGAGGTGTTTGGCCTGGAAGGGCTTGCCGTCGCGGCGACCTGTTGTCACGACTTCAACGATCCAGCTCGTGCCGACCCACTCCTGGCGGATGTGGTCTGGCGCCTCTTTGGCTCGCAGGGTCCAGGTGATGTCTCGGCCATGGCCGATCTCGTGATCCGTTGCCAGGAAAGGGATTTGACGTTTGCCTTCGAATTGACGCTGGATCTGGCGATGCAGCGTCCGCTGGTTAGCCTTGACTGTCAGGAGGAAGTCGGCGCCCTGCTCCTGGAGCTGTTGAAAAACGGTTTCTGGGTGTGAAGGGCATCCGCTTGGATCAGCAAGCCTTGGAGATCCAGCTCGCCAAGAAGCGTTTTCAGCACAGCCCGTTCATGGTTCTCTCCAGTGGCGTAGCAGGCTTGGCTGATGGCCACCCCCATTGCCGCGGAGTAGAGGGTGACATGGGCAATGAACGTCGAACTCCCGCTGGAGGTGGTTTGGATCGAACCCCGCATGGTTTTGCCGTCGCAGACAAGCTGGTCCAATTCCTCTGCGCCACCAGGGATCTGGGCGATCGTCCAATCACGGATGGCCGCACAGAGCACCGCGACGTCCATCTGCTGGAAGAAGTAACGGAAAGCCGAATCGGATGGCGGACGCCGCAGCTCGATCCCCAGTGAGCTGGTGAGAGCGATGTGGTGGCGGATGGCGAACCGCTCGAGATCACGAAGGCTCTTGCAGCTGCTGAGGATGCCGAGAACAGCGACCAGAAGGAAATACCAGGCCGGGATGCGGATCCCACGTCGCATTCGGATGTCCGGGATGGCGCGCAAGAAACTGATCACCACAAGATCGGTTGCGGCAGAAAGGGATTCAGACAAGGGGACACAGCAATCCCGCCAAGGACACCGTAAACGGAGCCTCTTGGCGAGCCCGCCTGGGACAGACTTTTAATCAGCCCTGGGCTACGCCGGGGCTGAGGCCTCAGGGAATTTCCACCACTTGGCGGGACTCAGGCCTCTGTAACATATTGAACAGTAGGTTCTCGGATCCGTGAACCACGGATATCTTAGGATGACGTTTGGGAAGACTCGTTGTGGTACAAGGAATCTCAGTGGATGGCCCACTGGATGCATCAATGGTTCTCGGAAGGCTCCGGCCGGGAGGCCCTGGTTCTCGGAACCATCCAATAAAGAGTTCTACGGAAATGAAATCGAAGAATTAAAAGCCCAAGCTAAACGGCAGAAGCGAGCTACACTCACGCCAAGCCTGGGAAGCCATGAGATCAAATGACCACACAAAACAACCCATCTGCGTACCTAGAAGCGATCAACAAGAGATATATCCTTGGCAATTCGACTGAACATACATTTAGAGGTGATCTGCAAAGGTTGATCGAGTCCTTGGCTCCCGGTATAACTGCAACCAATGAACCCAAGCGCCAGGCATGCGGGGCTCCAGATTACATTCTCACGAGGAATGCTATTCCAATTGGATTTATAGAAGCCAAAGATATTGGCGACGACGACCTAGAAGGAAAGAAAAAGAGCGGCAATAAGAATCAGTTCGACAGATACAGATCTTCCTTGGGCAATCTGATTTTTACAGATTATTTAGACTTTCTTCAATACAGAGATGGTGAGCTGGTAGCGAGGGTCCGGATTGCAGAGGTTCAAGGCGGAAAGATCAAGCCGTTACCTAGCAACTACCAGACATTTGAAACTCTCATCAAAGAGTTTTGCACTTATGTAGGTCAACAGATTAATAGTCCTAAGAGGCTCGCAGAGCTGATGGCTGGAAAAGCAAAGCTTCTGGCAGAAGTTTTGGGTGCTGCGCTAAGCGAAGATGACATATCACATGAGAATACTGAACTTAGAAACCAACTTAATGGCTTTAGACAAGTACTAATTCATGACATTACTCCTCACGAGTTTGCAGATTTATATGCGCAGACCTTGGCGTATGGAATGTTTGCAGCTCGCCTCCACGATCTTGACTTAGATACGTTTTCCCGAAAGGAAGCAGCCGAGCTGATACCAAAGACTAATCCATTCCTCCGAAAGTTGTTTGCCTATATTGCCGGACCGGATATTGATGACAGAATAAAGTGGATTGTGGATGACTTGGCAGAAATATTCAGAGCGGCAGATGTGGCCAACCTTTTTGTTCAAAGCATAAGCCACAACAGGCTAGGGAACCTCTGGACAACAAGCACTTCAAGAGCCCACCTGGCCTTGATTTGTACTTGACGAACATCTTGAACGACGATCAGGCTTGGATCAGCTCGATTTCGGCGATTTGGAGGCTTAATTTAGCTCACTTGGGGCGTTGTTTGCCCCCAATGAGCACACCATGCCCCCAATCATGTTCTGGATAGCAGCTCATGCCGCGCCATGAACAGGTTGGAGAGGGCTGCCAGCACCTTCACCTTGCAGCCATTCTTGAGCATGCCCCTCAGCCGGGTCTTCTGAAAGCCGAACTGCTGTTTGATCACACGGAACGGATGCTCCACCTTGGCGCGGACGTGTGCCTTGGCCGTTTCGATCAGGTCATCAACCCTTCCCTCGGGGGTATCCGGCAAGGCCCGGCGCTTGCCTGGCCGCATCGCAACGCGGAAGCCGATCC
>JBKDSZ010000110.1:0-3943 GCA_046340375.1 Cyanobacteriota bacterium | reverse complement strand
TTGCAGGGGATGCTCGGCCTTCTCGTGCGCCTCGCACTGCCGCACGCGGGCGAGGATCTCCTCGCGATGGTCCGCGTAGTAATCGCCCTTCAGCGTGACCCAGCCGCCCGGATAGTCGTCCGCGATCCGTTCGCAGGCGGCCCGCACCGCCCCGCGATCGCCGGCGCCGCGGGCCACCGGATAGGCGCCACAGGAGCGGATGACGGGCCCCAGCACGGGCACGCGAAACAGCTCTTCCTTGGCCATGAAGGCCACGGGCCGGCGCAGGGCGCAACCCAGGATGGGGGGATCGAGATGGGAGCCGTGGTTGGCCACCACGACCAACCCTCCCTCGCCGGGCACATTGGCGAGCCCGGCGGTTCGCCCCCGCAGCAAGAGCCGAAACACCGGCAGCACCATGAACCAGCACATCAGCCGGTAGGGCAGGTTGGGCTCGGGGGCGTGGGAGAACGGGGAGCGCTTCACAGGCCCAGATCGGCCGCGGTGGACACCTGGGCGGTCTCCAGGCCGGGGCAGCCGCGTTTGATCACTCCGCTGAGCACCTGGCCCGGACCGATCTCCACCGCCGTGCGGATGCCCTGCTGCGGAAGGCACGCAATGGTTTCCCGCCAGCGGACGCCCGTGGTCATCTGCCGGGTCAGCCGGGCCTTGAGGGCGTTGCCACTCCGCTCGGGAGTGGGATCGGTGTTGCTCAGCACCGACATGGAGGCGTCAGCGAAAGGAACCCGTTCCAGGGCGGTGGCGAAGTCCGCCGCGGCCCCGGCCATGAAGGGAGAGTGAAAGGCGCCGGACACCGCCAGGGGGATGGCCCGCTTGCAGCGAAGCGCTCCACTGACCGCCGCCACCGCCTCCGGCGTGCCCGAGAGCACCACCTGGGCCTCGCTGTTGTCGTTGGCGATCACCACACCCTCCGTGGCGGCCACCAGCTCCCGCAGCTGCTCGGCGTCAAAGCCGATCAGCGCGGTCATGGCACCGCCGCCGGCGGACGCCATCAGCTCGCTGCGGAGCCGCATGAGGGCCAGGCCCGTCTCCGCATCAAACACTCCCGCCGCGTAGAGGGCCACCAACTCCCCGAGGCTGTGCCCCGCCACGAGGGCGGGTTGGCGCCCCTCGGCGCGGAGGGCATCCACCAGAAGGCTCTCCACCACAAACAGCGCCGGCTGGGTGTTGCGCGTGTCGTTGAGGTCCATCACCCCTTCTCCCGGAGCGGAGCAGATGGCGAGCAGGTCGCGGCCGAGAAGCTCCGAGGCGAGGGCAAAGCGCTGGCGAGCCCCGGGCAGGGAGAGCACGGCCTCGGCCATGCCGACCTTTTGGGATCCCTGCCCCGGAAACACCCAGGCCACTGCCATGGAACTCACCCGCGTTGATGGGCTTGGAGATTACGTGGAGGCTGCGGCGGGGGCGGCGGGGGCGGCGCCGGAGGCAGCCGGACCGGACCAGCGCATCACCGCCGCCCCCCAGCTAAGGCCTGCGCCAAATCCACTGGTGGCCAGGAGATGGCCTGGCCGCACCCGTCCATCGCGCACGGCCTCATCCAGCATCAACGGGATCGTGGCCGCGGAGGTGTTGCCGTAGGACTCCAGGTTGCTGAGCACCCGATCGGGCGGAACAGAGAAGCGATCGGCCACGGCGTCCAGAATCCGCTGATTGGCCTGGTGAAGCAAGAGCCAGTCGATCTGTCCGGCCTCCAGCCCCGCAGACTTCAAGACCACGGCCAGGGCGACGGGCACCTCCCGCACGGCGAATTTGTAGACCTCCTGGCCGTTCATGGCGATCGAATGGAAGCCTCCCTCCTGGGTGGTGAAGCCACCTGGCGACTCCCGAGCGCTCTCCCGCTGCGCGAGGGTGAGACAGGCCTGGCGACTGCCGTCGGAGCGGAGGTGGAAGGCCAGAAGGTCGTCCTGCTCCCGGGAACAGGCCTCCAGGGCCACGGCACCCGCTCCGTCGCCGAAGAGCACGCAGGTGCGCCGATCGCTCCAGTCAACCCAGCGACTGAGCTGATCGGCGCCGATGACCAGAGCCCGGCGCGCGCTGCCGGCGCGGATGTACTGGGCCGCGGTGACCAGGGCAAAGAGGAAGCCGCTGCAGGCGGCTGTGAGGTCGAAGGCCACGGCCTGGCGGGCGCCGAGGGCGGCCTGGACCCGAGGAGCGGTGCCAAAAAGGTCGTCCGGACTGGAGGTGGCCAAGATGATCAGATCGATCTGGTCGGCCTCCCAACCGGCATGGCGCAAGGCGGCGCCAGCGGCTTCCGACGCCATGGACGTGACGGACTCCCCCGGCCCGGCCAGGCGGCGGGCGCCGATTCCCGTGCGACTGCGAATCCAGTCATCGGAGGTGTCCACCAGGGCACGCAGGGTGTCATTGCTGACGGTGGTGCTGGGAAGGCCCCGTCCAGAGCCGACAAGGGCCACCCCCCGAAGATCGGAGGGATTGCGGGGGCTGACAGTGTGCTCCAACACCCGTGGCACTCGGTTCGGATCAGTCAATCACAGGTGGCCGCGGGGGCCGCCTCGTTGCCGAGGGCATGGAGATCGTCCATGACGTGATGGCTGGCGGCGGAGTGGGCCAGGCGCAGAGCGCTGACCACCGACAGGGCTTTGCTGCTGCCGTGGCCAATGACGCAGACGCCGTCAACGCCCAGCAGGAGAGCACCACCGTGCTCGGCGTGATCGAGCCGTTTCTTGATGCGCACCAGATTGCTGCGCAGGAAAGCGGAGCCCACCTTCCCCCGCCGGCCCCGGGGCAACTCAGCCCGCAGCACATCCAACAACACGCTGCCCACCGACTCCAGGAACTTCAGCAGCACGTTGCCGGTGAAGCCATCGCACACCACCACGTCGAACGCACCGGAGAGCACATCCCTCCCCTCGCAGTTGCCGGCAAAGCGCAGGCGGGGATCGGCCATCAGCAGGGGATGGGTCTTCAGGGCCAGGTCATTGCCCTTGCACTCCTCCTCGCCGATGTTGAGCAGGCCCACCCGCGGCTGGGGCACCTGCAGCACGTCGCGGCTGTAGATCGTTCCCAACAGGGCGAATTGATGCAGCCAGGCCGGCTTGCAGTCGGTGTTGGCGCCCACGTCGAGCACCAGCACCTGCTCTGCGGGATCCTTGGTGGGGAACAGGGCGCCGATGGCCGGACGCTCGATCCCCCTCAGGCGACCGAGACGAAAGATGGCCGAGGCCATGACCGCCCCGGAGTTGCCTGCGGAATAGACAGCCATGGCCTGGCCCGCCTTCACCAGGTCCATGGCCATGTTGATGCTGGCATCACGTTTTCGGCGCACCACGGTGGCCTCCTCGTCCATGCCCACGGAAACGCCGCTGGGCACGAGCTGGAGCAGGCCACTGGCCTTCGCGTCTTCCAGCTGCTGCGCCAGGCCGAGACTGGCCACGGCCCGCCGCAGGGGCTCGGGCTCGGCCACGAAGCGGATGCGCAGAGGCAGCACCCGCACCGCCCGCAGGCAGCCCTCCAGGATTGGTCCCGGGGCGTTGTCGCCCCCCATCCCGTCCACGGCGACCCAGAGGCGATCGCGATCCTCGATGGTGGGCCAGTCGTCCGGCCCGCCCGATCCCTGCTGAAGCCGTCGCAGGGGATCGATCACAAGGGGCTGAAGCACGGTGCCGGCCATGCTCCCGGCCATGGAGGTGGCCACACCGGCCACGGTGCCGGCGGCGCTGGCCGTGTCCACCAGGCTGGTGACGGCGGCGTTTCGCTTGTACCAGATCACCAACCGCCGGATCGTGCGGTTCTGCCGTTGACGCCGGCTCAGGGGCGGGCGCCCGGGGGATCGGAGATGGTCAGAGTCCTTCGGGGGCAACGGAGTCAACGATGCGCTGGAAGAGATAGCCAGTGCCCCGAGCCGTGAGGATCAGCTCGGGGTTGGCAGGATCATCCTCCAGTTTGGAACGCAGCCTGGAGATGTGAACATCCACGACACGGGTGT
>JBKDSZ010000109.1:0-3030 GCA_046340375.1 Cyanobacteriota bacterium | reverse complement strand
CACCGGGTGGACACCGCCGTGGGTCAGGGTCTGAGCATCCTGGCTGGTCTGGCCCTCGGGGGAACGGTGGGAGGGGAGAGGAGCGGCCGTGAAGGCGGTCGCGTCTCTGAAACGGCGGTCAGAATGTGGTGGCCTTGATCCCTCAGCCATGGCAGCCACCCTCACGCAGCGCCTGACGGCGATCCTCCATCGGGAAGAGGACGTCTACGTGGCGGAATGCCCCGAAGTGGGTTCGGTCAGTCAAGGGGAAACCATTGAAGAAGCCCTGGCCAACCTTCGGGAGGCGACAGAGCTCTACCTGGAGGAATGCCCCAGTCCGGTTCCAGCGCCAAGGCTGCTCACAACGTTTGAGGTGAACGTTGCCTAAGCTGCCTCGGCTGCCCGCCGACGTCGTGATTGCCGCACCGCAACGACTGGGTTTCCGGGTCGTGCGCCAAAAAGGGAGCCATGTGGTCCGTAGCCGGACCCTCCAACAGACGACAGAAGACCTGATCGGTGTCACCTGCGTGGTGCCCCTGCATCGCCGTGATCTGGCCGTTGGGACCCTGGCCAGCGTTCTGAAACAGGCGCGAGTCGACATCGAGACATTCCTGGACGCTCTCTGAACACCGCTTCAGGACGCCTTGTCCACCCGCTCCCTGGCCCGGCGAAATGCCGCCACTACACCGGCCTCCGAGGCCCAGGGATAACTGCGGCAATGCACTTCATAGGAATGGCCCATGGCGGCAGCGGCCGATCCCCCATCGATGCCCCGCTGGTGACAGCGCAGGCTGTAGCTATGGCGAAAGCTGTAAGGCACCAACCGCTCGCCCTTGGCGGCCAGCTCCTCCTTCAACGCCAACCACCCCGATTGGCGATTCAGATAGGTCTTGAAGCAATCCGCCGCGCCATTGCCGCTCTCCAACGGCGGCAGTTGAATCGCCTTCTTCTGCCAGCGCTCCAACAGGTTCCATTGCTGCACGGTCCCGTCCTTGGCGATGAGCGGGAGAGGTTCCAGGCGGCGTGGCAAGGTGGCGCCGCCACCACTGCGTTTGCGGTAGCTGCACCACCAATACCGCTCTCCCGTCGCTGGGTCCTGCCGCACCGAAAGGTGCAACAATTCAATCGGCCGCAGGCCCAGTTCCGCCGCCAGACGAACCGCGTCCGCCCAACGCTGACCCGTCGCGTCCACCGGCAGGGACTCCACCAACGAAAGGATCTGCGCGTCGGTGAGAGGATCGCCTTTGTGGCCTGGCCCTGCGTCGCCCGGCTTTTGGCCGACATGGCGCTTGACACCATGGGATCGGGCCTCACACCGCCCAGAGCTCTTCCAGCTCCAGCGCTAAGCCCGCAAAATCCTCGCCAGGCTCCAAGCGGCTCGCGTTTTCCAAGCGCTCGGCCATCCCCCGCTGATCACAGCGCCAGATCTCCACCGCCCTTTCCTCCGGGAGCAGCAGCCAGCCCAGCCGGGCACCGTTGGCGTGGTAGAGGTCCATCTTGCGCCTCAGGGCTGACACGCCGCGGGGTCCATCGTCACTGGGGCTGGCCAGCTCCACCACCAGGTCGGGGCAAAGGGGCGGGAAGCCGCGACGCTGCTCTGGTGTGAGGGCTTTCCAGCGCTCCTCAGCCAAGAGTGCGGCGTCGGGGCTGAGCACGGAGCCATCGGGCAGGCGGAAGCCCCCGGAGCTGTCAAACAGTCTCAGGGCCAGCGCGCAGCGGGGCAGGGCCAAGCCCAACTGGAGGAGCAGCCGGCTGTTTCGACTGCTGGTCTCGCCGCCGGTTGGCGTCATAACAAGGAGATGGCCATCGGCGTCAAGCTCCAGCACAGCCTCGGGATTGGCCCGGCAAACCAGTTCAAATTGCTCCGGCGTCAGCCGCAGGTCCCATGGAAGCCGCAATGGCTCTGGCGCCAGCTCCGGCGGAGCCTGGGCGGACGGCGCGGCTGGGGGTGGGGAGGCCAGGGTCATGGTCAGGGGCTGGCGTTGGGATAACGCTAACGGGGGAGAGCCATGAAGGCCCTCAGCGTGGCATGGGCAGTCCTCGTTCCAACAGGAGGAATAGGGCTTTGTCTCACGCGGGTTCGCGACTTTGGCCTACTCGATACAAATGCCAAACGCCTGACTCAGCTGCAGATGACGCTGCACGTGGCGGTACCACCACCCCGGCATCTCCGGGAGCGCCCAGCGATACTCAGTGATCGCTGCGGCCATGTGATGACAATCCTGTTCCGATTGGCAGCACCAGGCCTGAGCCGGAGAGCTTGATCGACTGGCCCTGATCGGTTCAGACACGACAGCTTTCTTTGTCTCACCGTAGGGCGTGGAAGGGCACTGCCTACAGGCAGTCGTCGATCACCATTTCAGTTCGGGGAGATCACGGAAGGCAGAGCAGATGCCGGCGCTCCAGTTGGCGCTCAGTGCCGTGAATTCGGCGTCACCCTCAAGGAAGCGGCGGCGCTTGTGGACCTCCAGGGAGTCACGCTGATAGCACACAAGGTCGATGGGCATCCCCACCGATAGGTTGCTGCGCATCGTAGAATCGAAAGAAACCAGAACACATTTCGTGGCGTCCGCCAGCGACGTGGTTGGCGTCAACACTCTGTCAAGAATCGTCTTGCCGTATTTGGTTTCGCCGATCTGTAGAAACTGGGTATCGTCTCCCGCTTCGATGAAGTTTCCCTCCGAGTAGATCCGGAACAACCGGGGCGCTTCCCCCCTGAGCTGACCCCCCACGATGAAGGACGCATTGAAGGCCACTGGACCGCTCTCCAGAAATGAGGCATCGCGACGCTCCACATCACGCAGGGCGTCCGACACCAACATGACCACATCAAACATCGTGTGCGCCGTCAACAAATTCGACGCTCCATCCGTGGCCGCAGTGCGTTGCCGGAGCAGGGTCACCACGGCCTGTGTTCCCGCCAGACTTCCGGAGCTGAGCAGGATGATCACCCGATCACCTGGCTGCTCGAAGACGGTCATCTTGCAGAACGTGGCGAAGTTATCGACACCGGCATTCGTGCGCGAATCCGAAGCGAAGACGATCCCATCT
>JBKDSZ010000108.1:0-8272 GCA_046340375.1 Cyanobacteriota bacterium | reverse complement strand
GTTGTCGTTGGAGGATCCGGCCTATCTGGCCAAGGTGTTTGCGCGGGCACCCCTGGCCTGCTTGGGGCTGGCCCGCTGGTTGCCGGTGAATCTGGGTGATGACGCCCGACGTCACATCCTCGATCAGGAGCTGCTCTAGTTGATCGAGATGGAGTGCTTCTGCTGGTGCGTTCTGCCCGCGGATCGATCGCCGATGATCACCGCCGGCATGGTGTTCTCCGATCGCCATGCGGGAGGCATCAACTACCCCCGGGGCGGCGTCGGGGTGATCGCTCAGAAACTGGTGGCGGGTCTGGAGAGCCATGGTGGAGCCATCCGCTACCGCGCCCGGGTCACCGACGTGCTGATCGCCAACGGTCGGGCCGTGGGTGTGCGGCTGGCCAGCGGAGAGGAGATCCGCGCCCGCCGTGTCGTCAGCAACGCCACCCGCTGGGACACCTTCGCCAGCCTCGACACTCCCGACGGCCAAGGCACCCGCACCGACGCCTTGGCCGCCCATCCCCTGGTGGACGCCGCCCACACCCCGGCGGCGGAACGGGCCTGGCGCCGCCGCTACAAGCCCTCCCAGTCGTTCCTCTCCCTCCATCTGGGCGTCGACGCGGCGGTGGTGCCCGAGGATCTGGCCTGCCATCATCTCCTCCTGGAGCGCTGGGAGGACATGGAGAGCGAACAGGGCACGGTGTTCGTCTCCCTTCCCACTCTGCTGGATCCCGACCTGGCCCCCGCCGGCCATCACATCCTGCACACCTTCACCCCCAGCGCCATGGCCCCTTGGCAAGGGCTCTCGCCCTCCGCCTACCGGGCCGCAAAGGAGGACGCCGCCCAGCGTCTGATCGACCGCCTGGAGGCGGCCCTGCTGCCGGGCCTGTCCGCCGCCATCCGTCACCGGGAGGTGGGCACGCCCCGCAGCCACCGCCGCTTCCTCGGCCGGTTCGACGGCAGCTACGGCCCGATCCCCGCCCGGCGCCTGCCCGGCCTGCTCCCCATGCCCTTCAACCGCACCGGGCTGCCGGGGCTCTACTGCGTGGGCGATTCCTGCTTCCCCGGCCAGGGGCTCAACGCGGTGGCCTTCAGCGGCTTCGCCTGCGCCCACCGGATCGGCGCCGATCTCGGCCTCAACCCCTGGTCACTGCCCGACTGAGCCGGCCGAGGGCGCCTTCCATCCCAACCCCAGCGCCCGGGCGGTCGCCACCGCCAGCCAGATCCCCAGCGGGAACACCTCCGTGATGTTCAGCGTCAAGCTGACGAGCAGCAGCACGCCCCAGAACGGCCGCAGGAGCGGATCGCGCCAGGCGCACCAGGCCACCAGCCCGTAGAACGCCCCCAGGGCCACCAGCCCCCCCTGGGCCAGGAGCAGCAGGGGCTGGCCGTCCGCCGAGGGGCCCCGCTGCCGGGCCCTCGACGTCTCCCCCGGCAGCGCCAGGGTGGGATGCCGCAGGGCCATGGCCCCGCGGGGAGTGATCTGGCTCGCCAGGCCGTAGCCCAGCCAGCGCTCCCTCACCGACAGCGGCGTTGTCCACCAGACGCGCAGCACCCGCACCCGGCCCAGGGGGGAGCGGTAGAGACCGGGCCGCCCCAGCCCGCCGGGCAGCGCCAGGGTCAAGGCCACCAACAGGGCGAGGAGGGTGAGGGGACGGCCGCGTCGGGGCAGCCGAGCCACCCCCATCCCGCCCGCCAGCAGCGCCAACGCCACCAAACCGGTCCCGGACCGAGCCAGCAGGGCCATCCCGAGGGCGAGGAGCAGCAGGGGCCACCGCTGCCAGGGCCGCCGGGAGACGGACACGCAGAGCGCCACGCTCAGGGCCAGCAGTCCCCCCAGGCTGTTGGGCTGGTTCATCAGGCCCGAGAGGCGGGTGGGCAGCCAGGGAGTGGCGGCGGCGCCGAAGGGCAGGGGGAGCCCCCGCATGGCCTCCAGCGCCAGGACGGGCAGTTGGAGGAGCACCAGAGAGGCGGCGCCATCCGCCAGCCAGGGCCAGCGGCGGGGCGTGGCGAGCCAGCCCGCCACCGCCGCCAGGGGAATCCACAGCGACCCCAGCCCCGCCACCAGGGTCGCCAGGGGCCCATCCAGCGGCAGACTGATCGCGGCCGAGAGCAGGGTGGACAGGAGCAGGGGGGCCAGGGGCCACAGGGCGCCAGGCGCGGGCAGCGGCCGGTGGGTGCCCGCCAGGACAGCCGACCCGAGCAGCAGCAAGGGGGGAAGAGCCTGCCGGAGCAGCTTGAGGGTCCACTCCCCCGGGCCGAGCCGATAGAGCCGTTCCACCCCGATCCGCTCGAACCGCGGCGGGGGGCCGGGGTCGGCCAGGCGGTGGGGGCGGCAGGTGGCGGGGCGCCACCAGGCCGGCGGGGGTGGAACGCAGAACCGGGCCACATCGCGGGCATGAGCGTCCCGGTCGAAGAGGCCCACCCGCCGCGCCCAGAAGGGCAGGCCGTTGAGCGCCACGGCCAGCGCCAGCAGCGCCATCAGCAGTCCGGTGGCCTGATCCAACCGCCGCTCCCGCTTCTCATCCATGGCGTCCCCGCCGCCGCTGTCGGGCCAGGGTCCAAGCGGCCAGGGCGGCGGCGGGCAGGCCACTGATCCACGCCCCCCGCAGGACCACCAGGCGAGCGGCATGGCCGGAGCGGTGCGGCAGCTCCCAGGTGCTGGCCCACCACCCCGTGCGCACGGCCAGCACCGCCAGCCCCGCCCCCCCCAGGCACAGGGCCACCACCCCCGCGGCCGTGAGCGCCATCACCCGCACGGCGCCCCGGGGAGGCGCGGGCGGTGCCGGTCCCGCAGCCGCTCCCGCGCCCAACGCCACCGCCATCACCCCTCCCCAGCGCAGGCCCCATCCCAGCAGCTCGCCGGGCTCCAGGGGCTGATCCAGGCTGAGCGGCGCGAGGAGCAGGGCCAGGAGCACCGCCACCAGCAGGGCCCCGGCCAGGCCCGCAGCCGCCCCGGCCAGGGCGCTCCGGAGGCGCGGCGTGGGGCTCATCGGATCAGCCAGGGGCCCCGCAGAACCGGGCGGAGGGAGGCGGCGGCGGGATCGCGGTCGAGGTCCATCCAGGCGGGGCCGACCGGACCAAGGGCGACGGGCCGGACCCCGATCGCCGCCACCGCGGCGGGGTGCCGTTCCGCCTCTCGCCACCGCTGCGGGGAGAGGCGCAGGAAGCGATTGGCACGCCAGCGGATCTGCCCCGCCTGGGCCAGGCCCTCCAGGGGCGGATTGAGGGTGGCGAAGCCATTGGCGTCGATCGCCATCCCGCTCACCGGGGAATCCGCCTGGCCAAAGGCGAGCCGCGACCCGACAAACCCATTGCCCCGCAGGCTCACCCGCCGTATGGGCCCCCCCATGAGCTTCAGGAGCACGCCATGGGCCGCGGGTGCGCTGGCTGGAAACTGCAACACCGTGTTGCGGGCGATGCGCACCGGCCCGACCGTCACTGGACTCGGCGCCAGGGCGACGAACGGATTGACGAGCAGGTTGTCGCTCACGCTGAGCTCGCGGGCGGCCCCGTCGAATTCAAAAGCGTCGTCGGTGGTGTCCACGATCAGGTTGTGGTTGGCCCGGTTGCGGCCCCCTTCCGGCGACAGCTTGATGGCATCGCCGGACTGGCTGATCACGTTGCGCTCCACCACGATCCCCCTGCCCCGCAACCAGACCAGTGAGCAGTTGGAATAGGCATACACCTCCTTCCAGGTCAACCAGTCCTGGCGCCGCCATTCCGCGAGGGGCCGGCAGGTGTGGAAGTTGCGGCGCACCGTGACCTGACGCGGGCCGTGGAGGGAGGGGTTGTCATTGATCGCCACATCCGCGTCCACGAAGTGGTTGCCCTCCAGCAGCACATCGTGGGTGTCCCAGAGCTGAATCGCCGCCATCACAACGAAATCAAAGCGCAGATCCCGCACCTCCACATGGGGCGCTTCGATCCAGAGGCTGGCCACCTGATGGCCGCCGGAACGCAGGCGCCGGGGCATGGGCCGTCGCACCTCCAGGGCCTCCAGCCGGGGCGGCTGCCCGTCCGGCAGGCAGAGCCAGAGCCGCTGCGGGCCGGAGTGAAAGGCGGGCCAGGCGCCGGGCCGCCCGCAGATCCGACGCAGCTGGGGCAGGGAGCGACTGCGATAGGCCGCCACGCCCTGCCAGCGGAGGCCATCCACGCGCCAGGCCACGGGAGTGGTCCAGAGGGAGCCGCCCAGGGGCCGCCAGCGCCAGGCCGCCATCACTGCGGGGTCGGCCGCGCCGCTGATCACCGCGCGCCCCGGCAGGGCGGCGCGCAACACCAGGGGTCGGCCGGGACGCCCCCCGCGGCGGAGGTGGACCGATTCCCGCCAGAGGCCGGGCCAGAGGAGGATGGTGTCTCCGGGTTCGGCCAGGTCGGCCGCCCGCTGGAGGCTGCGCACGGCAAAGCGATGCGACGCTCCGGTGAAGCCGTCCCATCCGTCGGGGGCCACATGCACCACCCCGCGGCGCAGCCAGCCGCTCGGCCACCCGACGTAGTGGAGGGTGGCGATCAGGGCCAGGGCGGCGGCGACCCAGCCGCCGGGGCGCACCGGTGGCGAAGACGGGCCGGAGTGCATGGCGGCAAGACGGGTGGCATTGATGTATCGCATCCAGGCGTCGCTGCAGCCGGAGCCCCGGGCGGCGACGCCGGAGGCGGTTGAGGGGAATCTGGTGCGCTTGGAGGCGGTTGAAGGGAATCTGGTGTGCCTGGAGGGGGTGGCCGTCTGCTGCGCGACGACTGCAGAACGCACCTTCAGGGTCCCGACGAAAAGCTGTGCGGGAGCCAGGGGTGGGCGTGGCCGCTGGCGGAAGGTGGGACTGCTGAATGGCTACACGGCGGAGCATCCGAAACACACCCGGCGGCTGGGCCTGTTGGGGGCGGATTGCGTGCCGTCGGACGATGGCGACAGCCTCTTCATGGGACCACGCCACAGTGAAGATTCAAGACCTGAGCTTTACAGCTGGCCTTGACTCTGTCACAAGCGCACACAGAAAAGAGGGGTTCGTCACATCATTTGGTGTCGCGCAAGACACTCTGCCGGGAGCAGGGGCTCAAGGATGAATTCCCATGTTGGAGATCCTGATGTCGCTTCCACCGTCCCCCCACTGGCCAGCGCATCCGTCCTCCGCGCAAGCCCCGTGGCCCGCCCGAGCCCTGTCCCAGCGCGACTACCGCTTGATTGACAGCCTGCAGCAACCCCATCCCGAGATCGATGGCCGCTATGAAAGCGTCGATGAGGCCCTGGCGGACGCGATCAGCTGGCTGGAGAGCAGGGGTCCGGGGGCTGGACACACCTCCATCGGCCTGGAGGTGAGCACCGGGTGCGGCAGCTGGCGCACCATTCGTCAGCCGGATCTCCTCCTCTGCCCCCTGCCTCCCCACAGGCCCACCCCCTGAGCCCCGAGACGGCCACACCCGCCCAGGCCGCCGCCGCCGGTGGGTCCGGGGTGGCGCCCTCAGCCCAGAGCGTTCAGAGGGTGCTCTGGCTCCAGGGGTAGGCGTTGGGGACGAAGAACTGCTCGCTCCGGGGGGGGCGTTGATACTCGCTACCGCTGTTGCGAGGGTGCAGCTTGATCGGTTCCGGCGTCATGTCTTCATAGGGCACTTTGCTGAGAAGGTGTCGGATGCAGTTCAGCCGGGCCCGGCGCTTGTCATCCGCCTCCACGGTAAACCAGGGGGCCTCGGGGATGTTGGTGTGAGCAAACATCTCATCCTTGGCCTTGGAAAATTCCACCCAGCGATCGCGCGATTCCAGATCCATGGGGCTCAGCTTCCAGCGGCGGGCGGGATCCTTGATTCGGGAGCGAAAACGTTCTTCCTGCTCCTCATCACTAACGGAAAACCAGTATTTGATCAGGGTGATGCCGCTGCGCACGAGCATCCGCTCGAATTCCGGGCACGACAACATGAATTCCGCCACCTGCCGCTTGTCGCAGAAGCCCATCACCTTTTCAACCCCAGCCCGGTTGTACCAGCTGCGGTCGAACAGAACGATCTCCCCTCCCGCCGGCAGGTGCCCCACATAGCGCTGGAAATACCACTGGCTTTTTTCCCGATCCGTGGGGGTGCCGAGGGCGACCACATTGCAGCCGCGGGGGTTGAGCGGTTCGGTGATGCGCTTGATCGTGCCCCCTTTGCCGGCAGCATCCCGCCCCTCAAAGATCACCAGCAAGCGATAGCCCACGTGTTTGATCCAATACTGCATTTTCACCAGCTCAACCTGCAGCCGTCCCAACTCCTTTTCATAAAATTTACGGTCGAGTTTCGGCGGCCGGCCTTCGGAGCAGGCGCTGAGTTCATCCAGGATCGGTGAGGGGCGATAGGGCTCTTCCAGAGGTCCCTCGGCCTCTTGTCCGCTGTTGGCTCCCTCCAGCAACGGGTCGGGGTCAGGCAGGTCGGATGCGAACGCGTGCGGCTTGTCTTTCTTTTTGGACATGCGACCTCCGAAGGACATCACAGACACGCCTAGGACCCGGAGGATCACCGGCTTGTGATGGTGGTTACATACAGAAACATCGAGGCTCCCACCCCGGTGGAGCGGAGGAACACGGCGCCATCCTCAATCCAGCGGGCAAAATGCGGAGGCCTTGGCCGGGACCGTCCCCTCTCCATGACCAGCACCGAGCCCTTTGCCAACCCGGGACGGCCCGCGACGGCAACGCCGATCGCCGACCTTGAGCAGGAACTGGCCCTGACGGACGCCTGGTGGCGGGCGGCCAACTACCTGGCTGTGGGCATGATCTACCTGCAGGCCAATCCCCTGCTGCGGGACCCCCTCCGTCCGGAACACATCAAGAACCGACTGCTCGGCCACTGGGGCTCCAGTCCAGGCCAGGCCTTCCTCTGGGCCCACGCCAACCGGGTGATCCGCCATCACGACCTGGACATGATCTATCTCTCCGGGCCCGGCCACGGCGCTCCCGGTGTGTTGGCGCCCACCTACCTCGACGGCTCCTACAGCGAGATCTATCCCGACAAGAGCCAGGACTGCGAGGGGATGGGGAGGTTCTTCAAGCAGTTCTCCTTCCCCGGCCACATCGGCTCCCACTGCACGCCAGAAACGCCCGGCTCGATCCATGAGGGGGGCGAGTTGGGCTATGTGCTCTCCCACGCCTGCGGCGCGGTGTTCGACAACCCGGATCTGATCGCCCTGGCCTGCGTCGGTGATGGAGAGGCGGAAACGGGACCCCTGGCCACCTCCTGGCACATCAACAAGTTTCTCAACCCCATCGTCGATGGCAGCGTGCTGCCGGTGCTTCATCTCAACGGCTACAAGATCTCCAACCCCACCCTGCTGGCCCGCATTCCCCACGACGAACTGGCCCAGTTGCTGCGGGGCTACGGCTGGGAGCCGATCTTTGTGGAGGGGAGCGATCCAATGCCGATGCACCGCGCCATGGCCTCCGCCATGGACGCCGCCATCGGCCGCATCCTGGGAATCCGCCGCGATGCCCGCTCCAGCGGCCGGGTGGAGCGGCCCCACTGGCCGATGATCGTGCTGCGCTCCCCCAAGGGCTGGACCGGCCCCAAGGCGGTGGGGGAGAACAAGGTGGAGGGGTTCTGGCGCTCCCACCAGGTGCCCCTCACGGCGCCGAACAAGGATCCGGAGCAATTGCGGCTGCTGGAGGAGTGGCTGAAGAGCTACCGCCCCTGGGAGCTGTTTGACGCCAACGGCACCCTCATTCCGGAGTTGCGCCAGCTGTCGCCCCACGGCGAGCGGCGGATGGGCTCCAACCCCCATGCCAATGGCGGTCTGCTGCGCCGTCCCCTGCAGCTCCCCCCCTTGGAGCCCTATGCCGTGCCCGTGGAGGCCCCCGGCGCCACGGAGGAGTCGAACACCTTCCCCCTGGGCCTGTTGCTGCGCGACGCCATCGCCAGCAATCCCCGCAACCTGCGGGTGTTCGGCCCGGATGAAACGGCCTCCAACCGGCTGCACGCCATCTATGAGCAGACGAAAAAGGTGTGGATGGAGGAGTTTCTGCCGGAGGATCTCAACGGCAGTGAGCTGAGTCGAGATGGGCGCGTGGTGGAGATGTTGAGCGAACACACGTTGGTGGGGATGATGGAGGGTTATCTGCTCACCGGCCGCTATGGCTTCTTCCACACCTATGAGGCCTTTGCCCATGTGATCGCCTCGATGTTCAACCAGCACGCCAAATGGCTGGAGACCTGCAATCTGCATGCCCCCTGGCGGGCCCCCATCGGTCCCTGGACCTGCCTGATCAGCTCCACGGTGTGGCGCCAGGATCACAACGGGTTCACCCATCAGGATCCGGGCTTCATCGACCTGGCC
>JBKDSZ010000107.1:0-3796 GCA_046340375.1 Cyanobacteriota bacterium | reverse complement strand
TCAACGGCTCCCCCTCTACCAGGTGATTGGTGGCCTGCAGCAGTACCGCCAGGTTATTCAGATCCCTCGCCACCTTGGGATGGTTTTTGCCATAGCTGGCCTCATCGATCGCCAGGGCACGGCGCATCAGCGGCTCTGCCTTCTCCACACGGTTGGTGGCCTTCAGCAGCAGCGCGAGGTTATTAAGGGCAGGGGCTACATTGGGGTGATCTTTGCCATAGCTGACCTCAACGATTTCCACAACGCGCACCATCAGCGGCTCTGCCTCCTCCAAGCGGTTGGTGTCCTGCAGCAGTTGCGCAAGGTTGTTGAGGGCGGTGGCCACATTGGGGTGATCGTTGCCATCGCTGGCCTCAGCGATGGCCAGGGCACGGCGCATCAGCGGCTCCGCCTCCGACAGGCGGTTGGTGGCCTGCAGCAGCGCCGCCAGGTTGTTCAGGGCGGTGGCGGTGCCCGGATGCTCTGGCCCCAGCCGCTCTTCGCATTCCGTCAGACCCTGCTCATGCCACCGCCGGGCATCCGAATAGACGGCTTGATGCTCCGCCACCAAAGCCAGCCCCGTGAAAGGCCAGAGCAAATCCTCCTCGTTCAGCTCCCCGGCGCCGTGCTCCGCCACCTGGCGGATGTGGGACAACACAGGCTCCAACATCTCCACCTGCGCCAGGGTGAGCGTCTGTGGAATCCGCTCCCGGCAGATCTGGGACGCCGCCGCCGCCAGTTGCCGACGCCAGACGGTCGCCACTGCCTCCTGATCCCGGCTCTGCAGCCGAATGAACTGCCGCACCAGCGGATGAAGCCGGTACATCCCCTCCCCCAGGCACTCCAACAGTTGCGCCCGCCTCAGTTCGCTCTGTTGCTCCCCAAAGGCGCTGCCCTCTTCCAGCTCCTGCTCCGGCAAACGGCAGGCCTCCACCAGCTCCCAGGGGATCACCGCCGGCGCCATCACGCCGAGCAAAACCCCCAGGCTCTTGGCCGCCGGCGAGAGGGGCTCCCAACTGATCAGCAGCGCCTCCACCACCCCCCGCTGGGCGCCCAGCTCCGGATGTGCCTGTTGCAACGCCTTGGCTTCCGCGCCCTTGGCTCGCAACTCCTCCAGAAGGAAGCTCAGCCGCAGATCAGGCCTCTCCGCCAGCCGGGCGCCGAGGAGCACCAGCGCCAGGGGTAGATCGCCCACCTCCTCGCTGAGGCCATCCGCCGGCTGGGGTTCGGCTTGCAGCCGTTCAGGGCCTCCCTCGCCCGCCTGCAGGGCTAACAGCTCCAGGGAAGCCTCCCGCTGGAGCAGGGGCAGATCGATCGCCTTGGCGCCGGTGGGGGCGGGTTCCCGCTGGTTGATCAACCGCCGGAAGCGCGGCGGCAGGCCCGCCAACAACTGCCGCTCAGCGGCGTAGCCCTCCGCATCGCCCCGCTGGTCATCCAGGATCAGAAGCACCGGCTCCGGGGGAGTGGCTCCCGCTGGCCACTGGTTCCAACACAAGGGGAGCAGCTCGATGGGGCTCTTGCTCTGGTCGTCTGGCAGGTTCACCGCCGGAAACGTGCCCATCACGAAGCTCAGCACTTGGGAGGCCATCGCCACCAAGCCCTGGCGGGCATCGAGGCGAACGATGCCGCCTTGGTAGTGCTCCAGGTGGTCGTAAGCGTGTTGGAGGGCCAGCTCGCTCTTGCCCACACCGCCCATGCCGGAGAGGTACACCCGGCTGCCTTCCGGGGCCAGGAGCTCGGCCAGGCGCTGGAGTTCAGCCTCCCGCCCCACGAAGCGATCGGGGCTGGTGGTTCGATCTGGGAGGTTATGGGGGGTGTAGAGATTGGGGCTCAACCCCGCCTTCACCAACAAATCGAGTACAAAGGAGCGAAGCACCTCCGCCGCCAGGTGTTCCCGCCCGGTGAACACCGTGCCGGGATACCGGCCCACCCCGCGAAGCCGGTTCAAGTGGGCCCGTTGCAGCTCCTGTTGGCTGGTCTCACGCAAGAAGCCCCGATCCCGTGGTGCCTCTGGCGTCGGGGTGGTGATGAAAAGCGGCTTGCCGTGGTGCAGCGCCAGCCAGGCCTCCCACTGCGTGTAGCTCAGGGATGGGCCATCGGGCTGGAGGTACTCCGCCAACGGGAAACGGCTGGCCAACTCGGGATAGCGCTGGGCGATGGCCGCCACCGACTGCGGCTTGGCCATGGCCCCCGTCATGTCGCCCACCAGGTGGATCACCCCTTCACAGCCCTGGATGTAGCGATCCAGCATCTCCAAGGTTTCATTGCCCGTCACGATGAAGTCTTCCTGCACCTTCACCTCCACATCCGGCCGCGTGAGCAGATGGCGCAAACGCTCCCTGTAGCTGAGGAATTCAGCGCTGACGATGGAGAGGAAGATCTGGACGCGGGGCATGCCTTTGGCACTCCATCACTGGAGCTTATCGGAGCTGGCGAGTCTTGATCTGCCCCCGGGCTGCAGCGCCCGGCGGGGGAGCATGTGATGCACCGCCGCCGCTGCCACACCAAAGAGGCCGCCATCCAACTGATTCTCCGGATCGAGCGGCAGTGCCTAATCCCATGGCCCCAAGGCCGCCAGTTGCTGGCCTCCGCCTCCAGGGGCTGCAGCAGAAACTTGCCCCAGTGGACCACCACAAGCAGCTGACCGTGCCGGCGCTCGATCGCCCGGTCTACCAGCAGCAGGTCGCTGTGGGGCACGCCCCAGTGCCTGAGCCGCTGGCCCCATACCCGCATGATAAACGTGCTTAGGAGGCGGGGGATCAGCAGGGTGTTGAGGTCCAGGCCGTCGGGAGACTTTTGTGCTGCCGTTAGAGGTATAGAGCGCTGAAGCAGTTCGCCCAGTCGGGAGGGGAACATGGAGAGCGGGAGCGCAAAAGATGTTCTGCACGTGCGATGGTTTACCAGGGGTGAAATTCAACACACCTTGGCTGACAGCCAGTATGTCTGTGTTTAAATCACGCATCGGGTTTTGTGGTTTCAATCCATCCTTGAGAATCTGGACTCTAGGGTTAGCCTCCAGGGAACATCCGCAAGGGATCCATATTCAAGAAATTAAGCCAAGGCCTACCGCTTCTTACTAGCTTAATCAAATTACTGCTCATGAGGCCCTGCTAATCATGGAAATCAACCTGGGAAACCAGTTCAGATGTAAGCTGAGAGTCTTATGAATTATTCTAAGGGTGTGAAGGAAGCCGTGCTGGATCAGCCTCCTTAACACCCTGTTGTTATGGCTACCAATCTGATTCAGGTATTCATCAAGACCCGCGTTACCAAAATGCAGAGGCTCTGTCTTGTCTTGCAGCAATTACAACAGCATGCGATCCCCAGAGTTGCTCGATCAGCGGCCTGCATGCCTTTACGTCCAACTCTCCGTCTTTATTCCACGACATTGGTGGAATGCCATCTCCGCAGGCAATCCTGCAATTGCGCGTTGATGGATACTCTTGCTGACTGTGAGTCACGTTCTCACCTCCATGGAAACAATGATGTCAATCTCATGCCTCCAACAAGGTACCGTCAACTCCACTGATGATCGATCATGTTCTATCTTGCTCCAAGCCAGGGGCATATCAGTAATATTTTCAGACTGGATCAAGTCAACGAGATTTGAGATGATTCAACAAGGTCTAATATGTTTCAAGAAGCTTGGCAGCTGGCCTTCACTGTGATAAAATGGAGGGCACCTCGAAAAATCACCTATTGAGGAACAGATGGTGACTCATAAAAAAACGGCAGTCTCCTGCCGGGCCTGCAATAAATATAGCTATAGCTAGGGATGCTTAAACCTTTCTCAGGTACTCTTGCATTCTGTTTAAGC
>JBKDSZ010000106.1:0-18149 GCA_046340375.1 Cyanobacteriota bacterium | reverse complement strand
CTTGAGTTGGCAATTGATTGCAGCTCAAGACGAGCGTCATCACTAAGAACCAGCGGTTTAAGTTGGCGTCCTCTGGGCATTGAAGCGATCCTCTTGTAGAGATTAAACCATTATACGCTACTTGCGGGTCGCCACACTAGTCTTGCACGAGAATGGTCCGATTGTGAGTACTACAAACTTTATGATCGAATCTTTGACCTGGAGGAGTACTATTACGATCGCTTCACTAGGTTTGGCAGACCATTCTTGGGCGGCACTATGCCTAATGATGAGATCGAGTGGAACTATATTATGCGACACCATAGTATCCCCTCTAGGCTTCTGGATTGGACAAAAGGAAGCTTAATTGCCCTAAGTTATGCGACCCAAGATGCAACACAGCTATTTTCAAACCCCAAAAAGATAATTGATAGAACTAAGAATGCTGTTGTATGGATGCTTGAGCCAAGACGTCTTATGGAAACAGCAACCGAATGCCTATATCCATCGCCTATTCGTAATATCGCCAGCCGGCGGAGAAAAGTGCAAGGCATGAGAAGAGACTTCTTTAAGGACGTCAGACTAATTGAAGAGAGATCATCCAGACAGTTAAAAAACCATTTACTTAGGAGGAAGCGGAAGATTCATGACCACGAAAGAGAGTTATCGAATCCCGACCTGTGGTTCAAAAAAGAATATTGGATGTATCCGCTGCCATTGATACCGAGTCATATATCTGCTCGGGTTGGATCTCATTTAAGTAGATTCACATTACACAGCCTTCGCGCCTACGAAGCTAAATCTGCTTATCCTCCTCCCAAAGAAGATACTGGGTTGGGGGCATTTGCGATGAATGCTTATTTAAAGGATAATGATAGATTCTGGTATTTGATAAAGATTGAGTTACCCTTTACAAGTCTAGAGGCAATTGCAAGAGTGTTAAGGATGGCAGGTGTTGCTGATATGAATCTGACTCAGGATCTAGACGGGCTATCAAGAGAGCTGAGGCTACGAGCTGCACTAGGCTTTCGTGATGACAACGAGTAGCTCATTCATACCATAGGGCTATAATGAGATTAGAAGCTTTGCAATGATCAGTCTTTTCCTGAAATCAGATAGATAAGAAAGGCTCGATGACAGATATGATTCATTATCTTCCCATAAATCCTCAAGATCGGCTGTGGATTCAGATGGTGAGCCTTCAGCACAAAGTTCTGAGAGCAATGGGAATTCTGTCAATGCTTGCCAAACGACCTTAGATTTGCGTAGCCAACGACCATGAACCTATAAACCATCATGGGCTTCGGCTGGTATGGGATAAACAGTCGATATGGCAATCAATTTTCCTACAAGATACAAGTTTGCATTACGTCCGTCGTTGGTCTGCTCATGCAAGACCACTTGGCCTTTGGCTCGGGCCTGGTCATCCTCGTCTTCCCGATGCTTCAACGCTCAGGATCAGAAGCGGGTAAAGATCTCTGCATTGAAGCATTCCTTGGCTACCGGCTTCTGCATCTGGTTCTTGGGCCATACCTTCAGCCAGGCTGATTGTTTCAGCTCTTTTGAAGATTCAGGAACGAAAAGAGATCACCATGGAAAGCGGAAGCTAAGTCCTGTTTTCGCATCGTGAATGTCTTGCTTTTCGGGAGTCTTCCCCAAAGAATCAACCCCCCAACAAACGCTCCGGCTCCACCCGCAACAAAAAGTCCTCGCGCCGATGAAAATCCGCCTCCGCCCCCCCATGGGCCAGCGCCCAGTAGCTCAGCGCGCCACCGGTCTGCTCGATCACCGCCGTGACGGCCAGCCGCAAGGGCCGACTTCGGCAGGCCAAGACCAATTCCTCAGGCAGTCGCAGATCCAGCGACAGCCGCAGCGCCTCCGGCCCACGGTCCAGCGAAAACGGCAACGTCTCCCGATCTGCCACGGGCGCCAGACCCTGCCGGTAGCCCGCCAGCCGGTAGAGATTCCAATCGCCATTGGGGGCCAGGTTGACCTCCCAATAGAGCGCCGCTCCCTCCGCCGCCAGAAACAGCTCGAAACAGGTGTGCTCCCACAGCCCATCCGCCCTCTGCGGACCCATCACGGTCGCAGCGGGCACCACCACCGAGGCCAGATCACCACGCAGGACATACGTCACCCGCAGCCGCGCCCCCACCCGCTCCAGGTGTCCCTCCAGCCCCAATCCCAACGCGTCAGGGCTCTGCCCGAAAGGCACCAACCTCCAGTCGCGCCTGGCCTGGCTCATCGGACCTCCCGCATCCGCCTCAGCAGGCCCCGAATCTCCCGCTCCTGCGCCTCGATGCTCGCGGTGAGATGAAACTGCACCAGGGCGCGATCCAAATTGTGGCCAGGCCGCTGGGTGTGGAAGTAGACATCGCCGGCCAGATGGTCGGTGAAGAAGCGCACGCCAAGCTCGAAGCTCAGCAGGCGGATGGCAGCAAACAGATAGCGATGGTCCGCCCGGGAGAGAAACCGGTGCGCCGCTGCGCCATAGCCCTCCAGCAGCGCCTCGCATCGCCCCAGGTCAAAGCGCACCGCCTCGAACGCCGTGGTCTCCTCCCCCAGGGGATTGCAGCCGGAGCGCAGGGCGTCGCCGATGTCGTAATGCACCAGGCCGGGCTTCACCGTGTCGAGATCCACCAGGGCCACGGCCTGGCCGCTCGTCGCATCCAGCAGCACGTTGTTCACCTTCGGGTCGCCATGGATCGGCCGCAGGGGCAGCTCCCCCGCCGCCTTCGCCTCCTCCAGCACCCCCGCCCAGGACGCTCGCTCCGCGATGAACCGATGCGCCCACGCCTCCCGCTCCCCGTCCCGGCCCGCAGTGGACGCCGATCGCGCCACAGCGCGGTAGTGCTTCACGTAGAGGGGCGTGAGGTGAAAGCCCTCCAAGGTGTCGGCGAGCTGGTCGCAGGGCAGGTCATGGAGCAGCTCATGAAAGCGCCCGAGCCCGTAGCCCACCTCTCGGGCCTGGGCGGGCGTGTCCAGCTGGTCCGGGGAGGTGGTGGAGGGCACGTGGCTGATGGCGCGCCAGAACTCCCCCTCGCTTTCGAACCAGGGATCACCGCCGCTGCTGATCAGCACCCGGGGAAACACCCAGGGCCGCCCCTCGCCGCTCGGCGCCGAGCCAAGGCGCCGCTCCACATGGCGGGCCACCACCAGCAGATTGCCCATCACCCGCCGCGGCTGGGGGAACACCGCCGTGTTGATGCGCTGCAGCACAAAGGGCTCCCCCTCCGCCAGCTCCACCAGGTAGGTGGTGTTGATGTTGCCCCGGCCCAGGGGGCTCACGGCCCGCACCCCGTCGCCGCCCGAGAACATGGCGGCGATGGCGGCCAGGCGACGGTCGGCGTCAGTCATCGCGGGCAGGGTCATAGGCGCCGCGCACACCGCGGCCATTCCAGGGCGTGAGGCGGGTCATCAACAAAAAGGCGGGCAGGGCGGAAGCCACGCTGAGCAGAAAGAACCAACTCCAGCCCACCCCCTCCGCCACGAAGCCCGCCTGGCCGGAGAGGATCGAGCGGCTGAGGGCGTAGACGCCGGAGAGGAGGGCGTATTGGGTGGCGGAAAAGCGCGGATTGCAGAGGCTCATCAGCAGGGCCACGAACGCCGCGCCCACCAACCCGCCGCCCAGGTTTTCCAGGCCCACGGCCGCCAGCAACGCGGGCATCCCGCCATGAAACGCAGCCAGCGCCCAATAGGACAGATTGCCCAAGGCGCCCACCACCGCAAACACCCACAGCGACCGGTTCAACCCGAGGCGGCCGAACAACAGCCCGCCCGCCACCGTGCCGGCGATGGTGGCCACGATCCCCCAGCCCGCCAGTACGGACCCCACCACCTCCGGCTTGAACCCCTGCTGAATCAGAAAGGGCACCGCCATCACGTTCAGCAGCCCGTCGGGCCAGCGGTAGAGCAAGATCAGGGCCAGGAGCATGGCGGCGCGGGGAGCGCCGGTGCGGCCCAGAAACTCCCGCGCCGGACCCACCACCGCCTGGCTCAGGCTGGTCACCTGGTGGGCCAGGGGGGGAACGGACGGGGCGGTGAGGGTGAAGGGGAGCACCAGGGCCATCAGGCCGGCGGAGCCGGCGAACGCCAGGGGCCAGCCCCGCTGCCCCGCCAGGATGAAGCCCCCCGCGCCGATGGCCAACATGGCGGCCCGGTAGCCCAGGTTGGCGGCGGCGGCGCCGGCGCCCCGCTCCTCCTGAGGCAGGAGATCCGTGCGGTAGGCATCCACCAGGATGTCCTGGGTGGCGCTCACCACGGCCAGCAGCAGGGCCATCGCCCCGACAGCCCAGAGGCTGGCGGACGAGGCCTGACTGGGCCGCAGCAGGGCCATGGCGCCGATCACCGCCACCAACGCCAGCTGCACCACCAGCAACCAGCCGCGACGCCGATCCGGCCAGGGCAGTGGCCAGCGATCCAGGGCCGGCGCCCAGAACATCTTCAACGTGTAGGGAAGTTCGGCATAGGCCAACAGGCCGATCAGCCCCACGGGAACGCCGCTCGCCGTCAGCCAGCCCTGCAGCAGCTTCGTGCCCGCCATGTAGGGCGTGCCGCTGGCCACGCCCTGGGCCCCCACCGCCAGCAGGCGCCTCCAGGGCGAGGGCGGGGAGGCGGGTTCGGGCATGCGGGAAGGGGGCATCGCGGGTCATCCTGCGCTGCGCGACCCGGCCCGTCAACGGACGGGGCCCGTTTGCTCCAGGATGGGGGGCCCTTCAACGCCGCCGTGTCGTTCCTGCGCTCCAAGCTCCTGCCGGCGGCCATCGTGCTCCTCTTCGCCGTCGCCCTGCTGGCGGTGAGCGCACGCATCTGGCTGCCGGGCGACATGGCCGCCCCCGCGCCCCTCTCCTGAGGGGGAGCCGGGTCGCGCCTACGATTGCGGCGCGGAGCGTGGCGTGGATGCCGGAGGAACCCCAGCCATCCTTTGAACCCTTCCCGGAAACGCAGGTCCAGCTGGCCCTCGATCCGGACATCTTGGCGCGGGAGCTGGCGGCCGAACTGCTGGGTGATCCCCTCGATGAGATCGACACCCGGGAGCCGACGGCGGCGGATGTGGCGCGGGAATGCGACCTGGGGCTGGAGGGGCTGCGGGGCGGCCGGGAGCAGCGCATGCAGGGGCTGCGCATCTTCTGCGAACACCGGGATCCGCGGGCGGTGCCGCTCCTGCTGCCCCTGCTCACGGAAGCCTGTCCGATCCTGCGCATGAGCGCCGTCTACGCCCTCGGCCGCAATCCCCACCCCATGGCGGTGGAGCCCCTCCTGGGCCTCCTGGCCAGCGATGACAACGGCTATGTGCGCAAGGCGGTGGCCTGGAGCCTGAGCAACTACCCCGACGCGCCGGTGCTCAACCCCCTGATCCGCGCGCTGCAGGTGGATGTGGCGGCGGTGCGGCTCTGGGCGGCCAGCTCCCTGGCGGACGCGAGCGCCGCCGCGCCGGCCAAGGCGGATCCGGCGGCGGCCCAGCTGCTGCAGACCCTGCGGATCGACAGTGAACCGGCGGTGCGCAGCAACAGCGCCTGGTCGCTCGGGCGCCTGTATGCCGATCTCGTGGAGCCGCGCCAACAAGAGGTGGTGGAGGCCCTGCTGCACAGCCTGCTGCTCGATGAAGACTCCGCCGTGCGGGATGAGGCGCGGATGGCCCTGGAGCAGCTGGAGCGACCGGAGGTGCTCGAACGGCTGCAAACGCTGGTGGAGGAAGGGCTGATCAGCTGAACCGGCGCCTCAAGGCCCAGCGCTCCAGCCCCCCTCGCCCATCGAACGGAAAACGCGGCTAACATCCGCAAACACGATTCCGCCTGATCCGGGATGGGCCAACACACCATTCGTTTTCGCATCCGACCTGACGGTCGCGTTGAAGAGGTGGTGGAAGGCGTGGTGGGAGAGGCCTGTCTGGCGCTCAGCGAGCGCATCGAAGCCCAGCTGGGTTCCGTTCAGACCCGCCAGCCCACTGCCGCCGCCTTCCAAGTCGCCTCCCTGATCAGCACCCAGCCCCTCACCGACCACCCCGCCGCCTGACCACCGGCCTCCGATCGCCCTCCTCCTCCGACCATGTCGCACTTCAGCACTGTGAAGACCGAACTGCGCGATCGCGGTTCCCTGGTCCAGGCCCTGACGGATCTGGGCCATGCCCCCAGCGCGGGCGATCAGCCGGTGCGCGGCTATCGGGGCCAGACCGTGGCCTGCGACCTGGTGGTGCGCCAGCCGGAGGGCGCGGACATCGGCTTCACCTTCAACACGCAAAGCGGCTGCTACGAGCTCGTGGCCGACCTCGACCTCTGGCGCCAGCCGATTCCTGTGGAGCGCTTTCTCTCCCTCCTCACCCAGCGCTACGCCCTGCGCACCATCCTCGCCGCCAGTGCCGCCGAGGGCTTCCAGGTGAACGAGCAGACCAACTTGCAGGATGGCTCCATCGAGCTGGTGGTGAGCCGCTGGGCGTGATGGCCTTGGAGGGCGCCGTGGATCCAGGCCTGGCCTTCTCGGTTGAAGCCGAGGCCCCCCCCGCCCGCACCGGTCGGGAGCCCCTGCTTGGCGGTGCCCTTCGACAGAAAGCGGTGTGGGTGGATGAGGCGGTGTGCATCGGTTGCCGCTATTGCGCCCATGTCGCCTCCAACACGTTTGTTGTGGAAGCGGAATGGGGCCGCTCCCGCGTGTTCCGCCAGGACGGCGACACCACCGAACGCATTCAGGAAGCCATCGACACCTGTCCCGTGGACTGCATCCACTGGGTGCCCTATGAGCAGCTGCCGGATCTGCAACGTCAGCGCGACAGCCAGGAGCTGCTCCCCATGGGCCTGCCCACCGCCGTTCGCGTGAAGCGGATCCTGCCCCGTGCCCATCCGCCAGCCGAGCCGCCCACCTCCTGAATGCTCCCCACTCGCCGCTTCGGCCGCACCGAGCTGCCCATGCCCGTCCTCTCCCTCGGCGGCATGCGCTACCAGCAGAGCTGGACCGATCTCCCCGCCGAGGAGATCACCTCCGTGAGCCAGGACCACCTGCGGCAGGTGCTGGAGGCGGCCGTGGCGGCGGGCTTCCACCACATCGAAACGGCCCGGGGCTACGGCACCTCCGAACGGCAGCTGGGGGAACTGCTCCCCCTGGTGCCCGATCCTCGGCGGATCCTGCAAACCAAGGTGGCCCCGGAAGCCGATCCCGCCCGCTTTGAGGAGCAGCTGACGGTGAGCTTCGAGCGGCTGGCCGTCGAACGGGTGGATCTGCTGGGCCTGCACGGAATCAACACGCCGGAGCTGCTGGAGCAGACCCTCCGGCCTGGCGGCTGCATGGAGGTGGCGCGGCGCTGGCAAGCCGAGGGCCGCATCGGCCATCTCGGCTTTTCCACCCACGCCCCCCTGCCCGTGATCCTGGCGGCGATCGCCAGCGACGCCTTCGCCTACATCAATCTCCACTGGTATTACATCAAGCAGGAAAACAGCCCCGCCCTGGAGGCCGCCCGCGCCCATGACATGGGGGTGTTCCTGATCAGCCCCACCGACAAGGGAGGACACCTTCACACCCCCTCCGCCCGGATGGTGGAGCTCTGCGCCCCGCACCACCCGATCGTGGTGAACGACCTCTTCTGCCTGAGCCACCCGGCCGTGCACACGATCAGTGTCGGCGCCGCCCGGGTGAGCGATCTGGAGCTCCATCTGCGGGCCGTGGCGTTGCTGGAGCAGGCGCCGGCGCTGCTGCCACCGATTCTGGAGCGGCTGGAGACCGCCCGGCTGGAGGCGCTGGGGGCGCCCTGGCTGGCGAGCTGGCGCGAGGGGCTGCCCGCGTGGGAGGAGACCCCCGGCAAGATCAACGTGCCAGTGTTGCTCTGGCTCCACACCCTCCTGGAAGCCTGGGACCTGGATGACTTCTGCAAGGCCCGCTACCGCCTCCTCGGCCAAGGCGGCCACTGGTTTCCAGGCGAAAACGCCGACGCCCTCGATCGGGACGTGAGCGAAGCGGAGCTGCTGGCCGCCCTGGCGGCCAGCCCCTGGGGGGAGTGCAGTCCGGAGCGGCTGCGGGAGCTGCGGCGACGGCTGGGTGGAGGGACGGCCCGGCGGTTGCAGGTGGAGTGAGCTGCAGCTCCGCCACCGGTCATCGCCTTTTCGCGGGGTGCGGCGCCGTGTGGACGGGGATGCCTTCGTCGAGGCTGCGGCCGGGCCATCCAGAGCAAGCTGTTGATGAACACAGCTCTGAGGAGGCAAGGTCCAGACGCGAAGACTCCAAAAATTCCTTGCGGGCGAGTCCCTCAAACGCGGTCCCGATCCGGGTGCGGCCCAGAAGACTCCGGCGAGAGCCCAGAGGTCCCATGGACCACAACGCACGGATGGGTGGCAACAATCCGTGCTAAAATAGGAATAAGTGCGCAAAATCAATGCTAAGCCTGTTGACGTCCGGGCGCAAAAGGCGCTTTGGCATTGCCGGCGTCATCAACATCATAGCAACGAACATTCTTTTGCAAGGATTGCTTGCCAGCCATTCCATCCCCTTGTCCGTGGCCACCCTGACAAGCCAGATTTTTAATGGTGCTGCTGGTTTTTTACTGTATGGCAAGTGGGTATTCCGACATCAGAACCTGAGTCGATGGCAAAAACCAACATCCTATCTCTCTCTGATGACTCTTCTCTGGAGCATTAATACCCTGGGAATCCACATTCTCAACCGCACCTTACTGATCCCGAATCGAAACATGGCCGCAGCAGCCATGGTTGCGCCACTTGCGATTATTTCATATTCAGCCCAAAAGAGTCTCGTGTTCAAAGCTTAATTCTTGATCCCTCAAATGAAGCTGAGCATTATTATCCCCTGTTATAACGAGCGAGAGACCATTCTTGAACTCATAGAATCCGTTAGAAACGCACCTGTTACAGACAAGGAAATTGTTCTGGTTGATGATGGTTCAACCGACGGGACACGCGAACTGCTTCATGAATTGAAAGGAGGCGATCTCAAGATCTTTTTTCATCAAAAAAACCAGGGTAAAGGGGCGGCACTCAGAACGGGTTTTTTGGAAGCAACCGGTGACATCTGCATTGTTCAGGATGCCGATCTGGAGTATGACCCCCAAGAATATCCTCTGGTCATCTCACCCATCATTGAAGGCAAAGCAGATGTTGTTTTTGGCAGCCGCTTCCAAGGTGGACGGCCCCATCGCGTGGTCTATTTCTGGCATCGCATGGGTAACGCCCTGCTCACGACTCTCAGCAATATGCTTACAGATCTAAACTTGAGTGATATGGAAACATGCTACAAGGCGTTCCGTCGTGAAGTCATTCAATCAATAACAATCTGCGAAGATCGCTTTGGTTTTGAGCCTGAGATAACGGCTAAGGTTGCTCGCAATAAAAAGTGGCGAATTTACGAGGTGGGCATTTCATACTATGGACGCACATACGATCAAGGTAAAAAAATTGGTTGGCGTGATGGCATCCGGGCCATCTATTGCATCTTAAAGTACCATATCTTTGATTGAATGCGATGGCTACAAGTCAAAATGCTCCTCTTGAACGCTTCCTCGCCAGCCAGCGCTGCAAGCAGATAAAACCCAGCGTTGCGGGGAAGAGGGTTTTGGATTTTGGCTGTGGTCTCAACGCATGGAATGCGCGCAGCATCCAACCGATTTGCCAAGACGTCCACGGCGTAGACGCATCGCTGGTTGCCACCAAGACCATTGATGGGATCACCCTGCATCAATCACTGGATGAACTTCAAGGCAATACCTATGATGTGATTATCGCTCTCGCGGTGTTTGAGCACATTAAACCAATGGCCTTGCGAGAGCTCTTGCAAGAACTGATGCAGTTCAGCGTGCCGACAACAACAATTGTGGGAACCGTGCCAAGCACCCGGGCAAGACGCGTGCTTGAGTTCTTGTCTTACAGACTTGGCCTCATTGACAGAAGCCAGGTTCGAGATCACAAGGTTTATTATGACGACCTTTGGTTAAGTGAGATCATCGAAGGGACTGGATGGCGGTTAAAGTCTTACAAGCGCTTCCAGCTCGGCATGAACATCTTCTTTGAGATCGAGCAAGTCTAGACATAGAGATCACTCATCCAAAAGCGCACCATTATTTGTCATGATCCAGCTACGCCAAGCCATCATTCTGCTGATCTTCTGTTCTTTTGGCCTCGGCATAAGTTGTCTCAGTCAGCGTTTATTTGTTCAGAAGCTCAGCCTGAAAGCGCAAACAATTGCCCCGGAAGAACAAAGCCCCCATCAGGGACTGGCCATGATTATTGGCATAATTGCCTACTGCCTGGTATGCAATCTTCTTCTTATTATCCCTGCCAGCTTGCAGATGCTGGGACTGCCTGGCGTTGCGGTCCCAATGCTCCACCAGTTGTCACTGGCCTGTTGTTTGGCATTGACGCTAGCCATCTCATCGGTCGGCATGCTCTCCCTTTTGCGGAGCAGCTGGCCAAGTGATTTGCTCTGGTTCCCCAGATCAATTCCACAGCCGTCAAAGGAAGCTTTGATCGCCATCGCGCTGAGCAGCGGGGTCTTTCTTGTCTTTGCACAGCTGAACAGCATCAGCTATGACCTGGGTCTTTATCACTTTCCCTATATTAAACACCTGCTAGACTTTGGTCCTGAAATAGGACTCGCTAATCTTCATTCCAGATTTGGATTTTATAATACACAGTTCTTTGGTCAGCTTCCATGGCAATACCTGCTCGGCAAAAGCAGTAACGCCTTGTCCCCCTCTCTGAACATTCTATTCTTCAGCTCTTTCTTGCTCCATTTTATTGAGGCATTATTTCCGGCTGGCAGCCGTTCGGAATGCGACCAGAATCTCCGCATCAACTCCTTGCTTCTTTTCGGTCTTGGTCTAACAATCGGAAGTTATAACTTTGGCTCCATTGCGGGATTTGATGCCGATTTCTCCCTCGGTCTCGCAAGCCTCGTTTTCATTGATCAGTTTTATCGGGCAACTGGTTTTCGCCATCAGCGGCATCTCCTCCCCGCATTGATGCTCCTGCCGTTGATCAAATTCTCTGGCATTCTGGCGCTCTGTCTGGTTATTATTTATCTCCTCAGCCACGCTCTTCTGAACATCATCCTGCCAAAGGCGCTGTCGCGAACAAGGGTGGCAGCGCCCGTCCAGGGGGCCTCCGAATTTGCCCGTGCCAAGCTCCCATCCAAATTGGAACTGAAGAACAATCACATCCTGTCAATCGTGCTGGCAGGATGGTTGATCATGGCTGGTACTAATTTTATTCAGAGCGGCTATCCCCTTTTCCCCAACTATGCCATCGGTCCTTTCGGCAACCACTCCGTTTCAAAGCAAGGCGCCATTCATCAATACAAGCAGGCGATCAGAAGCTACGCGCGCTCCAATGATGACAGCAGCGTCGTCGCATCTGATCTGATCATTGATAATCACGAGAAAGAATTTTGGTTGCGACCTTTTCTGCGATCTATTCGCGGACAAATGATGATCACTTGGGCATTCGCTTCCACGTTTGCCCTGGTGGCCGGTGTGTTTTTCGTCCTGACATTTGGAAGTGATGCAAACGTTGCAAAAATCATCTCACTTTCCCTGGCCTGCCTCATCACGGTGATCATAGCCTTGTTGGTTTTGCCACCCAATCCTCGTTTCTTCTCATGGCTTGGCGCAGTTTCCTATTTCATTGCCCTCAGAGCGCTTGCCCTCAGACCTGTGTTGTCCATGCTGGTTGCATGTTTGCTGGCTGCCGGGGTGGCCATCAGGGGGAAACGATCCATGTTTGTTGAGGTTGGTACACCTGATTACCGTTGGGTTACCGAGCAAAAGCAAGCTATTCTCGGCTGGCAACCAACAAGCAAAGGGACGTCCATCAGGATCAATCAGCCCGTCAAGGGTGATCAATGTTGGGGCATACCCGCTCCCTGCAGCCCCTATGAAGCAGGCTGGAAAGAGGGGAAAGCGGCGAAAAACCTGTTTCGCTGATGGATGCCCGCTGACCGGTGCGGAGATTCTTCTCCAGCCGCGACGGGTGGCTGACATTGACGTGTCTCTGCAGGCCAAGGGCCTACCGCAAGGGTTGTTTCTCAGCCCCCGTGGCTGCGTTGATTCGTTTCGTCTCCCTGCTCGCCAGCGGGATGGTGTCCGCAGCAGTGGTGATCGGAGGGGAACAACGGTCCATTGCCGCTTCCAGGAAGGGGCTTGATTGATTGGCTCTTTTTCACCGGTTGCCCTCACATTCGTGTTGTCTTCTCAGTGCCGGCCATTCGCCTGGCCCTCACCCCTGCCCCAACGGCACCTTGGACGGCAGCCCCACCGCCCTGGGAAAGGCCTTCGGACAGGGTGCGAGGGGCGCGAGGCGCACCGCGTGGCGCACGCCCCGCTCCGCCGGCAGCTCGCACCGCTCCACGCTGACCAGCCGGGCGCGGAGGGGAACCAGGGCCCGCTCCAGGTCGGCTCGGTCGGCGTCGGTCCACTGGCCCCGGTAGAGCACGGCCTGCCCCTCCGGCCGGAGCAAGGGCACGAGGTATTCAGCGACAACCGGCGCGCTGGCCACCGCCCGGGCCATGGCGCCATCAAAGTGGCCTCGGCAAGCGGGGTCATGCCCCGTGCGCTCGGCCCGCTCCCGGCGCAGGCTCACCCGCTCCGCCAGGCCCACCGCCTGCGCCATCGCCTCCACCGCCTCCAGCTGGCCCGCCACCGAATCCACCAGGGTCAGGTGCGCGTTGGGCAGGGCGATGGCCAGGGCCAGGCCCGGGAAGCCACCGCCGGTGCCGATGTCGATCAGGCGGGGGGCGGGGGGATCGGCAGCCTGGAGCAGGGGGCGCCAGGGCCAGAGGCTGTCGAACACCTGGGCGATCCAGTAGTCGTCGCCCTCCACCAGGCGGGTGAGGTTGAGGCGGCTGTTCCAGCGGCAGAGCTCCTCCCGCAGCTGCTCCAACCGCGCCACCTGCGTGGCGTCTGGCTGCCAACCGAGGGGTTCCCAGACCCGGACCAGGGGATCAACCATGCGCATCGCCAGCGAGCCGCGACAGGCGGGAGGGTTCTTCCTAGGATGGCGCCTCCCGTCCGGGTCTTCCACGCCGCTCGGCCCATGCCGCCGTCCTCCGCCTCCCCGGATGCCACCCCCTCCTCGTCCACGCCGGGTGGGGCGGAGAGGTCCGAGGCGCTGCCCCTGCTGTCGGTGGGCCTCTACGAGCTGCTGCAGGTTCCCCCCACGGCGACGGCGGAGCAGCTGCGCCAGTCCTTCCGCCGCCTCAGCAAGCGCTACCACCCCGACACCACCAGCCTGCCCGCCCCAGCGGCCGCCCAGGCCTTCCAGCGCCTGAAGCGGGCCTATGGCGTGCTCAGCGATCCCCGGGCCCGGCGCCTCTACGACGCGGAACGGCAGCGCCCTCCCCTTCCAGCGCCGCCTCTCGCTGGCCTCCCCGCGACGGGATCGAAGCCCGTCTCGCCGCGGCGGATGCTGTCGGGCGGGGAATGGTTCGCCCTGCTGTTGCTGGCCCTGGCCCTGGCCCTGAGCCTGGTGCTCGGCATCGGCGTCGCCTGGGCCCGGGGGGCGGAGCTGGTGCGCTGGCCCAGCTGGTGGGCGGATCTCCATCCTGCGGCCCTGGCGGCGACCTTCCCGCCGCAGGGATCCCCGGGGGATGGGATCGTGGTGGAGCCCCAGTCGCCGCTGACGGCCGATGGCTCCGATGACGCTGCCTCCTGAGGAGACCCCGCTTTACAACCACCCCCTGCCGGCCCTGGAAGCCTGGCTGCGACAGCTCGGCGCCCGCCAGGAGGAGCCCCATTCCTCCGGCTGGACCCTCCGTCGCGACGCCTGGACCGCCCGCATCGCCCTGGAGGTGGAGGAGGTGAAGGTGGTCTGGCGGGAGCCGGGCGGCGAGAGCGTGCGGCTCTTCCCCTATGGCCTCTCCCGGGCCGACGCGGAGGCGGCGATTCTGGCCGGGCCCTGAGGGCGCCTGAGGCGTGCTCAAAGCTCCCGCAAGGCGGTGGCCAGGGCGCCATAGCACTGGCGCAGCTCGGCGTCGCTGACGCAGAGGGGCGGCAGCAGGTAGACCACCTGGCCGAGGGGACGCAGGAAGACCCCCTCCGCCAGCAGTCGGCGGTGCAGCCGCCGCCCGATCGGGTTGAGGTAGCCCTCCGGCTCCGCCCCGTCGGGCGGGACCACATCAAAGGCGGCGATGGTGCCCCGCAGCCGCGGCCGTCGCACCGGGGGGAGGGCGGCGAGCTCCTCCAGCAGGGGCCGGTGGCGGGCCTCCAGGCCTTCGTGGCGTTCGGGGGTGGCCAGGAGCAGATCGAGGCTGGCGAGGGCGGCGGCGCAGCCGAGGGGATTGGCAGTGAAGCTGTGGCCGTGATGAAGGGTGAGGCGCGGATCGGTGCCGATGAAGCCGGCGTGGAGCCGTTCGCTGGCCAGCGTCACCGCCATCGGCAGGAAGCCGCCGGTGAGGCCTTTGGAGAGGGCCATCAGGTCGGGCGTGAGGCCCGCGAGGGAGCTGGCGAACAGGGCGCCGCCGCGACCGAAACCCATCAACACCTCATCGGCGATGAGCAGGGCCCCGGCCTGCCGCACCCGCCGCTCCACCTCCCGCAGAAAGCCCGGCCGCACCATCCGCATGCCGCTTGCCCCCTGCACCAGCGGCTCCAGGATCACGGCGGCTGTGGGGGTCTCAAGCAGACGCTCCAGCGCGGCCAGGGCCTCCGCCTCCTTCTCCTCCACGTGGGCGTCGCCCCACCAGGTGGCGGGCCAGGGGGCGCGCGCCACCTCGAACAGCAGGGGCTCGAAGGGTGCGGAGAAGAGGGAGCGCTCCCCCAGGGCCATGGCGCCCACGGTGTCGCCGTGATAGGCGCCTTCAAAGGCGATGAGCCGGGAGCGGGGTGTCCCCTGGTTGCGCCACCACTGCCAGGCGATCTTGAGGGCCACCTCCACGGCGGTGGAGCCGTTGTCGGAGAAGAAGAGGCGGGACAGACCCGTGAGGGCGCTGAGCCGTTCCGCCAGGCGCTCCGCCGGCGCATGGCGGAAGTTGGCGAAGATCACCTGCTCCAGCCGGGTGGCCTGCTCGGCGATGGCGGCGGCGATGGTGGGCTCGGCGTGGCCGTGGAGCGTGACCCACCAACTGCTGATGCCGTCGATCAACGTGCGGCCATCCTCCAGCTCCAGCCAGGCCCCCCGCCCGGCCACCACCCGGAGGGGCGGATCGGCCAGGGCCACCTGGGTGGAGGGATGCCAGAGGTTCGGGTGCCAGCCGGGGAGCGCTGCTGGGCCGGTGCCAAGAGCCGGCTCCATGGACCAACCACTCCCCGCGTTGGTGTCCACGCCCATGAATCACGCCCCGATGCTTGCCATGATGCAATCGCCACTGTCCTCCCGGGGGAGGGCCATGACCCGGTCGCGCGTCCTGTCCAATCGCTTTCTGCCCCCTCACGACAGGACCAACCCGTCACGATCGCGCCAGACCCGGGACCCCTGGGGCCCCTTCGAGTTGTTCGCCGAGGGGCAGTGGCAGGCGATCCGGGTGGGCCTGGAGCGCGATGGCTGGAGTGCAAGCCAGATCGAACGGCTGCACGACCACCTGCGCCAGGGCTGGCCCCTGGCGATGGCCAAGGAGAACGTGGCCGCCCTCACCCGCCGCTGCCCCCTGCGCGCTCGCCAACGGGAGGTGTGACCCCCTCAGCGGCAGTCGGGCGGGCGCTTGCCGGGAACCAGGGCTTGGGGGCACCGAACCCAGAAGCGAACGGATTCCTCGAAGTCTGTGAAGAGGGTGAGGATGGCCATGCAGACTCCAGCCACAGCCGCGGTCACCAGCCAGTCGCGCCTGCGCATCTTCATGGAGCGAGCTTAAGGGGCAGGGCGCTGGTACGCCATTGGTCGCCCAGGGCGCTGGCGGTGAGGGGGCGCAGGGGAGGGAGCTGGGCGAGCACGGGCACGCCGCCGAAGGCTTCGAGGGTGCGGGGATTGTCGGGGTGGAGGGAGCCGTTGAGCACCAGACCGAGCACGGGGATCGCCCGCTGTCGCATGGCCTCCAGGGAGAGGAGGGTGTGGTTGAGGGTGCCGAGGCCGCTGCGGGCCACCAGCAGCACCGGCAGTCCCCAGCGAACGATCTGATCGATCTGCAGCGCCCCCGCCCCCCCGTCGCGCCGCAGGGGCACCAGCAGCCCGCCGGCGCATTCCACCACCAGGGGGCCCGTCACGGCGGGCAGGGCAAGGGCGGCGGGGTCGATCACGACCCCGTCCCGCTCCGCCGCCCAGTGGGGGGAGACGGGAGCCTGCAGGCGGTAGGCCTCCGGCAGGATCCGCTCTGCCGGCAGCCCCAGCAGCTCCCGCACCCGTTCACTGTCGCTGCCCTCCGCCAGGCCGCTCTGCACGGGCTTCCAGTAGCGGGCGCCGAGCCCCTGCACGACCAGGGCGCTGACGACCGTCTTGCCCACATCGGTGTCGGTGCCGGCGATCACCAGGCGCATGGCGGGGCTCCTCCGGCAGCGGGGGCGGCAGGCCGACGGGCCAGGAGCACGAACACCTCCCAGCTGAGGCTGCCCCCCGGGGGCCAGGCCGCCAAGAGACGCCGCCAGTCGCCCGGGGGAAGGGACGCGCCGCCCGGGGTGGCATCGGCCCCGATGGCCCGGATCGCACGCAGGGCCTCCAGGGCCGGATGGCGACCGGAAGCCGTCGAAACGGTTGGAGTGGTGGCCGGCCTGGAAAAGGTGAGGACGGGCGCCTCGATCCGCTCCAGCCCGGCGGCGGCGGCGGCGGCCAGCAGCGCCTCCACGGCGGGAAGGGGCAGGGCGCTGCAGGGCACCTCGGCCTGGAGGGCGGCCTGGCGCCATTCGGGGAAGCTGCCGGCGGTGGGCACACTCAGCAGCAGCACGCCGCCGGGCGCCAGGTGAGCGGCCCAGAGGGCCAGGGTGGCGGCGGGATCAGCCACCCACTGCAGGGCGAAGCTGGAAGCGAACAGGGCGGCGCCGTGCAAGTGGGCAGGCAGGCCCTGGTTGAGGTCCCAGGGGAGGGGGGGTCCGGAGCTGTTGCGGGCGAGGGCCTCCGGGCAAAGGTCCAGCTGCTCCAGCGGCGCCGGCAGGGCCACGTGCCGGGCCGCCAGGGCCCGCCCCACCAGACCCGTGCCGGCCCCCAGATCCGCGCAGGGGCCCACGGGCAGAACCCCGCCCCCGAGGTGGCGGGCCGCCAGGCCGGCCAGGCGCCAGGCCAGCCCGCGCTGCAGCGGCGCCATGGGCTCATAGGAGGCGACCCGCCGGGCGAACGCCTGCCGCACCCGGTCGCTGAAGGGGGTCAGGGTCATGGCGGGGGCAGGCGGCCAGTGGCGAGCCAGGAGAGGAGGGGGTGCAGCAAGGGCGCGGTGAGCAGGGCATGGCCGGCGCCGGGCAGGAGGAGGCGGGTCGCCTCGGGCAGGGCCTTCCGGAGCAGGGCACGGGCTTCCGGCGCAACGATGCGATCCTCCCCCGCCTCCACGATCAACACCGGCAACCCGGGGGGAAAGGCCTCCGGCAGGCCTTCCGTTCGCTCCAGGAGCTCCAGGTCGGCCCGCAGGCGCTCCCGCTGGGGCGGCTCCAGGGGACCCGCCTCCGGCCCCGGCGCCATGGCCTCGATCGGATCCGGCGCCACGGCTTCGCTCAGAAAGCGACGGAGCATGGCGCGGGCGGCGTCCCGCTCCCCCAGGGCGGCGGTCATGCCCTCCAGTGCCGTCCGCAGGCGGCGGCCGGTGGCGCCCGGCGGCAGGAACCGCCCGAAGCTGGCCAGCAACACCACCGCGTCCGCCGCCGCCCACACCTCCGCCGGCAGGAGATGGGGCCCCAGGGAATGGGCGATCACCACCTTCCGCCCCTCCCCGTGCCAGCGGGGAATGCGGGGGGGCGGGGCGCCGTAGCCCCGCTCGCCGCTTTGCCAGCGCCAGCCCTGCTCCTCGAAGGCGGCCGCCAGGGGCTGCCAGTGGCGGCTGTCGCCCGCCCAGCCGTGCATGGCGATCACCTGCGGGGTCGGTTCGGCAGGGCGGGGCCGGGGGACGTCAGCAGGGACCATGGCCGAGGGCGTCGAGCAGGCGGTCCAGGGTGCCGCCGGGAAGATCCTGGCGCAGCACCAGCCGCAGCCGCGCCCCGCCTTCCGGCACCGTGGGGGGACGGATGGCGACGGTGAGCAGTCCGGCCGCCTCCAGCCGGGCCTGCAGGGCCAGGGCCGCTTCGGCGTCGCCCACCAGCAGGGGAAGGATGGGCCCCTCCCCCGGCGGCC
>JBKDSZ010000105.1:0-2214 GCA_046340375.1 Cyanobacteriota bacterium | reverse complement strand
ATTTCAGCCAGCGCGACAGCGCCACTGGCTCGGGCGAGTGGATGTGCTTCTCCTCCACCTGCGCGATGGCGGCGGAGTTTCTCACGCCCGGCTGCCTGGCCGGAGCTGGCCAACCGGATGATCGCTACCTGGCGCTGGTGCAGCGCTTGGGCGACACCACCATCGCCCTGGATCAGGTGGAGGCCCTGGAGCATTTGGGAATCCAGGCCACCTTCCGCAACGATGGCCGCATCGAGCAGCTCATCGCCCAGCTCCGCCTTGGCTTTCCCATCCCGGTGGGTTGGCTCCACCATGGGCCCGTGTCGGCTCCCAGCGGTGGCGGGCACTGGAGCCTGGTGGTGGGTTGGGATCCGGAGACGCGGCGGGTGCTCATGCACGACCCCTATGGCGAAGCCAACCTCGTGGGGGGTGGATATGTCACCACCGCCATCGGCAGCGGCAAGGGGCAGCGCTATTCGGAGCGCAACTGGGGGCGGCGGTGGATGGTGGAGGGTGTGGGGTCGGGGTGGTGGTTGGAGTTGGCGGTCTGAGGCCCCAGATCTGGTGGGTGGAAGCACCTGCGGGTTTGCCGTACTGACAGGAGCGCAGGGAAGATCTATCTGTTGATCAGAGGCCAAGGCCAGGGCGGTGCCAGCCGAAAGCCCTGCAACAGGCACAAGGGCGCTCCGGACGGGGCGCCCTTCTTATTGGAGGGGGAGCGGAGGCTCAGGCCTGATGGTGATCTCCTCGCCTCGGTAACCTGGGATAGATCCTTGATACGCCATGGCATCCGACCTGCTGCTCACATTGACGCTGGAGGGCGCGGGGGAAGCCAGTGCGGAGGAGAGGCAAGCGCTGGATGGATTTGTTGCCGGGCTGGTGGCTGATCTCAACAGCATTGAGGCCGTCAGCGCGTCCGCACTGATCTCAGATGAGGTGGAGCCAGGCAGCAAGGCGTTGGGCCCACTTCTCCTCGGTGCGTTGACCGCAGAGGTGAATGGCGAGATGGTGGCGATCAAAGTCTTGCGCTTTTTGTTCTCCCGTTTGGTAGAGCAGCCACTTCCGACTCAACTTCCGATCCAACTGAAGGTATCGCGCAAGGGAGGTGAGGTTTCTGTCGAGATGGAGTGTTCGCCTGCCGATACAGAAGCTGCGAAATCGCTGCTTGCGCAGGCGTCGGACGTGGTGCGGCGGTTGAGCTGAGATGGTGGCCAAGCATGCACTATTGATTGGAATCAGCTCCTACGGGCAGGGATTGCAGCCAATTCCCAGTGCATTGAAGGATGTGGAAGCGATGAAGGCGGTGCTGTTGGAACCGGAGCTTGGGGGATTTGCGAAGGATCGGGTACAGGTGTTGACCAATCCCGGTCGCACAGATCTGGATATTGCGATTGAGGACTTCTTTGCCGAAAAGGAGTCTGATGATCTGCTGCTACTCTATTTTTCCGGCCATGGCTTCCGAGATGAAAACAATCGGCAGTTGCAACTGTTGTTTGGGACTGCTGAGAGTCGGCGCTCCACGAAGCCAGGTAGGAGAATCCAAACGGCCACAACCCTTCCGGCGAGCATTGTGCAGCGACACATGGCGGATAGTCGCAGCACTCGGCAGGTGGTTGTTCTTGATTGCTGCTTTAGCGCCGCTTTTGCGGAGGGGCTGGGAGCAAAAGATGAAGGGATTATTCCCATTGATGAGATGCTCGGGGGCAAGGGACGGGCGGTATTGACGTCCTCTGATTCGACAGAGACATCCCGCTTCCCAGAAACTGGAGACGGACTTTCTCTGTACACAAGCTTTTTGGTGGAGGGGATTCAAACCGGTAGCGCTGATCGACTCAGGCGCGGTTGGTGTGATCCAGAAGATCTGCATCTATATGCCAAGACAAGACTTTTTCAGGCTGAGCCTCGGATGACACCGCAATTTTTCCCCAGCAAGGAAGGGGGAAGCATCCGTGTATGCAGTGTGCGACAGGATCTCAGACTCACGTACAGGCAAAAGGTACAAGAGATTGCCGAGAAACAGAATGGTGTGATCACAGCGGCGGGCCGCGCCATCCTGGACGTCCTGCGGCAGGAGCTCGGCTTGGCGCTGGATCAGGCGGAGCGGATCGAGGCTGAGGTGCTGCAGCCCTTCCGCGACTACGACGCCAAATTGGGCCGCTATCGCGCCACCGTGGCGGCCACGCTGGAAGCTTGCGGAAACCAGCCGGAGCGCCTCACGCCTCAGGATCGGGAGGA
>JBKDSZ010000104.1:0-7080 GCA_046340375.1 Cyanobacteriota bacterium | reverse complement strand
CACTGCAACAGGTCCTGCAACGGTTTGCATAGGACGGCTCTGCCCCCGGGCGCCGGCCCCACCGGCAGGATGGAGTCCTCGCCCGACCCCCCATGCTCCTCACCAATCCCTTCTGCCCCCTGGCCTGTCCCCTCAACGCCGCGAGGGTCGCCGGGTTGCGGGCCACCGTGCTGCTGCTCCTCACCCTGCTGATCAAGTCCCGCGTTCAGATTAAGGCGGCTTCGGCCGTGGGCTTTGCCCTGTTGGCGCTGCAAACGCTCCTGTTCCTGGCGGCGGCGGGCAGCGTTGGCCTGCTCGCCCTCGGGGGCCTGGCGGTGGCCCTCAACCGCCGCCCGGCCCGGACCGCCTGACGGCATGGGCCAGCCGAGCAACGCCCTCCCCCAGAGCTTCTTCGCCCGCCCCGCCGAGGAGGTGGCTCCCGAGCTGATCGGCTGCCGCCTCGTGAAACGGCAACCGGGCGGCGAGATCCTCTGGGGCGTGATCGTGGAAACGGAGGCCTATTCCCAGGCGGAGCCCGCCTGCCATGGCCATCGGCGCCGCTCGCCCCAGAACGAAACGCTCTTCGGCGCGCCCGGCCACTTCTACGTCTACGTGAGCTACGGCATCCACCACTGCGTCAATGTGGTGACGGATCGTGCCGAGTGGGCCAATGGCGTGTTGCTGCGGGCGCTCGCCCTGCCCGGAGAACCGGAGCGGGTGGCGGCGGGACCGGGGCTGCTGGCCCGCCGCTTCGGGCTGGATCGTCGCCACAACGGCCTGCCGGCGCGGGTTGATCAGGGGCTCTGGCTGGCGTCGCGGCCGGCGGGGTTGCAGGATCGGATGGAGCAGTGGTCGGAGGAGGAGCGCCCGCTGGTGATGGCAACGACCCGCATCGGCATCCGTGAGGGCCAGGATCTTCCCTGGCGCTGGTATCTGAGGCCAAGCCGCGGCGTCAGCCGGCGGGCCCGTGGCGATGGCACCCCGCGCCGGGAGCGGGCCTGGTGGCCCGAGGCGGCATGGCGGCCATGACGCGCTGGAGCCATGCCCACGTGTTGGATCTGGCGAGCTTCTCGCTGGCGGACTACGCCACGGTGCTGGAGCTGGCCCAGCGGTTCCGTTCTCTGCCGGTGGTCGGCGCCCGCAAGCTGCCCGCCCTGCAGGGGCGAATGGTGACCACCCTGTTCTTTGAGCCCAGCACCCGAACGCGCAGCAGCTTTGAACTCGCCGCCCGCCGGCTCTCCGCCGACGTGCAGAGCTTTTCGGCGGCGTCCAGCTCCCTCAGCAAAGGGGAGAGCCTGCTCGACACGGCCCGCACCTACGTGGCCATGGGGAGCAATGTGCTGGTGGTGCGCCACGGCTGCGCGGGCGTGCCTCAGAAGCTCGCCATGGATCTGGAAGCCCTCGGCGCGGGGGTGGCCGTGCTCAATGCGGGGGATGGCCTCCACAGCCATCCCAGCCAGGCCCTCCTCGATCTCTTCACCCTTGCCCGCCACTTCAATCCCGGAAAGCCCACCCCTGAAGCCCTTCAGGGTCGGCGGATCGTGATCGTGGGCGATGTGCTCCATTCCCGGGTCGCCCGGTCCAACCTCTGGGCCCTCACGGCGTGCGGCGCCACCGTGGTGCTCTGCGGCCCTCCGACCCTCCTGCCCCCCCTCTTCCGCGACTTCACCGCCCAGCCGCCCCCGGGCCAGGCGGAGGATCCCGTGCCCTGTCGGGGGAGCGTCCAGGTGGTGCGGGAGTTGGAGGAGGCGCTGCCCGGGGCCGATGCGGTGATGACCCTGCGGCTGCAGAAGGAGCGCATGCGTCAGAACCTGCTCACCAGCCTCGACAGCTACCATCGCCGCTATGGCCTCAGCCACCGCGTGCTGTCCCTCTGCGGTCGCCCCGTGCCCGTGCTCCATCCCGGGCCGGTGAACAGGGGGGTGGAGATGGCGGGAGACCTCCTGGACGATGGGGAGCGCTGCCTGGTGGATGAACAGGTTCGCAACGGGGTGCCGATCCGCATGGCCCTGCTCTACCTGCTGGCCGCGGCCATGCCGGAGGGCTGAGCCTCAGAGCAGCTTGAACCCTTCCAGCAGGAGCCCATAGAGGAGGCCCATGCGGGCCATGTCCGTCAGGTGCAAGGGCAGCCGGTCGCCCTCCCGCCGTCGCAGGTCCCCCCTGAGCCGAACGCTGACCTCCAGCGCGAGCACGCAAAGCAAGGCGGCCACCAGATCCATCAGATCAAGGGCGCCGGTGATGGAGCCGAGGCCGATCCCGATCAGAAACGATAAAAGAAAGGTCAACACCAGCAGGGAGAGCTTCCGCCAGGGATTCAGCGTCCAATCAGCGAGGCGAGATCCCACCTCGACAAGGCTGCTTTGGAAGCGGGTGTTCTGATAGCGCAACAGCGGGATCCAGGGGCGGAAAGGGACGGGCCCTCAGCGGAACCGTCTCGACAGGAGAGGGGCTGAGCGGTACAACAGTTGGAAGAGGGGCAGGGCTGCCACTGGCCGATCCCGCAAGGCCTGAAGGAAACCATCAGGCCTTGGGCGCCGGTGGTGATCCCCATCACCCGACCCGGAACCCTGCTGTGTCCTGTCTACACCATTTCTGGTGGTGTGGCAGCGTTTTCACTCCACCCATAGGGGATCCCAATAAAAAAGCCCGATGCCGAGGCTCGGGCAGGTGATGGGGACGCAGCAACGAAACCAGGACGGACTGCGGTAGGCAAGGCAGGGGAGCCGCCGTGGGGATCGTCCCTTTCCCCTTGCGTGTCCAGAATGTCAAAGTTCGCCCTCCTTCTTGCGAGGCGTCTTGCCTTCCAGGAGTTCGAGAAGGGCTTCCATCTGGGCCATCACACCACGCAGCTCGCCCGCTTCCGGCAGCAGCCCATCCTCAATCACGCCCTGATGCATCTCGCGAAGCTCCTGGCGGATGTAACGGAGGTGACTCACCACCTGCTCGCGTTTGGACTGCGACATCGGTTGTGTCGGGTTACAACCCTTTATTTACCGCATCACCGGCCTGACACTGTATGGCTTTCCGCATGGTGCCTGCCCGGCTGTCCGACCATCGGGGACGGGGGGGGGGGGGTGGCGGAAGGGATGGTATGGAGAATAGGGGACTCGAACCCCTGACCTCTGCGGTGCGATCGCAGCGCTCTACCAGCTGAGCTAATTCCCCTCTCCACCAATTATCCATCCCCGTGACCCATCCCACCAGCCTGTCCGAGACTCCCATCTCACTGGAGCGCCTGGAGGCCTTTGACGAGGCGGCCATCGCGGAACTGGCCCGCCGTCTGGAGGAGGACGATTACCCGAGCCCCTTCGCCAGCCTGGAGGATTGGCATCTGCTGCGGGCGCTGGCCATCCATCGCCCCGAGTTGGCAGAGCCCTATGTGCACCTGGTGGACCAGGAAGCCTTTGACGAGGATTGAAACAGATCGGGATTGAAACGGATCGGGGGGATCGAGGCAGGTCCCCCTCGGCCGTCAGGCCGCCGCGGCCACGTGTTCGTCAGGGCCCTCCTGGTCATGGCGGGACAGGGCCTCCGATGTGCCGAGCTCCATCGGCCCCCGGTCGCCGGGGGGAAGGTGGTCGTTCTGGGGGACCGGCGCCTCTGACTGGAGCAGATCAAGAAAGGTTCGCAGCTGCAACCTGGGGATGTAGGGCCAGCCGCCGCTGCGCTCCATGTCCTGCAAGAGGCGAAAGAGGGCACTTCGCTCGGAGGGCAGGCTGGCGCGGAAGGCGCCGTCCTGGATGGTGCGATGAAGCTTTTCGAGCTGGCGCAGCAGGAGCAACAAGGCGAGGGGATCGCCCTCGTGGTCCGCAGCGACGGCGGCCAGTCCTTCGAGGAGGGAGGCGACCTCCGCTTGAACCGTTTCGGAACCGGCTTCGGGAGCGGGGGATGGCATGGAGCTGACGTCAGGCCTGGCGGCGGTCATCCTTTGCGTATCAGCTCCTACAGGTTGTTGAGACACCGCCAAACCTAACAGGAATCAGGCTTGACGACCGGTAGGATCCGCCCTGATGCCCAGTTCCGAACCGTTCCTGCGGCCCCTCTCCATGCGTTTTCGTCCCTTGCTGGCCGTCGTGCTGGCGCTCTGCCTCAGTCTGGTGACCGCCTGCAGCGGTGGAGCCAGGGCTGTTGACCGGGGCAGCCTCACCTATGACCAGATCGTCAACACCGGGCGTGCCAACGATTGCCCGACTCTCCCCGACTCGGCCCGCGGCACGATCCCCCTTGAGGCTTCTGCCACCTACCGCCTCAAGGAGATCTGCCTGCATCCCTCCGAAGTGTTCGTGAAGGGCGAACCGGCGAACAAACGGCAGGAAGCCCAGTTTGTGCCTGGCAAGATCCTCACCCGTTACACCTCCAGCCTGGATCAGGTCTTCGGCGATCTCAAGATCGACGGTGACTCCCTCACCTTCACCGAGCTCGGCGGCATCGACTTCCAGCCGATCACCGTGCTCCTGCCCGGCGGTGAAGAGGTGCCCTTCACCTTCTCCAGCAAGGAGCTGGTGGCCACCGGCACGGGCAACGCCTTCTCCACCAGCACCGATCTGAGTGGCGACTACCGCGCCCCCAGCTATCGCACCAGCAACTTTCTGGATCCCAAGGGCCGCGGCCTGACCACGGGCTACAGCAGCGCCGTGGGTCTGGTGCCCGCCGGTGATGAGTTCACCGATGAGACCGTCAAGCGCTATGTGGATGGAACGGGAACCATGAACTTCTCGATCACCAAGGTGGATGCCGACACCGGTGAGTTCTCCGGCGTGTTCACCGCCATCCAGCCCTCCGACACCGACATGGGGACCAAGAAGGCAGTGGATGTGAAAATCACCGGCGAGCTGTTTGGCCGGCTGGAGAAAGCCTGAGGTCAGCCGGCGTCTCCGCCCTGGCCACGATCAACCGAAGGGGTCCGACAGGGCCCCTTTTTTTGCGGGGGTCAGGCCCTTGTCTCGCCCCGGTCTGGGAGAATCGCCTTTCCTTGTTCTGATTTCATGATCGCCGCGTCCAGCGCCACCTCCACCCGCCCGGGGCTGATCCCTCCCCATGGGGGAGCCCTGGTCAATCTGATGGTCGGCTCGGAGGGACTGGACGCGGCCAAAAGCGATGTGACGCGCCGCGTGGAATGCAGCGACCGCAACGCCTGTGACGTGGAGCTGCTCATGGTGGGCGGCTTCTCTCCCCTACGCGGCTTCATGCACGAGGAGGATTACGACGCAGTGGTGCGCGAGTTCCGCACCAGCAGCGGGCTGCTCTTCGGTCTGCCGATCGTCTTCGACACCGATGACGCCACCATCCAGCCGGGGGACCGCCTGCTGCTCACCTACAAGGGACAGGAGCTGGCGGTCTTCACGGTCGAAAGCCGTTGGGAACCGGACAAGGTGAAGGAGGCCCTCGGGTGTTACGGCACCACCTCCCTGGAGCATCCGGCGGTGCGCATGATCGCCTGTGAACGGGGTCGCTTCTATCTCGGCGGGCGGGTCGAGGGCCTGGAGCTTCCGCACCGCGTCTTCCCCTGCCGCACCCCGGCCGAAGTGCGCGACACCCTGCCCGCTGGAGAGGACGTGGTGGCGTTCCAATGCCGCAATCCCATCCACCGGGCCCATTACGAGCTGTTCACCCGCGCGCTCCAGGCTCCGAACGTGAGCGCGGCGGCGGTGGTGCTCGTGCACCCCACCTGCGGCCCCACCCAAGAGGACGACATCGCCGGCGAGGTGCGCTTCCGCACCTACGAGCGGCTGGCGGAGGAGGTCGCCAACCCCCGCATCCGCTGGGCCTATCTGCCCTATTCCATGCACATGGCCGGGCCGCGCGAAGCTCTGCAGCACATGATCATCCGCAAGAACTACGGCTGCAGCCACTTCATCATCGGGCGCGACATGGCCGGCTGCAAATCCTCCCTGACCGCAACCGACTTTTACGGCCCCTACGAAGCACAGGATTTCGCCCGCGATCAGGCCAGCGAGCTGGGCATGGAGACGGTGCCCTCCCTGAACCTCGTCTACACGGAGGAGGAGGGCTATGTGACGGCGGAACACGCCAAGGCCCGGGGCCTGCATGTGCGCGGCCTGAGCGGCACGCAATTCCGCCACATGCTGCGGGGCGGGGAGGAGATCCCGGAATGGTTCGCCTTCCGCAGCGTGGTGGAGGTGCTCCGCGCCGCCGCTTGAGGCGGGGGAGCGCAAGCGGGGCGCCCGACCCTCCCCGTCAGGACGGTTAACATTCATTAACGCTTCATCTCATTCTCTGGAGGCTGACCCCTTGAAGAAACGCTGGCGCAACGCAGGGTTGTACGTCCTGCTGGTGATCGTGTTCATCGCCGTGGGAACGGCCTTCCTGGATCGCCCCGATCCCGCGAAGGCGCCTCGCACGCTCCGCTACAGCGACTTCATCGAGGCTGTGCAAGACAACGAGGTCGCCCGCGTCGTGATCTCCCCCGACCGCGGCACCGCTCAGGTGGTGCAGAACGATGGCCTGCGGGCCCTGGTCAACCTGGCCCCCGACAAGGATCTGCTGAAGCTGCTGACGGAGCACAACGTCGACATCGCGGTGCAGCCGAGCGCGGAGCCGGCGGCCTGGCAACAGGCCGTGGGCAGCCTGCTCTTCCCGCTGCTGCTCCTGGGCGGACTCTTCTTCCTCCTGCGGCGCGCCCAGGCCGGTGGCGGCAACCCCGCGATGAACTTCGGCAAGAGCAAGGCCCGGGTGCAGATGGAACCCCAGACCCAGGTCACCTTCGGCGATGTGGCCGGCATCGAGGGGGCGAAGCTCGAACTCACCGAGGTGGTCGACTTCCTCAAGAATCCCGATCGCTTCACGGCGGTGGGCGCCAAGATTCCCAAGGGGGTGCTGCGGGTGGGTCCTCCGGGAACCGGCAAGACCCTGCTGGCCAAGGCGGTGGCCGGCGAAGCGGGCGTTCCCTTCTTCTCGATCTCCGGTTCGGAGTTCGTCGAAATGTTCGTCGGCGTCGGTGCCAGCCGCGTGCGCGACCTCTTCGAACAGGCCAAGAAGAACGCCCCCTGCATCGTCTTCATCGATGAGATCGACGCCGTGGGTCGTCAGCGGGGCGCCGGCCTGGGCGGCGGCAACGACGAGCGGGAGCAGACCCTCAAC
>JBKDSZ010000103.1:0-4492 GCA_046340375.1 Cyanobacteriota bacterium | reverse complement strand
GCCTCATCGATCGCCAGGGCACGGCGCATCAGCGGCTCCGCCTCCTCCAGGCGGTTGGTGGCCTGCAACAGCATCGCCAGGTTGTTCAGGGCAGCGGCGGTGCCTGGATGCTCTGGACCCAGCCGCTCTTCGCATTCCGCGAGACCCTGTTGGCTCCACATCAGGGCATCCGCAAAGACGGCTTGATGCTCCGCCACCCAAGACAACCCCGTGTAGGGCCAAATCAAATCCTCCTTGCTCAGCTCCCCGGCGCAGTGTTCCGCCACCTGGCGGATGTGGGGCAACACAGGCTCCAGCATCTTCACCTGCTCCAGTGTGAGCGACTGCGGAATCCGCTCCCGGCAGATCTCAGCCGCCACGGCTGCCAGTTGCCGCCGCCAGCGGCTCGCCAGCTCCTCTTGATCCTGGCTCTGCAGCCGAATGAACTGCCGCACCAGCGGATGAAGCCGGTACCTCCCCTCCCCCAGGCGCTCCAACAGTTGCGCCCGCCTCAGCTCGCTCTGCTGCTCCCCAAAGGCGCTGCCCTCTTCCACCTCCTGCTCTGGCAAGCGGCAGGCCTCCACCAGCTCCCAAGGAATCACCGCCGGAGCCATCACGCCCAGCAACACCCCAAGGCGCTTGGCCGCTGGCGAGAGGGGCTCCCAACTGATCAGCAGCGCCTCCACCACCCCCCGCTGGGCGCCCAGCTCCGGATGGGCCTGTTGCAACGCCTTGGCTTCCGCTCCCTTGGCTCGCAACTCCTCCAGAAGCTGGCTGGGCCGCAGATCAGGCCGCTCCGCAAGCCGGGCGCCGAGGAGCACCAGGGCCAAGGGCAGATCGCCCACCTCCTCGCAGAGGCCATCCGCCGCCTGAGGTTCGGCTTGCGACCGCTCGGTGCCCCCCTCGCCTGCCTGCAGGGCCAACAGCTCCAAGGAGGCCTTCCGCTGGAGCAGGGGCAGATCGATCGTCTTGGCGCCAGGGGGGGCGGGCTCCCGCTGGGTGAGCAATCGCCGGAAGCGCGGCGGCAGGCCCGCCAACAACTGCCGCTCAGCGGCGTAGCCCTCCGCATCGCCCCGTTGGTCATCCAGGATCAGGAGCACCGGCTCCGGGGGCGTGGCTCCCGCTGGCCACTGGTTCCAACACAAGGGGAGCAGCTCGATGGGGCTCTTGCTCTGGTCCTCTGGCAGGTTCACCGCAGGAAACGTGCCCCTCACGAAGCTCACCACTTGGGAAGCCATCGCCACCAAGCCCTGGCGGGCATCGAGGCGCACGATGCCGCCGCTGTAGTGCTCCAGGTGGTCGTAAGCGTGTTGGAGGGCAAGCTCGCTCTTTCCCACCCCGCCCATGCCGGTGAGGTACACCCGACTGGCCTCAGGGGCCAGGAGCTCGGCCAGGGTCTTGAGTTCATCGGCCCGGCCCACGAAGCGGTCGGGGGTGGTGGTGCGCTCCGGGAGGTTGTGGGGGGTGTGGCTCTCGGGGAGTTGAGGTTTGGGTAGGGGCGGCAGGTGGGTGTGCTCGTGCTTATCGCCGATCACCAGATCGCGCTCGGCGGTGAACGTTCCGCCCGTGATCACCGGACTATTGGGGCCGTGGGTCTCGTTCCGAGGGGCGGAGGGTGGGTCGGGAGGCTTGGGACCACGGCCCAACAGCCTCAGCAGAGCTTCCCAGTTCTGGGCCTGGCTGAGGGCATAGCCGGCGAAGGCCAGGCCTCCAAGCGCAAGGAAGCCGAGGGCTCCGTGGGACTTGAGCCAGCCGGTGGCCATCGCCCAGAGATCAAAGCCTTGCGCGGACTGTTGGGCGGAGGCTGCACCTCGGGCTTGCAGTTGCGGGAGGAGCAGTGCCAGGCCTAAGGCCAACGTCCACCGCTGCCTGCCTGCCCAAGCACGCCAAACCCTCCGGGGTGCACGGCGGCGGGTGGGAGCAGTTGAAAGGTGAATACTCACCCGAGCACTGGTGGTGATATCTCCCAAAAGATTAGGCGGAGCGGCAGTGCACTGGCTAAACGCTAACCTCTCATCCGCATATTGGCAGTGCAGCTGGATGAGAGATGGTGGTGATAGGCTGCGCCTTAGCAATGGCGGTGATATCGACTCCCACTAGGTGAATCACGTTTCACTTCTTTGGATGTAGCGATCGGGCATCTCCAGGATTTCATCGCACGCAACGGTGAGGGCTTCCTGCACTTTTACCTCAACCTCCGGCCTAGTGAGCAGATCGTACAAGCGCTCACGATAGCAGAGGAATTCAGCACTCACGGTGGAGAGGAAGAGCCGAAAATGACATAGGCAACTGGAACACTGTTGAAGGCTTGCAACCATCGAGTGACTGGGAAGAAAGGTTTCAAACACGCTTGAGAGTAGTTGAATCAATCTCAGAGTTTTCTCTTGTCAATTAACATGTCAAGTTGCCTCCTGAACTGGAGTTGCAGATCTTGAGTATTGATATATTCAGTATGAAAGTGACCTAATTCAGACAGCTTGTCCTGAAAATCCCATAATGAGTTCAGCGAGCCACGCAGACGTCGGTCATTTGGGACATCTGAACGCTTAAAGTAAGTATAAATTAGGGGCTTGCCTTTTGTTCTGAAAGTCTTATGAGCCTCAAAAAATTCTTCTCTTGTGAATTTTCCGGTTTTTGTTTGGAATAAGCTTACGAATACGTCACAGTCCTTAATGGCAGCATTATATTCATCCTGGAGTCGTAATTCGCTCATTGCATCTAAGAAATGCTCCCATCTAAAAATCTCCAAATAAAGCCCTTGCTTGAGCAGCCTGTCATTCTCTTGTCGACAGAAAAGGTCGAAAGAATTTCGATCTTCAATTAGCTCTGAGGAGGAGGCTAAGAAGATCCTGATCGTTCTTGGACTGGTCGAGATTTGATCTGTCTGTTTACCGATTGACTCACTAGTAGTTATCACCTCAAGGCCTAAGCGGAAAGTTTCTCCTGGGATAATCGGGCTGTTGTCTCCAGTGGGTCCGCTCCTCGTCGTTGGCGGTGGTTCGGAAGGCTTGAGGCTTCGGTCGAACAGCCGCAGCAGAGTTTCCAAGTTCTGGGCCTGGCTGAGGGCAAAGCTGACGGCCAGGCCTCCAAGCGCAGCAAGGAAGCCGAGATCTCCGTGGGACTTGAGCCAGCCGGTGGCCATCGCCCAGGGGTCAAAGCCTTGCGCGGACTGTTGGGCGGAGGCTGCGCCCCTGGCTTGCTGCTGCGGAAGGAGCAGGGCCAGGCCCAACACCAAGGCCCACCGCTGCCTGCCTGCCCAAGCACGCCAAACCCTCCGGGGTGCATGGCGGCGGGTGGGAGCAGTGACGCGGAGATGGCTCACCCGCAGACGGAAGCAGAAGGGTTAGCTCATGGTAAGCGAGGAGGGCAATGTTGGCTGGTTTTATCGGGGAGTTGGAATTTTTTTGCACATCATTGATGACCTCAGGTTGTAGGATTCTCTATGCTTAAACAGCTTTTGTAGGGGGCTGGTTGAATTGTGGGAACCACCCAGCGGGATGCAGACCAATGCCACTCAAGCCAAAAACATCCGGACGGGAAAGCACGAAGTTAAGGATTAGGATCTTCCCAGAGTTGGGGGACTCTCAAAAGCTGAATATCAGACCGCCATTCTGAGCATCCTCTTGACTGATTTAATCCAACATCTGACGCCCCAACTAATGGAGCAGCCCCCACCCAGCGGCGGGCTCTTATTGTGTCACGCGGCGCAAGGGCTTCGCAAGTGCGGCGTCTCTTGGTTGCTGGAGGGTATGGCTAACGATTGTTGCGCCCGGAAGCCAGGCCGCACCCTTGCGCTCGCGTGATTGGTTCTGCCTTGCCGCCGCCGGGATGGCTGGGGGAGGTCATGGCGGGCGGGGCGGCTCTCCCGCGTCTGCGGTGGCCCGTCGCTCGGAGGCCCGCTGGCTTGGCGCCTGGAGCCGATCGGTAATCTGAGCCAGGGGGATTGGGGTGGGCCTGCTATTGCTGTTAGCGCCGTTTCTTGGCCCAAGCTCTTGAAGTCTTAGCGCCCCAGTCTGCTGTCTTCACTGATGCTCTTTCTGCCCAGCAAAGGCCCTTCCAGCGCCATTTTTTCTCTCCTCCCCCTGCGCTGCTCCCCCTCCCAAATTCCCGCCAAAAACAAGTGCTTCCACCTGCCCCGTAGTACGCCCATACTGCTAAGATAAGTCCATGGGAAGAGGGCTCCCGCCCACTGCATTCTCTCCCTCCTGGTCTTTCACTTATCCCCTGGAGATCTCCATGGTTTTCCTCCATCCGGGCGCTGCCTCCTCAGCCCCTCAGCCGCTGCTTGCCGGCTTGCAATCCAGCGCAGGCCCCCATGGCCAATCCTGCTCGATCTTTCGCGCCTTGATCATCGTGGCTGGTGGCGGTCGCGGCCTCGATTGGTCGCCCCTGCGCATCGCCGCTGAGCTGCAAGCGCTTGTTGCCGGCCGCCTGGTGCATCGCCTCTTCCATGGCGGTGCCCGTGGCGCTGATCAAGCCATTGCCGCCGCCGCCGCCCAGCTCGGCTGGCCCA
>JBKDSZ010000102.1:0-6715 GCA_046340375.1 Cyanobacteriota bacterium | reverse complement strand
GGTGGCGGTGAGCCGGGCCGATCGGGTGCCCCCGGCCGATCTGGAGGCCGTGCTGGCCGTTCTGACCAGCCGGGTGCGGGCCGGGACTCCCCTGGTGCCCATGGCCCGAGGTGTTCTGCCCCCTGAGCTCCTCCTGGGCGGCGCGGGGGAGGACCCCCTTCCCGAACCCGCCGCTGGAGAAGCGGAGACGCCCGGAGAGGAAGCCCCCCACGACCACGACCATGTCCATGTCGCCATGGAGTCGCTGGTCATTCGTCGCTGGGGCCCCCTGGCGCGCGCCAGCGTGGAAGCCTCCCTGCGGCGGCTGCTGGCGGATCAGCCTGTCCTGCGGCTGAAAGGCCGGCTTCATGAGCCAGGAAAGCGCCTGGCGCTTCAGCTGCAGGCCGTGGGGCCGCGTCTGGAGTGTTGGTACGAGGGCGTGTCCAACCCCGATCCTCAGTCGCCTTCGCTGGAGCTGGTGGCCCTGGTGCCCGCGGCCCAGCTTGCCCCCCTTCGGACCGCCGCCGACGCGCTCTGGCCCTCCTCAGGGGCTTGAAGGCCATTGCGGGGAAGGGCCATAGACCGTGTCCGCTCTTGCGAGCGCATCAGTCCAGGGGGATCTCTCCCCGGGCGCAGAGGCCATCCCAGCAGAGGCTGCCATCGCTGTCCCAGCGAGGGGTCACGTCCTTCCAGCGGCCATCGACGGTCATCCGCATGCGCCCCGTGCCGTCGTGCTGAAAGCTGTAACGCCGCCGACCCACCACCAGGGTCCAGATGCGACCCGGATCCTGGATCTCCATCCGGCAGGCCGTCCAGGGGCCGCCGCCCACCCGGCAGTCCAGGGAAACGGGTGGCCCCTGTCCTCGGACGGGGGGGCTGAGGTCCGCCCAGCTCACCAAACTTGCCAGCCCCAGGACCACCAGGAGAAGGGAGCCCGCGGGCTGCAAAGATTGGATGGTTGCCGTGCGGCTGGTGCCTCTCTTTCGTGCTCGGGTCCTGGTGACCCTGCGACCTTCCGTGCTGGATCCCGCCGGTGAGGCTGTCCGAGCGGCGGCGGCTCGCCTGGGGGTGTCAGGGATCCAGCGCTTGCGCATCGGCAAGGCGATCGAGGTGGAGCTGGAGGCCCCGGACCGGGCCGTGGCCCTGGAGCAGTTGGACGTGCTCAGCGACCGTCTGCTGGCCAACCCGGTGATCGAGAACTGGTCCCTGGATCTGGCCGAAGCTTCGGAGCCGGCATGACCATCGGCATTGTCGTCTTTCCCGGCTCCAATTGCGATCGGGATCTGCGTTGGGCCCTGGAGGGGTGCCTGGGCCTTCCGAGCCGCTTCCTCTGGCATGAAGAGCGGGATCTGAGCGGAGTGGAGGCCGTGGTGTTGCCGGGAGGCTTCAGTTATGGCGACTACCTTCGTTGCGGCGCAATCGCCCGTTTTGCTCCGATCCTGCAGGAGGTTCATCGGTTTGCCGAGGAGGGTGGGCCGGTGCTCGGAATCTGCAACGGCTTCCAGGTGCTCACGGAAATGGGACTGCTCCCCGGCGCCCTGACCCGCAACCGCGATCTTCACTTCCGATGCGAAGCCACCGACCTGGAGGTGAGGCCGGGGAGCTGTGGCTGGCTGCGCGACTACAGCGACAAAGCCACCATTGCGTTGCCCATCGCCCATGGGGAGGGCCGGTATCAGGTGGAGCCTTTCACATTGCATCGCCTGGAGGAGCGAGGCCAGGTGGTGCTGCGATATCGCCACAATCCCAATGGCTCCGTGGGAGATGTGGCCGGCCTGTGCAATGAGCGGGGAAACGTGCTCGGACTGATGCCCCATCCCGAACGGGCCTGCGATCCCGACCTGGGTGGCGTGGATGGGCGTGCGCTCCTCGCCTCCTGCGGTCGAGGCTGATTCATGCGGCGACGCCCCTTTCTGGCGGAGGGACTGGCCCTTGCGGGTGTTGCCTCAGCGCAAGCCGCCGGCTGGTCTCCCCGCCACCCCCTGGCCATGCCGGCCCCCCTCGGGCCAGGGAGCCAGGTGATGGCGATGGCCCCGGGCACCTGGTGGGAGAACGCCCAACAGGAGGCAGAGGCCTTGCAGGCCCGCTTCGCCGCGGCGGGCTGGACCCTCACGGTGCCCGCCGCCATTCAGGGACGCTGGCGCTGGTTTTCCGAGCCCGATGAAGCGCGTCTGCGTCGCCTCACGCGGGCGCTGGCGGATCCAGCGGTGGCGGCGGTGGTGAGTGTGGCGGGGGGGTGGGGGAGCGCCCGCTTGCTGGAGCGGGGCTGGCGCCCACCCGCTGCGCCGCGCTGGCTTGTGGGCTACTCCGATGCCAGTGCCCTGCTTCTGGCCCAGTGGACGGCCGGTGTTGGCGGAGCGGTGCATGGCAGTCCGGCGGGTGATGGGGCGCAGTGGGATCGGCTTCGCCGTCTGTTGAGCGGTCAGCCCGTGGCCCCCCTGCTGGGTGAAGGATGGCGGCCCGGCGAGGCGACCGGACCGCTGGTGGTGAGCAACCTGACGGTGGCGACCAGTTTGATCGGCACCCCCTGGTTTCCGCGGTTGGAAGGGTGCCTGCTGATATTGGAGGATGTGGGCGAGGAGCCCTACCGCGTGGATCGCTTGCTCACCCAGTGGCGGACCAGCGGGGTCTTGCGGGGAGTGGTGGGCGTGGGGCTGGGGCACTTCCGCTGGAAGCAGGACGACATCCTTCCAGGCGATCTGACCATGGAAGAGGTGCTGCAAGATCGCTTCAGCGATCTTGGCGTGCCGTTGGTGGGTCGATTGCCCGTGGGTCATGGGCGACCGAATCTGGCTCTTCCCCTGGGTCGCCTGGCGCGTCTTGATGGCCAGCGGGGAACCTTGGAGCTGCTTTAGGGGCTTGAAACGACTGGGAGTTGCCATCGGAGCACTTCCCCCCGGAAGGGCTGCACGCCCTGGAAGACCGCCCAGCCTCTGGAGGGATGCACCCTTGGGTGGACGACGCGCCTCAGGAGCGCCATCAAAAAGGAGGCCTTTCACGGGCCTCCCGAAAAGGAGGCTCACGAAGGGCCTCCAGCCAACCCCCACCGAGGATCAGCCGATGGCGGAGAAGAAATCCGTGCTCTTGACGGGATCCGGATTCATGGTTTTATCTCCGGGCGTCCAGTTGGCGGGGCAGACCTCATCGGGATGGGACTGCACATACTGGAAGGCCTGGAGAACCCGCAGGGTTTCATCCACACTGCGACCAACGGGCAGGTTGTTGATGGTGCTGTGCATGATCACCCCATCGGGATCGATGATGAACAAGCCGCGCAGTGCAATGCCAGCCTCCTCATCCAGGACGCCGTAAGCACGAGAGATCTCCTTCTTCAGGTCGGCCAGCAGGGGATAAGCGATGTCGCCCAGACCACCGCTCTTGCGATCGGTCTGAATCCAGGCCAGGTGGCTGAATTGACTGTCTACGGATACACCGATCACTTCGGTGTTGCGGCTGGAGAAGTCTGCATAGCGATCGCTGAAGGCGGTGATCTCCGTGGGGCAGACAAATGTGAAATCCAGAGGGTAGAAGAAGAGAACGACGTACTTGCCGCGATAGTGCGACAGGGTGATCTCCTTGAATTCCTGGTCAACCACGGCGGTGGCGGTGAAGTCTGGGGCGGTCAGACCGACGAGCCTGGACATGGAGAGGATCAGTGGAAGGGGGAGGAACGGTTCAAGAGACCGACAATCCGGAACGGCCCGAGGGTGGGAGGGGTCTCGTGCGGTGTCAGAAAGCGAAGTCGGATCGACTTCCAGTTGAACAGTTAAAATCTATCACAGATCCTTGCGGTTGATGGGGTGGTGGCGCAATAGGCTGTTCTGAACCCCTTCTGTTTCCTTGATGTCCTGGGACCCGACGGTGCTTCGCAAATACAGCACCACCAGCCATTTCCGCCTCCTCAATCAGCTGCGCAGCGAGCTGAACACCCACCCTCTGGTGCGCCGTCCCGGTGGAGAGATCCATCTCGGCATTCCCAGACGGGGATCTTCCTACCGGGTTCCCCTGGAGGAGCGCGGAACCGGTGCCTCCGCCAGGGGCGGCAGGGCTCAGCAGCCCGTGGATCCTCCGGTCTCCGACGGGGACGCCCTCCAGTCTGATTCCACAAGCTTTCGCGATCGCCTGCGGGCCATCGAAATGCGCTGAGACCCAACCGACCACGCCACCTGGACTGCCAGCCAGGTTGGCTGGACAAGCTGCCGGTGGCGCGTCTTCCAATGGATGGAGGAACGACCCTCCCGAAGCTCGGATCGAAACGGGTCTGAAGCCCATCGAATGCTCCAGGCGGCTATCTGGAGGGCCGCCTCAACAAAATCCCTGCGAAGATGGCGTCAATCAGCGCAAGACTGACAAAAAACGAACCATCCCCATTCAACGGACTCCAGCGAATTCCGTCTTGTGCATTTGGAAAGATGGCTCGGGGGAGACTTGAACTCCCGACCTTGGGGTTATGAATCCCACGCTCTAACCAGCTGAGCTACCGAGCCTGATGGTCTGACTTTAGAGGATGGTGGGCGCAGGGCCATCGGAAAAGTCATGGTGGGACCTGGAACGGGAAGAACCGCAGCGGTTCAAGCCGCGGGACCGATGACCTGGATCGGGTTGATGGCCCCGAGGCCAGGGGCATGGATCTCGAAATGGAGGTGGGGGCCAGTGCTTCGACCCGTGCTGCCCATCTGGCCGATCTGCTGGCCTTGCACCACCTCCTCGCCGACCCGGACCAACAGGCGGCTTTGGTGGGCATAGAGGCTGAGGGAACCATCCGGGTGGGTGATTTCCACCAGATAACCGTAACCTCCGTCGTTCCAGCCCGCGAAGGTCACCCGGCCGCTCTGGGCCGCGACAATCGGGGTGCCGACACTGTTGGCCACATCAATTCCCTTGTGCATGCGCCCCCAGCGCCAGCCGTAGGCGGAGGTGAACACGCCGCGAGCGGGCCACAGCCAACGGCCATTGAGGCCGGGGGTGGGGCTGGTCTCCGAGGGAGCGGTGTATTCGGGGGTGTCGGGCCAGCTCGCACCACCGCTGGTGGAGGGCCTCATGCTGAGCAAGCCGCGAACGCGGGGCTGGCCTGAAGCGGGCTCAACGCGCAGACGTCGGCCGACCACCAAGGACGATTGGCGCAGCTCAGGGTTGAGCCGCATCAACTCTTCAACAGAGAGGTTGTAACGCTGGGCAATGCCCTCCAAGGTGTCGCCCAGGCGAACGGTTCCCGCAGCCGAGGATCCATTGGAAGACGAAGCTGAAGCGGCGTCTGGCGCGGAAAACCCAGACGCGGAGCGGCTGGAGGCAGCTGTCTCGTTTTCAATCCCCCTGAGGGCAGCAAGCAGATCATCGGCCGAACGGCTCTCACGCAGATCGGTGGCCACCGCAGCGGTCAGGGGAAGAACCACCGGCAGACTGAGGAGGGCCGTGAAGATGCGTCGATTAAAAAGCATGTCGATTCGAGGGGGAAATGAAACCTTGAGAAGGAGATTGATTTTTGATGGGAGTGCACCTGTCGCGTAAGGAACAGGGGCGAAAAAATTAAAGCTCGGCAGAATGTAGCAGGCCTGGTCAATACTGTCAACCCATCTTTGCCGGCAATTAATGCTGGGCCTGCTGTCGCAGGGCTTCAAACACCACCACAGCCACGGCCACGGACAGGTTGAGACTCCTGACCCCGCCAGGGATCTCACGGGCTGATCCGGGCATGGGAATCGTCAGTCGCGCGTCGGCCGCCGCGAGCAGGGCGGGACTCAGCCCGTCGGTCTCCCGGCCGAACAGCAACCAGTCGCTGGCCTGATAGCGACAGGCCGTGTAGGGGGCGCTGGCATGGCTGCTCATCGCCAGGAGCCGTCCCCCCTCCTGGCGGCAGTGGGCCAGAAAGGACGGCACATCCGGATGGCAGCGCAGCTGAACCAGGGGCCAGTAGTCCAGGCCTGCCCGTCGCAGGTGGCGATCACTGATGGAAAAGCCCAGCGGCTCGATCAAATGCAGTTCGGACCCGGTGGCGGCGCAGGTGCGAGCCACATTTCCCGTGTTGGGAGGGATCTGGGGCGCGAACAGCACAACCCTGGCCATGGCCGCTTCAGGCGCTCCCTGGCGTGGCCGGGGCGAGGAGAACGTCCGGCACCACGCTGCTGAGCCGGCTGAGGGGAATGGCCCGGCCCTGCACCACCAACCAGGCGGATGCGCAGAGGGGGGCGAGCCCCTGCTGGAGGGTTCCCAGGCGGTCCCGAAAACGCCCCCCCGCCGCGGTGACCGGCACGACGCCCCACCCCGCTTCCTCGCTGACCAGCACGACAGGGGAACGGCTGGCCTGGAGCGCCTCCATCAAGCCCCGCATCTCTCCCTCCCAAGCGGCGGACTCCTCCTCCAGATGGGCCGCCACCCACGTGCCGAGGGAATCCACCAGCGCCAGTTGGCCAGGCTCCATTGTCAGCAGGGCGGCGCTCAGCTGGCCCCCCTCCTCCAGGGTGCTCCAGGCGGGGGGGCGGCGCTCCCGATTGCGCCGTAGGCGGCGCTGCCAGGAGGGGTCCTCCGGCAGGGCCGGTCCGGTGGCGAGCACCACAACAGCCAACCCGCTGCTGTGGGCCAGATGTTCGGCCCAGCGGCTCTTGCCGCTCGCCGCCGGACCACTGACCAGGGTGATCGCGGGCTGGAATGTGTCAGCCAACCGTCAGCCTCCACCCTGCATGTTGCGCAAGGTCGCCACGGAGGACGGGGAAACCCGATTGAGATAGCGGAAGATCCA
>JBKDSZ010000101.1:0-7943 GCA_046340375.1 Cyanobacteriota bacterium | reverse complement strand
CGCTGCAGGCGGTGAAAGGCGCGGTTGGTCTGCGGACAGGAGGGCGTGGCCAGGCGCAACAGCTTGCGCAGGGCCTCCTCGCGTGCCTGCTCAGGGATGGCCGGGTTGAGCCTCTGGATGGCCGCACGCAGGCGTTTGGCCAACACGACATCGCTGACGGCCTGCCGCTCGGCCGACGGTTTGCCGGGATCCAGCTGGGAGCCGGCGAGCACCGCATAGCCCATCTCCTCAAACCAGCCGAGGGCGGCGGCTTCGACGTCGGCTTCGCTGAGGGTCATGGGGGTTCCAAACCAGGCAATTTTGGCACTGGTTGCTGTTGGATGCTGCTGGACGTCCTTGAGGTCACCCCCTCAATCTCACCCCACGTCCGTTCGATTCGGCAATGTGCCGCTGACGTATTTGTGCAGCACGCTGCTGATCAGCGTTTGATAGGGAATGCCTTCCTGCAGGGCGCGGGTGCGGATGGCCTGGAGGTCAACGCTGGAGAGGCGGATGTTGATCCGCTGGTCTTTCAGACCCGTCGCCTTCGCTGCTTCCTGGAGCTGGCTGAGAAGAGCCGGCGTGCCCACACTGTGCAGTTCACCGGCCTCGAAATCAGCGAGCAGTTGTTGCTCTGCAGGCTCCAGTTGAGGTGATGAGGGGATGGTCATGATTCAGGCCCGGCGGGGGCGGAGGATTTGTAGAAGCGGTTGGCTTTGCGGCTGGGGATGATCGTTTTTAGAAACAGATGCTCTTCGGTCTCGATCATCGGCACCAAGTGGATGGAGCCATGGAGACGCACCACGAGAATGCGCTGCTCTGGGTAGCGCTGCTGGTTGGGGTGATCCAACACGTCGAGCAGATCGCCCGATTCAATCGCCACCACCACCGCCTCGAAACACAGCTGCCGCTGGGCGAGGAGTTGAGCATTTTTCTCAGGGCTCCATGCGAAGGGCTTCATCCACCAATCTTAGCGATGCTGTGTGCCTAATGTCATCAGCCTTCGATGCGCCTCTCTGCCCTCCGGCGGGCGTCGTTGATGGCCATGGCGAGGCCAACCTTGGCCCTCGCGTTTCAGCCTCTGCGGGGCTGGCGCCGCGTCCGTCACTGATCTCACCGGCTTTGTGATCACCCATCTGAGGCTCGCTGCCCAGCAGGTGCTGGCCGACCGCGAGGCGTTCCGCCTTGACTCCGAGGCGCTGGAGGCCTGGGAGCAAATCAACCAACGGCCAGCACGCTCACTACAGGGGCTGCGGGCGCTGATGGATCGGCCCTCCCCATTTCAGGAGTGAGCGCCGGCTACCGGGTGCCTCGGCTGCTGGCGTCCACCGATCGCCTCGACGGATTTCAGTGCCGATCGGAGGAGCAGACCAACTGGTTGCACCGGCACGCCCGCCAAGCCCACTCCCGTGGCGGCACCAGCCGGGTTTTCTTGGTCAGCGAAGTTGGCGGCTGCGATGTGGTGGCGTACTACGCCTGGTGCATGGCCAGCCTCACGCCGGCGCAGGCCCCGGCGCGGCTGCGCCAGGGTGCCGGCCGCTATCCCCAGCCGGTGGCCCTGCTGGCAAGGCTGGGTGTGGACCTTCGCCAAGAAGACCCGGGCCTTGGCGCCCCTCTGTTGGGGGATGTGATCAGCCGCACGGCGCAGCTTGGCCCCAAAGTGGGTTGCCGGGGATTGCTGGTGCATGCCGAGAGTGCTGCCGCCCGGGAGTTTTAAGTGCATCTCCATCCGGAATTCGAGCCTTCTCCCACCGACCCGTTGCATCTGGTGCTGCTGAGGAAGGACATCCTGCAGACACTGGCGTGATGGCGAATAGGGGGGCTGCGAGGCCATCCCTTCCAGTCGCGAGAGGAACGCCTGGGAGAGAGCCTCCAGATCATCCACCACAGGCAACGCCAGCTGTTCAGAGATCAGGCAGCCGTCCAGGTCTCGGTCTTCGGCCAAATTCGGGGAGCTGGCGGTCAAATTCGGGGAGCTGGGCCAAAAACGTCGTCCGGGCTTAATCTATCGAATCCGGGCAGGTTGACCACCGCATCACGGCTATCAATGGTCTCAGATATCACTACAGATCACTGCATCTGTAATTCCGTCAAGGACGCAAAGGTAACCAGTTGCAATATGACCAGCAACGGTATTGAGAGCTGGCAATGCTTGCTGGAAAATCAGGCTGAATCCAAGCCGCGTTTAGGCAAATCAATAGCAGACTGGTCTACCGCGGCTTGGCTTGCCTGCCAAAGACAAGACATGCCAATACCAAAATGGCAGCCGGTTAGCACAACATTTACCGCACAAAGCGGAGTCCGTTGATAGAGTATCAAACAGAGGCGTTAAGGACGCTCTGAAAAACTCCGCTGCTCGGCCGGCTGCGGCGCGGAGATCACAGTGCCCGCAAGGGGTGCTTTGGATGCTGGCCGGTTTTCCAGAGTGACCTTAAGTCATTAAGCCAAAATAATTAATGTCGCTTAGCTGTCGCGGCTGGCGGCCCGGATGCAATTTACCAATGACCTTGACATACGCACCCTCTGTCATGTGAGCCTTATCCGCTTGTTCATACTGTTCGGCATCAAGATTTGCACGTGCACGCACTTGCTCTCCATCCGGCGTCAGAATAGACAAGAGAACCTCACCTAACCGCCTGCCGCCTTGACCCATTTCTCCATCCAGTCGCTCTACGGTTCCGTAAAAGACATCCTCCAAATGACCTTCATTTGCGCGAAGCTCACGTCGTACCTCCTCAATCCTGGCGAAGTAGTCGTGTTGGATTCGAACAACAGAGGTGCGTGGCTCATCTGACGGACGCGGAATGCACGCCGCCCAGGCAAAACTAATATCTATCGCATTCCTAAGTGCGGTATCCTCCATCCTTGTGATGGCTTCGCAGAGGTTTGACGACACAACAACCCCCTCTCCTCTCCTTGCCTGTGCAATCAAGTCATCGAGAGAGTCGGTCTCAATCGATGTAACTAGATCTCGCACTGAGCGAAATAATGTTAGTGTTGCACGACGCACAAAAGGCGCCTCATCCTCGAAAGGAAGAATCGATGTCTGAATGTCAAGGCCTTGAACAGGACAGGATATATTAAGTACAAAGCTCCCGGATTCTGTATGACGAAACTTGGCTGTTTCAAGCAACTGTTGAGCCTCCGTTCGGCTCAAGCGCGGGTGATGTGGTTGCGGCTTAAGCACAGTGCAGGCAGACGCAAGCAGCAGCTGCTGGGCTCCTGCCATAATGGATCCGGCGAATGCTAGAGGTAAAGACTGGCCTTCCTGACGCAGCGTACTCACACGAAAAGCGATTCCGTCATCACCTACTTCCAAAAGACTCTTAATCACTGCCGACTGACTACGCCCTTCAATGGCAGATAACTTCTCTACCATCAGCATGACAGCATCGAAATAATCAGGTGCTGTCGCGTCCATTGGGAATACCAACTGGCGCGAAGCAACGAGCGAATTGGTCATTACATAAAGGCGGTTCTTCACGGCTTCCTTGATCTGAACCCACCCTCGGTCCTTGGCATAGTCGCGCAGTCCGGTTGGAGTGATGAGAGTTGCGGGATTCATATAGCAGAATAAAGCGGATAGTCGTGCCTCGAAAGGCGGCTTGCAAGTTGAGTGAGTTGATCGGGTGAGAATACTTGCGCTTTCGGGAATTTAATCACTGAGCTATTCGCAGTGATTTCAGGAGCGCCACGAAGGCTCTGCCAGTAAGCACATCGACGGAAAACAAGCTGCTCAGGCGTGTGATTAAGCCACTCTGCCGCATCACGCGGGAGGAAGAGCACGACGAGAATCCGTGTGACACTTAATGTCTCGCTCCTTAGATCATTGTATCGGTTTAGCCCCTGGAGGCGATATTCATAGTTGACGCCGTCATCATTGGGCTCGGCAATGGTCGCCTTAAGCTGAATCTTGATATCTACTTCCGTGAGGATGTCTGGGCTTTCATAAGGAAGCCAGGCGGTCAGCTGGGCATCAACGCCATTATTATCTTCATGTCGATTGCCTTCGCGGCACGACATGCCGGCTTTTGAGGCCACGGCATGAAGATAAGCGTAGCTTAATTCCGATTCTATGTTGGGCGGGGACAGCGCACGCATAAGCTTGAACACCTCATGATCATTTTAATCGACCTATCCCGTTGAATCCATATTTAAGACCACCTTCCCCTGGCTCGGGTGGCAATCTGTGGCCGAGGAGGGCGTGTGTGCGGGGTTTATTCATGGCTTTGTTTCCTCGTGAGTCTCAAAAAGAAAAACCGTGAGCGTGACTGCCGCACCGACGGCCAGCTTCGCATGCAGCGCACCGAGTCCGGATGTGCGTCCATGGTTGCCGTGGCCGGTGCCATAGAGCCCGCGCAGTTCGGCGAGGCCGTTACCAATGGTTCCAAGATTGCTCAGGAGCCGCTTGATCACATCGGCGCCGCGTCTGGCTTCGTGCACTTGTTCGGGGATGAGTTTCAATTCCTTGAGGGTGTCCTTGGTCAGCGTCGATACATCAGGCGTCCCGATCACGGGCTTACCGCGCTCGGAGAGGATCGTCTTTCAGCATGTCTCGATCACTTCCTTTGCCGTGCCGATGGCGAGGCTCGGGTCCGATTCCACGGAGGTTTCCATCCGTCGGATCTGGTCCGCCATGTATTGTGCATCAAACATGGCAGCCGTGTTCTTGATGCTCGAGAGCGACGGAATCCCGGCATCTGGAACAATCCTGCCCCCTACCCACCGAAAACCGTCCTTGTTCAGGACTCGAATGAGCGTCTCGACTTCCCTCTCCCGTTGTGCGTACCATTCCGGCGTAAGGGTCTCCTCCTCTGCCAACGACTCGGCTCGCTGGACCACGCCCTCGAAAACTTGAAGAACCTTTCTCACTTGCTCAGGATCATCCCAATCCACATTGTGGTAGTACTGCTCGACCAAGATGCGGCGTTGGCCCGTCACTGGTGGTTGGAACGATCGATCGCAATGAATTTGGGCAGCATCGAACTCATCTGCAATCTCACACAACACCCAGCTGACCATGTTTTCTCGAAACACTTGGCGGGTTTTGATACTGAGACGCTCCTGGCTCATTTGATCACCTCTATTGTTACCTGTGCAGCAGAGACGCTCAACTCTCCGCTGAGCAGCTGCGGCAGCAGGCTATTGCGCAGGGATTCAAGGTTCTTGGATTGATGGAGATTGGCGGTGATTTGGGAATAAAGCGGTGCGACTTTAGCGGTGTAAGTAGCCATAAGTTCAATCGGCGGCAGTACCACGGGGATGGGGCGAAAGTTTTGCTTGCTGATTTCGGCGAAAGTGGTGCCAGTGGCGCGGCCTTCAATCTCGGCCATGTTTGCCTGGCACCAACCCAACATGAAGGTGCTTGAGGCGCGCTCATGACACTTCAAGGCGATGAAGCCCTGATTGATAGCAACGGGCATAGCAGTTATGGCGAGGTAACCGACAGGAGCGCGAGAGGAGAGGAGCAACGTTCCGGCAGGAAGCAGGCCTGACGAAATGCTGGAGATTCCGGCATCAGTGAGCTTGCGGGCAGTATCGAGGAGAACAGGGGATTGAAGCGAAGACAGGTCTTTTGGAGTAGCCCAGTAGTGCATCCCCCCTTCCCAGTACTTTGGCTCGTTGGTACTCGGAGTTCCGCCGCCAACGCAATCGACGACATCGCCAACGGGCTGAATAGACCAGCCCATAGGAATGTGCCCGACCTCAGAGTCTTGGAACGAGTCAGGAAAGAGTGCAGCAGTCTCTGAATCCATCCCAACAGGCTCCCGCCCATCCATCTTGGCCCGCACAGGATCAAAATCCACAAACCAGCTCTGGAACAGCGCCCGTGCCATCGCCTCCAGCGTTGCGTTCATCCGCCGGTTCAACTCAATCTTGTCGTCCAGCGCCCCAAGCACCGCCGCGATCGCTTTTTGCTCGGCGAGGGGTGGGAGGGTGATGTTTAGTCGGCGTTGGTCGGACAAGCTCAAATACGGAGCCATGTCCGTTGACGCCTTCATGCCGGACAGCTGGTGGATGAACTCAACTCCTTGGGCCCAGTAGCGAAGAAAGCCACCGCACAATTTCTCTGGATCGCGACTCCGCCAATAGCTGAGGTGTGGCGAATAAACGAATGGTGGAAGACCATCAGTTACGAACGAAGTACGACCCGTACTGTTTCCCTTCGTCGTGATAATTGTGTCGCCAACCTTTGACATCTTAGAACGCACCTTATCTTCGAGGTATTCGTGGAAGCGCTCAACACCAGCAAAGTCGATGTGGCTGCCAGTGACATGGCCGGCTCGAAGAAAAATTAGCCCATTGCCGCCAAGTTCGTTGTTCTGAGCACGGTAGCCATCTCCGATCTCTAGTGTTCCCTCATTGAGGAGTTGCTGAAATGTCGCTTTTCGCCAATCAGCCGCCATATTCCAGCCCTCTCAGATTGTCTTGGATGATCTGCTCCAATTTCGCAGGCTCAGCACACTGAACGTCGTGTACCACAATCATCCCAGCCCCTCTCAATCCTGCCTTACTCATTCTTCCACACTCCCTGAATAAATGGGTAAGCCTTCGCGGGCAATTTTCTCGATGAACCTGGGGTTATCAAGTCGTTCGGCACGAATCACATCCAATTCGTAAATGATGGGTAGTTCGTCGAGCACGTCGGTGAATCTCAGCCATTCCTCAGTGGTGATATCCGGGGCGGAGATGGCCAGGTCAATGTCTGAGGCACGGCGGGCATGGCCGGTGGCGCGGGAGCCGAAGAGGCGGACTTCGCGAATGCTGGGAAAACGGCGAAAGGTATGGCACAGCGTGGCTAGATCCTTGTCGCGGAGGTCAACGGTGGTCATCCAGTCAGTCCCATTGCAGATTTTGAAGCCGATTCCCCATGGCCAGAAGCAGGGAAGCGTAGTTCTGCACGATGTGCCCATAGATTTGGCGGGCAAGCGTCTCGTCGTAGGCGTGGGTGGTGAGGATGCGGTCTTCGAGCATTTGCAGCCAGCGATCGGCTTCCTCGGGGGTTGGGATCAGATTTTCAGCGAAAGCCTTTTTCAGTGTTGAACGTGGCCCGCCACAGTCATAACCTTGTCGCTCAAGGTAAAGCTTCATGGTTTTCCACATCACTTCAAAGGTGAATTCAAAACGCTGAATTGTGGCGTCGCGGATGAGATCGCTTTCCGTCTGAGCGACGGCTTCTGCGAGCCGGCTGGTGCTCGCGCGCACATCGGCCTGCCGCTCGGCAAATCGTTCTTTGCTCATGGTGTGAACTTCAGGCTCTTGAGATTCGACCGGATCGCCGCTTCCAGCCTGGCCGATTCAGCAAACTGCGCCTCCAGTTCCGCCACCAGCCGCGGCATCTTATCCTCAAACGGCTCACCATCGCCTTCCACCGCTTCCGCCCCCACATAGCGCCCCGGCGTGAGCACATGCCCATGGGCAGCAATTTCAGCGGTGGTGGCGGATTTGCAGAAGCCCGGCACATCCTCATAAGTGCCTGCGCTGTTGGTCCCCCGCCAGCGGTGGTAGGTGCCGCTGATCCTCTCCAGATCCGCCTCCAGCAGCTCCCGATGCACCCGATCGATCAGCGTTCCAAGCTTGCGGGCATCAATGAACAGCGTCTCCCCGCGCCGATCCCGGAAGCCCCGTTGCGGATCCGCCGCTTTGCTCTTGGCCAGGAACCAGAGGCACACCGGAATCTGGGTGCTGTAGAAGAGATGGCCGGGCAGAGCCACCATGCAATCCACCAGATCGGCCTCGATCAGGGCGCGGCGGATTTCGCCTTCGCCGCTCTGGTTGGAGCTCATGCTGCCGTTGGCGAGCACAAAGCCGGCCAGGCCCTGGGGCGCCAGGTGGTGGATGAAGTGCTGCACCCAGGCGAAGTTGGCGTTGCCCTTCGGCGGCACGCCATAGCGCCAGCGCACGTCGTCATCCTTTCGGAACCAGTCGGAATCGTTGAACGGCGGATTGGCGATCACATAGTC
>JBKDSZ010000100.1:0-17946 GCA_046340375.1 Cyanobacteriota bacterium | reverse complement strand
TTGCTCCGTCAGGCTTTCGCCCATTGCGGAAAATTCCCCACTGCTGCCTCCCGTAGGAGTCTGGGCCGTGTCTCAGTCCCAGTGTGGCTGATCATCCTCTCAGACCAGCTACTGATCGTCGCCTTGGTGAGCTCTTACCTCTCCAACTAGCTAATCAGACGCGGGCTCATCCTCAGGCGAAATTCATTTCACCTCTCGGCATATGGGGTATTAGCGACCGTTTCCAGTCGTTATCCCCCTCCTGAGGGCCGATTCCCACGCGTTACTCACCCGTCCGCCACTCACCCGAAGGTTCGTTCGACTTGCATGTGTTAAGCACGCCGCCAGCGTTCATCCTGAGCCAGGATCAAACTCTCCGTTGTAAACACGCCCTCTTGGTCCTCTCCTTCGCTCCCCTGAACGAACATTCAGGCTTGCTCACTCGAATTCCTCAGCTTGCTCTGCTCCTCTCGCTCTCCTCTGACAGAAAACGGAGTCGCCCCTTCCATTCCTGAAAGGTTGAGAGTGCTCCCTCTCGGCTCTCGCCGGTGGAGCGGTCCAAGATCTCAGATCCGGTTCGCTCAAACTGGCTTCACTGTCCAGTTCTCGCATGTTCTCTTTGACGGGACCTCACACCTCTGTTATTGTCTGCGTCAGATCCTCCCTTTCTTTTTGACCTACACCCTCTCGGATGCAAACCCAATGTCCAGAGTGGCTCTGACCTAACAGAAGCGTCAGTTCCTCAACTTCTTGAATTGTCCAGGTTCTCCCGTCTCTCCCCCCTTGGAGGGGTTGGCGGGCTGCCGTCTCGCGACGACTTGTTCACCTTACATCATGGTCGGCTCTTGCCTTCCCTTCGTCAGGTGGCGCGGTTCAGACTTCCGTCTCCCCCGCGCAGTTGATCAACGTATCACACCATCGGGAGGAGCGCGTCGCTCCACGGCCGGAAACGACGCAATGTGGCCTCCCCATCTGCGGCCAGGACAGGAAAGCCGAGGTCCGTGAGATCGGTTCCAGGGGCCACGGTGGCTGGATCGCGCTGGATCCAGTGCAGGGAGCAGGACAGTTCCCCCAGCACGAGCCAGGCTGCCGCCAGGTCCCAGATTTTCGGTGTGGCCTCCAGGGCGGCAATCGTCTGTCCCAGGGCCACACTCACCAGATTGAGGCTGGCCACGCCGAACATGCGGACCTTGCCCGGAAAGGGATGGTCAGCCCGCTTCTGCAGCACACGAATCGAGCGGCTGCAGAGGGACACACAGGAGCCAGGACGATCCTTTTTGAACGGGGGGTCGAGGGGCACGCCGTTGCACCAGACACCCTCCCCCGCTTTTGCAACAATTCTCAATGACAAAGGGGGCACCTCCAGGATTCCCAGAACAGGCCGCCCCCCCTCAAAGCGGGCGAGGGAAATCGACCAGCAGGGGATGCCCGCCGCGAAATTCGTCGTGCCATCCAGCGGATCCACCACCCAAAAGGCTGGCGAATCGGGCAATCGGCAATCGCCCTCCTCGCTGAGAACTCCCTCCCCGGGATGGAGTGTGCGCAAACCCTCCACGATGGTCTGGTCGCTCCAGAGATCGCAGGAGGTCACAAGCGTGCCATCTGGCTTGACCTTGGCAACCGCCTGGCCGAAATCGTGGAGCTGCCGGGCGGAAACCTGGTCGATCAGACGGGCGAGAGCCGCCTCCAGCGGGGGGGAGGACTGGGGGGAAGAGGCGCTCATCCGATCTCCAGAGCAAGCACCCGATTGAGGCTGCGACCCGCATCCTCCCGGAATTGCCTCGGGTTGAGTCGGGACAGGAGCACAAGAGCCGCCAGGGCAACGAGGGTTTCCACGCTGAGCACCAGCGCGAAGGAGGGGAGGGCCGAAGGAATCTGGGGCAGCCACCGCTCCTGAAGCTGGCGTCCCAGATCCAGCAGCCCTCCCCCGACCACCTTTCCCAGGGCGCGGGAGAGGGCCTGCCCCAGACCCCACAGCCCAACAAAGGTGCCCGCAGCCTGGGGAAGGGTCAGATCCAGCATCAATACCAGGGCACTGTTGGTGCCGATGCCAGCTGCCAGGCCAAACAGGAAGAGCACGGCTTGCAAAACGGGAACTTGGGCTGTGAACCCAGCGGCCACAAGAAGAAGCAGGGTGACGGCAATCAGCCGGCAGCCAAGGCGGGCGGCGTTGAGCTTCCCCAGCCAGGGCACGATGCAGAGCCCGGCGAGCAGCAAGCCGGCCAGGGTCCCCATCCCCCAGACCGCATTCAAGGAGGCGGTGGCGGCAATGGGCATGGCAAACACTTCCGCTCCATAACTCTCCAGGATCGGGTCTTGGAGAAAAAGCCCCAGGGTGAAGAGCACCAGAAAGCCGAAGAACACCAACACCTGACGGCTGGAGGTGATGAGCCTCCAAGCCTGGCGGAGGGTGGGACCATCCTCCCGGCCCGAGGATTCGGCACCACTTCGGCGGCCGGAGCGGGGCTCCATGCCGAGGGTGGCCACCAGGGTGAGGACCAGCACCACCAGAGCCACCCGCCCCATGAAGATCTGCAGCACCTGCCGCAGCAGCTCGGGATCGGTGACTCCATCCAGCCCGCGCAAGCTCAGGCCGATCGCGACGGCCCCGACCACGATTCCCACCGTGAGCAGACACCAGATCAGGCCGACCGCAAGCGGGCGCTCCGTTTCGGTGGTGCGGTCGATCACCAGGGCGAGATAGGGGGTGGTCGCCAGGGAAACCGCCAGGCCATAGGCGGCGAAAAGCCCGCAGAGGGCGGCGATGGCCAACGGCGCCAGGCTCGACCCCTGTCGCAGGAGGCTCGCCACATGGAAAATCAACGGAACCGCAAGCACGGCCAGCCCGCAGAAAAGGGTGGTTCCCAGCCAGATGTAAGGAAGACGGTGGCGACCGGCGATGGGATGGGCATCGGAGATCTGGCCAAACCAGACCCGGGCGGGCGCCACGAGCTGTTCGAACGCCAGGGATCCGCCCACCAGCACCCCCGGCAACCCCAGCTCACTGATCATCACGCGGTTGAGGAGGCCGGCGAAGATCACCGCCAGACAGCCCAAGCACCCCTGAAACAATCCAAGGCGCAGGGTGGCGGGCAAGGAGAGGCCTGTTGGATCTCCCTCGGCAATGTCGTCACCCAGCACGATTCAGCGTCCCCGGTTGGAAAACAGGCCTCCAGCCTGGCAAGCGGGGAGCAAAGGTGTGGGCTCGATCGGTACGTCGGCCGTGGTGTTGGTCGGACGGCGGGAGGGAAGGCTGGGTCGCTGGCAGAGGGCGATCAGGTCGAGCCCGGTTCGGCGCCGCAGCTCGGCAAGGCTGCGGTTGTAGTTGGCGATGGCGCTGGAGTAACGCACCTCGGCTTGGGTGAGATCGCGTTGGGTGTCCACCACTTCTCGCTGGGTGGTGACGCCGGCCTGGAAGCGCAGGCGGGACAGACGCAGAGATTCGCGAGCGGAAAGAACCTCATTGGAGGTGGTGAGGATATTGCGGTTGTTCGTCAGAAGATCATAGAAGCTGATCTCCACCTCCTGGCGAATCTGGTCGCGTTTTCTGGAGAAATTGAAGGTTTCTTCCTGCGCTTTTTGCTTGCTTTGTCGGTAGAGAGCTCGGGCGCGACCTCCATCAAAAATGTTCCAGGTGACGTTGATGCCAAAAGAATTATCGACACTCCACTGACGCTGTGGCTGATTTTCAAGCGTCAATTCTGTACGCGAGTTGGGATCAATCCCCACCAACCCCGGGGAGAATTGGGATCCGGTACCGCGGTTGAAACTGAAACTGTTGAACAGGTTCAAAACGGGCTGCACGTCGGCAAGATTGCGATTGGCTGTGCTGTTGGCGATAGAGATATCCAGAAGGATTTGATCGATTTCTTCTCGGAAGGTGTAGGCCGCAACAATGCTTTCTTGCAGGGAAGGCAGCCAGGTGCCCACCACACGAGCCGGATCCTTGGCCGTTGGGGTGACGTTCTGGGGGAGATCCAATAAAGCGGCCAGGGTTCTGCGGGCGATGGCCTGGCCAGGTCCCGTGGAGAGGGCGCCGGCGGAGCGGCCATAGAGCGCCTGGGTGAGAAGTTGCTGATCCCGGGCCAGCTGGGTCTGAGCCTCAAGCACCTCCAATTTGGTGGCCACACCAGCCTGGAACCGGGCCTGCGCATCCCGCAGGCTCACCAGGGAGGCCCGCACCGATTCTTGACCGATGCGCACTTGCTCATCGGCGTTTTGCAGATCGAAATAGGCCGATGCCACCTGCAACCGCAACTCCCTCAGACCAATCAGATAGGCATTTTTGGCCTTTTCGTATTTATCCCGCGCCAGGGCGATCGACGGCACTCTGCGGGGATCGATCAAGGACCAGGACGCCGTGAGGGAAGCATCCATCGAGGTGATGGTTTGAACCGTGTATCCCATGGAACCATTCTGCTGGGTTGAGAGAGGGGAAACACGGTTGAAGTTTTGAGAGGTCTGTGTCCCCGGGAAGCTGTTGGCGTTGAAGCTGAGGCTGGGATACCAGCGCGCAATCTCCGCCCGCAATCCAGACTGAGCTTGCTCCACCTGACTGGCGAGGGCTTTGAGGGAAGGACTGTTGACCTCGCCGATGGTTTCAGATTCGTTCAGGCTCAGGGGTCGCAGCTCTTGGATCCGCACCTGCTGGGGCTGATCGGGCAGGGCCAGGGGGGCGGGTGCTTTGAGATCCACAGCCTTGCCTGGCAGATCTTTGGCGGCCGGCGGCAACACCTTGGGGTTGGACACTGGCCTCGGACCCTTCACCGCCGGGGCCAGTGGCAACACCTGGCGGGGGAGGAGAGGAAGAGCGGGCTCGGCAGTGGGGATCGCGGCGGGGGGCTGGGGGGCCACGGCCCCCTGTTCGGCAGCCGTGGGTTGAGGAGATGGGTTGGCGGGAGCCATCTCCCCCCGGGGTGGAGGAGCGGCCAGAGCAGGGCGGAAGGCGCCAGCAAAACCAACCGTGGCAACCAGGAGCGCTGAGCGGAAGAAACGGGAGCGCCCCACGGGCCACAAGCAAACCGCAGGAGCTTAGGCACCCTGGTCCAACTTGCCGGCGCAAACGGCCACCAGATCGTCCGCCCCCGTGATCAGGCGGATCGGCACCGGCAAGGTCCGGCGCACCTCCTCCAGGGTGGTGTCATCCAAAAAAACGGGATCCCCCTGGCGGAGCATGACCGAAGGCAGCAGAAGCTCCTCTCCCAGATCGGCCCCCTCCAATCCTTGCAACAGGTCAGCGCCGGTGAGCAAACCGGTGACCACCTGATCCTGACCCCAATAGGGGCTCGGGATGCCGTGAAGGAGCAACTCCAATCCCTCGATCCGGTTCAAACGCTCCACCACCGGGCTCAGGGCGCCAGCCACCAAGCGGCCCACCACCCAACTCAGCCGCCGAGGCCGCGGCAGAGCGACCGGCAGCTCGCTGGTGGCCCGCTCCAACTCCTCCAGAAACCCCCGGATGCTGCCCACCCCGTTTTCCCGCTGCGGCAGGTTTTCATAGGCAAGTCGGGGCGGAAGGGGGAGGCCGGCCAGCAGATACCATTCATCAGACAGCCAGGCGAAGCGGCTGCCCCACTCCGCCAACCAGCGTTCCTGCAGGGTCTCCACCAGGGCGATCACCGCGCGGGCCTCGCGCCTGTCAGCCGGGCGAAGGGCATCTCCAGGGGGGCGGAAGCGGGTGAGCCCCACCGGCACGACCGCTGCGGAGAGCACCGTCGGACTCTCCCCCGCCCCGAAACCCGCCAGGTCGGTGAGGGTGCGGCTGAGGGCTTCGCCATCATTCCAACCGGGGCACACCACCACCTGGGCATGGAGCTGCAGACGCCGCTCCCTGAACCAGGCCAGCTGCTCCATCAGCCGGGTGGCCCTGGGATTGCCCAACAGGCGCGCACGCAGGTCGGGATCGGTGGCATGCACCGACACAAACAGGGGCGAGAGACGTTGTTCCTCGATGCGCCGCCAATCGGCTGGCAGGAGATTGGTGAGGGTGAGATAGGAACCATAGAGAAAACTCAGTCGGAAATCATCATCCTTCAGATAGAGAGTGTGGCGATGGCCTGGGGGTTGCTGATCGATGAAGCAAAAAGGACAGTTGTTGTTGCACTGACGGAGGCCGTCAAAGAGCGCCTCACGAAACACCAGCCCTAGTCCGTCATCCGCCTCCTTCTCCAGTTCAACAACATGGTGATGTCCCTTGCTATCCTGCACCTCAAGCCGGAGCTCTTCTTCGCTGCAGAGAATCTGAAAATCAATCAGATCGCGAGGTCGGATGCCATTGATGCTCAACAGCCGATCCCCGCATTCAAACCCCAGCTCGTCCCCGATCGAACCAGGCTCGACGGCCACCACTTCGGCGGGCTGGGGAAGGCGTTGCCCCTCTTCACCGGAGGGACTTTGCAAAGGAATGCCAGCAGGAGGCTCAATCCACATGCCAGTTCCCGAGCAGCGAAGCCTCTTCAGTTTGCTGGCTCAGGGAAAGGGGCGAGGGGTCAGGGGGCATCGGCGTGGCGAAAGAACAGCAGGATGACCAGACCGAACAACAGGCGGTAGGCGACAAAGACCCAGGTCCCGTGATTTTGGAGGAAGCGCAGCAGCCAGGCGATGGCCAGCCACGACACCACCGCCGCCGCCAGGATTCCCACGAGCATCGCCACCGGCCCCCCGTTCGCGGGGGCATGGAGGGCATCCTTGAGCTCCACCAGGCCGGCCAGGGTGATGGCGGGGATGCCAAGAAGGAAGGAGAAGCGGGCGGCGGCCGGGCGCTTCCACCCATCGAAGAGGGAGGCGGTGAGGGTGCTGCCGGAGCGGGAGACGCCAGGCACCAGGGCCAGGGCCTGAGCCAGGCCCACCAGCACGCCATCGCGGGGGAGCACCTCGGCCAGGGTGCGGCGACGACGGCCCAGCAGCTCCGCCAGCGCCAGCAACAGGGCCATCGCGATGGAAACGATCGCGATGGAGGTGAGGCTGCGCAGGGGGGAATTGTCGTAGTCGGGGACGAACGTCTTGAGCAGCAGGCCGAAAAAGACGATCGGCAGGGTGCCCAGCACGATGGCCACGCCCAGGCGCGCCTGGGGGTCACTCCATTGGCCATGGCGGCAGGCCCGCGACATGCCGCGAACGACCTCGGACAGATCCTGTCGGAAATAGGCCAGCACCGCCGCGATGCTCCCCAGCTGGATGACGGCGGTCACCGCCACGCCGGGATCACCCCAGCCGAGCAGAACAGGCACAACCTTCAGATGGGCGGTACTGCTGATGGGGAGAAATTCCGTCAGGCCCTGCACCACGCCGAGCACCAGGGCGTGCCAGCAGGACTCCAGCAAGGGCAGCGTCTGAACCGAGGCGGCAGGCGTCATGAAGGGTGGCAATTGGGCGCGGTGCCCAGACTGAGCGACCTTATGCCCCGGTTGTTCGCGAGCCAAGGGCTCATCTGCTTAAGGTGTGTCGACTTTTTACCGCCGCTGTGATCGGGCTCCCCACGAGCAGTGCCACGTCCCGTTTCTCACCGGCTCCCCCCCTTGAAGCGGCTCTCTCCCTCCCTTCCGGCTGGATGTTGCCGGCAGTCGCCGCCCTTCTCACCCTGGGGCCCGTCTTCGTGCAGGCTCCCCTGGTGCGGCTGCTGCCCATGGCCTCCGCACTCTTGACGGCCCCTCTCCTCCTGCTGGCCCTGCACTGGGCCCGTGACCCCGACCCCGATCGTCAGCGGCTGGGCATTCTGCTGGTTGGATTCGCGGGAAGTTGGCTCGGCGGCTCCCTGTTCTGGGGATGGTGCCGAGAGCATCCCGTGCTCCATTTGCCGATTGAAGCCTTCGCCCTGCCGCTGGCGCTCGGCGGCCTGCGGACACGCTGGCGGATCGGCGCTGCGTTCTACCTCGCGTCCCTCTTCGGAACGGCCCTCACCGATGCCCTGATCGCCCTGACGGGTCTGATGCCCCTGTGGCCTCCCGTGGTGCAGGCCGCTCCGGACGCTGCGGCCGCCCTTCTCCAGCAGGCTGCCCTGGCCTTGCTCCATCCCCTTTCCCTCTGTTCCCTCGCCCTCTGCGGCGGCTGGATCGTGCTGCTCGCCTGGCGACTCCAGTCCAGGGACACCGCCGCAAAAGTGGCCGCCGCCACCCTCGCCTCCACCCTGCTGGTGGACGGGGTGTTCTTCGGGGCGGCACTTCTGGCTCCCCGGCTGAGCGGGCTCATCTGAAGAACTGCGAATGGCGGGGATCCTTCAGCCGGACGATGCGCTGGACTTCGGTAACGTTGTTACGTCCTTTCGGATTGTTGCTGTGATGAAGCGGCTGCTTGCCTGGTTCATGGGTGGGGTTGCCCTCGCGGGTCTGCTTCTGACCCTCTGGCTTCCTGGAGCCGCACAGGCCGCGGAGCGTCGCAACGTGGCTGATGACAAAATTGCCGAATCGGCCGGCAAGGTGGACCTCAACAACTCCTCCGTGCGCCGGTTCCAGCAATATCCCGGCATGTATCCCACCCTGGCCGGCAAGATCGTGCTCGGTGGTCCCTACACCAGCGTGGACGACGTGTTGAAGCTTGATCTGACCGAGCGCCAGAAGGAGCTGTTTGAAAAATACAAGGACAATTTCACCGTCACCCCGCCCTCTATCGCCCTGAATGAGGGTTTTGACCGAATCAATGATGGCGTGTACCGCTGAAGCGTCAGGCGGTCCAAGTTGTTACGGAACGCCGGCTCAAGCCGGCGTTTTTTTGTGTAGGAACAAAATTTGTTGGAGAGGGAACGGCGGTTGCGGGGGCGTCCTCGCGCAGGCCCTCACACCTGGCGAGCCAACTCCAGCAGGCGCCGCTCCCGCAGATAAAGAAACAAGGGCGCCCCAAAGGCGAAGGCGATCGTGACGCAGCTCAACAACACCCAGGCCAAGCCCCGCATCCCGAGGCGACGGCTTTCCACCACCATCCACAGGGTCACCGCCGTGGCGCCCACCGCCAGATCCCGCGACAGGGACTGGGCGGCGGGATTGGCATTGGCCAGGCGCACGAAGAGGCCCAGATCGAAAGGCTGGCCGCTTTCGCGGATGAAGTCGAGATTGGCGAGCCAGGGAAGCACGCCTCCCGCCACCGCCAGGGCGAGATAGATCCAGGCCAGCGGGCGGGCTGGTGTGGCCGGTGAAACGCTTGGGGTCATGGCGTCTGGGGTTGGGGGGGACGGTCAGGCTGATCGGGATCCCACAGCAGCACCTGGGCCTCCACCGCCTGCAGAAGGCTGTCGCAACGATCGGCATAGGCGCGGGCCCGCTGATACACCTCCGTCATGCGCTCCACGTCCAGATCGTCCGACTGAAGCTCCACCAGGCTCTGCTCCAGGGCGGACTGGGCCTCCCGATAGGTCAGCGCCTCCGGGCCGGGGCCAGCGGAAGCGGAGGCGGATCGGGTGGACGAGCGCGCGCGTGGCTTGGCGCCCTCGCGGGGGGGATCCGTCATGGGGGATCGGCGGCGGAGGGGTGAAGCCGCTGGACGAGCAGCGCCAGGCTCCCATCCATCAGCTGAAGCTTCACCGTATCGCCCGGTCGCACCTGCTGGATGGAGCGCACCACCCTGCCCCCGGACTCCAGCAACAGGGCAAAGCCTCTTTCCAACACATGGCGCGGCGAAAGGGCACGCAGCAGCTGGCGCTGATGGGCCAGCCGCCGCCGCTCCAACTCCAGGCGGCGGCGGGGATGCAGGGGCTCAAGCCGGGCTTGCTGCTGGAGCAGCTGTCGCCGAAGGGCCTGCAGCCGCCAACCCACCACCTGCCCCAGATGCCGCCGCAGCTGCCGCAGGCCCGCCCGCTCCGCCACCTGGTCGGGGAGGAGCGCCACGAGGGCGGCGGTGGGGGTGGCGGCCCGGTAGTCCGCCACCAGATCAGCGATAGTCGTGTCGTCCTCGTGGCCGAGACCCGAGACCACCGGCAGAGGAAAGGCAGCCAGGCAGCGGGCGAGGGCCTCTCCGTCGAACAGGGCCAGATCCTCCCGGCTGCCGCCCCCTCGGGCCACCACCAGGGCCTCCAGCCCGAGACCTTCCGTGCGGGTCGCCAGCCGCTCGATCACCTCGCAGAGGCGCGCTTCCACCGCACCCTGCACCGGCACGGGCACGACCACCACCGTGGTGAGCGGCCAGCGCTCGCGCACGGTGCGCAGCATGTCGGCCAGGGCGGAACTGGGCACGCTCGTGAGCAGAGCAATGCGCTCCGGCCAGGAAGGCAGGGGGCGTTTGCGATCGGGATCGAAGAGCCCCTCGGGCGCCAGCCGGGCCCGCACCGTCTCAAACCGCCGCATGACCGCAGTCAGGCTGGGCCGCACGTCGAGGATCTGCACGGAAAGGGCGGCCCGCGCGGTCCAGAAGTTCAGTTTGCCCACAACGGTCACGCCATCACCGTCCTCCGGCACGAAGGCGAGCTTGCGCAGCTGGGAGGCCCAAACCACCGCCGGGACCGTGGCCTCTCCATCCGTGAGGGTGAGCCAGAGGTGGCCCTTCTTCAGCTGGGGACGGCTGGCGGTGGCTTCCAGCAGAAAGCGGGGGGCAAACCCCCGTCCCAACAGCGTGGCGATGGCCTCATTCAGCGAGGCCACGGTGTAGCGATGCAGGCCCCTGGGCGAGGGGAGGGACTCGACGGCGTCCAGCAGTTCGAGCCCTTCGCCCATGGCGGTCGCCAACACAACCCGATCCCTTCACTCTAGGCAAGGGAGCCACCATCGCCGAGGATCGGACCCGTCCGCAGCCCCATCCATGCCTGCTGAGCAGCCGCCCTTCTTCGCGGGACGCCGCCGGCAACTGGAGCGGGGCCTCAGCGTCCGCCTGCCGCCCCGTCCTGACCTTGTGCTGGTGACCGATCTGGATGGAACCTTGCTCGGAGGAAGTCCCCGCTGGCGGCGACGGCTCTACCGCTGGCTCTCCACCCGGCGGGAAAGCGTTCTCCATGTGTTCAACACCGGCAGGGATCTGTCCTCCATCGCCCGCCTGCTGAAGGAGGAGGCGGCCATGGGCATGGGGGCGCCCCACCTGGTGATCAGCGATGTGGGCTGCACCGTGGCCTGCGGCGCCAGCCTGCGGCCCATCCCCCTGGTGGTGGAACCGATTGAACGGCGCTGGCGGGGCCAGGCGGAGCGCGTGCTTCCTCTCCTGCGCACGATTCCCGGCCTCTCAGCCCAGCCTGTGAGCACGGTGCGGCGCTTGGCCTACCTGATCGACCCGGCGCTTCTCGACCGGTCGCGGTTGGGGGCCGTGGCGGCCCATGGCGTCGACTGCCTCGTGTCCGGCGACAAATATCTCGATGTGCTCCCCGCCGGGGTGAACAAGGGCTCCACCCTCAACGCCCTGATCACCTGGCTGGAGGTGACGCCTGACACGGTGGTGACCGCGGGGGACAGCCTCAACGATCTGGCGATGTTTGAAACGGGCTTGCGGGGGGTGATGGTGGGCAACGCCGAACCCGGTCTGGTGGAGGCCCTGCCGCGGCTGCGGAGCATCTATCAAGCCCGGGCCCACGGCTGCGCCGGAATCGTGGAGGGTCTGCGGCATTTCGGCTTCGGCTCCCTGCTGGCGGGTCATTTCTGAGCGCCGCCACCGGCCGCCCCCCACCGCGCCCGCGAGAGCGCGGTGGGGGGAGCGCTCAGGGGATCCTCGGGCCAGGGATGGCGGGGATAGCGCCCGCGCAGCTCGCGGCGCACGGCGGCGTAGCCCTGACTCCAGAACCCCGCCAGATCGGTGGTGATCGCCACAGGACGGCCCGCCGGGGAGAGCAGATGGAGGGTCAGGGGCAGCCGCCCCTCCAGGAGGCAGGGCGTGTGCACCTGGCCGAACATCTCCTGCAGTTTCACCGCCAGCACCGGCCCATCGGATCCGTAGTCGAGGGTCACGGTGCGACCGGAGGGCACGGGCAGCCGGGTGGGCAGAAGCTCCTCCAGCCGTTGCCGATGCGACCAGTCGCAGGAGCCCCAGAGGGCCTCCGCCAAGGGCAGCCGCTGGAGATCAGCGCGGCAGCGCATGGCGTCATCGAGAAAGGGCTCCAGCCAATGGCCGAGATCCGTCCGCAGGGATTCCAGGCGACAGTCGGGCCAAGGAGCGCCGAGATGGGTGAAGGCCAGGGCGAGCCGCTGGCGCAGCTGACGGGTCAGGGGGGTCCAGGGCAGGGCCTCCAGGCCCAGGGCCTCCAGACCCTCCAACAGAGCCGCGCGGATCCGCTCCGGTGGGGCGTCGGGCCAGGGAACCCGCGCCAGGACGATCGCGCCGAAGCGGCGCTCCTCCTCGCAACGGACGCGCTCACTCCTTGGATCCCAGCGGGCCGATCGGCACACCTGGAGGGAGGGGGCCGACAGGGCCTCCAGCTCCGTGCGATCGAGAGGCACGGCCAGGCGCACCCGAGCCTCCTGGCCGCCCCCGTCCACCACGGCAATGGCCAGCGCTTCGGCCGTCGCCAGGGGATCCTGAGGATGCACGCGGGCCCCCCGTCCCCCCCGCATCAGAAAACGCCCATCGCCCTGACCTCGAGCGATGGCCAGCCACTCCGGATGGGCCCGGGCCACGAGGCGGGCCAGGGTCCGTCCATCGGCCACACGGCCGGGATCGGGTTCCCCGGCGCAGGAGCGGCCCGCAGCGCGGGCCACCTGGTCCTCCAGATCGCGGCACAGGCGACGAAGAAGCCGCCGGCTGTTGTCCTCCCCACCCCGGGAGCGCGCGCCGGAGGGCTGGTCCCCCAACCAGTCCAGGCGCTCCCTCAGGTCACAACCCGCTGTGCCCCCCGCCAGTGGATCCCGCTCGCTGAGCAGGGCGGCCAGGGCCGCTCCCTCAGCGAGACAGCCCTCCTGCTCGGCTCGCAGCAGCATGTGACCGAGGCGCGGGTGGAGGCCCAGACCCACCAGGGCACGACCATGGGCGCTGATCCGACCGCTCTCCTCCACCGCGCCCAGCTGGGCGAGCACCTCCCCGGCCCGGGCCAGGGGCCCCGGTGGAGGGGGATCCAGCCAGGGCAGGTCGTCTCCCTGGCCCGCGCCCCAGGCCGCCAGTTGGAGCGCCAGGGGGAGCGGGTCCGCCGCCAGGATCTCAGGCGGTGTGAAGGGCGGCCGACGGTGCTGTTCCCCGGCGCTCCACAGGCGCACGCAACGGCCGGGGCAGAGGCGCCCCGCCCGCCCCCGCCGCTGCTCCGCGGAGGCCTGACTGGCCACCACCGTCACCAGGCCATCCATGCCCGTGGAGGGATCAAAGCGGGTCTGCCGGCTGAGGCCGCTGTCGATCACCAGACGCACCCCCGCAAGGGTGAGAGAGCTTTCGGCGATGGCGCTGGCCAGCACCACCTTCCCCTGCGGCGCCCGAGCCGGCCCGATGGCAGCGCTCTGGGCCTCCAGCGACAACCGGGCATGGAGGGGAACACACTCCACGGCCCGGGCCCAGCCCCGGGCCGTGATGACCCGCTCCGCAGCGCGAATCTCCCGCTGGCCCGTCAGGAAAACCAGGGCGGTTTCTGCAGGCTCCCTGTCGGGCAGCCACCACGTTGCCAGGGCCCTGACCACCTGATGCTCCAGGGGCTCGTCGAAGCCGGGGGGTTGGTAGAGCACCTCCACCGGGTGCGACCGTCCCGGGGCAGTGAGCACGACGGCCCCGTCGAGGGCCGCGGCCAGGGGCTCCAGATCGAGGGTGGCGGACATCAGGAGCAGCCTCAGGTCGGGCCGGAGGCAAGACCTGGCCTGACGAAGCAGGGCCAGCGCCAGGTCGAGATCGGCGCGGCGCTCATGCACCTCGTCAAACACCACCAGGGCGACCCCCTCCAAGGCGGGATCGGCCTGAAGCATCCGCAGGAAGACTCCGGGGGTCACCACCAGAAGGCGGGTGCGCCAACTCTGACGGGAGTCCAAACGCACGCTGTAGCCCACCCGCTCGCCCACTGGCTCCTCCAGGGCCCGGGCCAGGCGTTCAGCGGCGGCACGGGCGGCCAGGCGACGGGGCTCGATGAGGAGAAGGCGGCAGTCGTCGCCGAGGGCCTCCAGCAGGACAACGGGGACCCGGGTGGTTTTGCCCGCCCCGGGGGGCGCCTGAAGCAACAGGGTGGAACCCTCCGGAGCGATGGCGTCCTGAATCGCCGACAGGCAGCCGTCGATCGGCAGGGGATCCGGCGACCGGGGCTCCTCAGCGGACGTGGCGGATGCCATCAACAGGGTGATAGGCCTCGCCGGTGTTTTCTTCGTAAACCATGGCGGGCAGGCCGGTTTCAAACATGGTCTGAAGGGCTTCCTTGAGGTAGGGGTTCCAGCCGCCGGTCGTCACCTTGCCGTGGCGGACGGTCCAATCCCAGGTGCCTTGGAGATCGCGGGGGATGCGCCCCTCCCGATCTCGGCGCGCCACCAGATCCTGGGATTCGACGATCCCCACAAGAATGGGGGCCTTGCCGTAGGCCGGAGTGAGACTGAGCTCCAGACGGATGGGGTCATCCTTGACCAGCTTCAGGCGGAAGCGGGGCGGAAGCTTGAGGGCATTGAGGACGGCGGCGACGATGCGTGTTCTCTGATCCACCATCAATGGTCGTCCGGAAGGCGTTTGCTTGAGCCTATTTCCGGACCCCCCGCCTGTCCCAGCGTCACCCCCAGTTCTCCGCCTGAACGAGAGGTGGGCTGAGACGCGGCAAGAGCCGGCTTGAGCAGGAAGGCGGGACGTCAGTCGGCGGGACGAACGGGCTCGCCGCTGTCATCGCTGAAGCGCACCGTGAGGAGGTCTTCCCGGGTGATCTGGCCATCGGCGTCGAGGAGCTCGGGATGGATGGTCACCTTGCCGCGGCGATCGGTGTCGGCGGATCGGGAGGGGCTGTCGTGACGTCCCATGGCACGAAAACCGCGCCCCATGACTCGGAAGGCCTGCCAGAGCAGGAAGAGAAAGCAGACCCCGTAGAGCAGGGGGAAAAGCTCAGTGAAAAGGGTCGGCATGGGGCCGCACGAACAGGGGGGCAAGCGCCGGAGGACGCCTTTCCATCATCGCTCGCTCGGCGAGGCGCTGGTGGCCAGCATCCAAGCCCAGAGGGTGGTGCAAGCAGCGCCGAAGGCAAGGAAAGCGAGCAGAAGACGACTGGTGTCCATGGTTCGAAAGAAAAGTTTACAAATCTTAGGGGCAGCAGGGGCGGGGCGGGCGGTTTGCCCCCTGTTCGAGCCGAAAAAAGCCCCTACGTTGAGGCATCGTTCCGGGTCCCCTCGGCTTCCTTCCATGCGCCTGTTTCCTCCGGCTCTCCCAAGGACCTCCGGTTGGACAGCGGCAACAGCCCTCGTGCTCGCGGGCCTTCCCCTGGCTCTCCTGCCCTCCCTGCCGCCGGTCCCCGCCTCCGCCGCCAGCCCCGCCAGTGCCCTGCTGAACCGTCAATCCTTCGTCGCCACGGCCGTGCAGCGCACAGCCCCCGCCGTGGTGACCATCGACACGGAGCGCACGGTGGCCGTCGCTGGCGGCGGCCCGGGCTCCTTGCCCCGTGGCCTCCTGAACGATCCCTTCTTCCGGCAGTTCTTCGGCTTTCCCATGGGGCAGATGCCCACCCAACGCAGGGAACGCAGCCAGGGAAGCGGCGTGATCTTCCAGAGCGATGGCTTGATCCTCACCAATGCCCATGTGGTGGAAGGCACCGAATGGGTCAGCGTGGGACTGCAGAGCGGCCGGAGGCTGGAGGGTCGGGTTGTCGGCCGCGATCCGCTCACCGACCTGGCCGTGGTGCGCCTCAATGGTTCCGGTCCCTGGCCCGTGGCCCCCCTGGGGAACTCCGACAATCTGCAGGTGGGCGACTGGGCCATTGCGGTCGGCAACCCCTACGGACTCGACAACACCGTCACCCTTGGGATTGTGAGCAGCCTCAACCGCAATGCCCGCAAGCTCGGCATCACGGACAAGCGTCTCGATCTGATCCAGACGGATGCCGCCATCAATCCCGGCAACTCCGGCGGCCCCCTGCTCAACGCCAACGGTGAGGTGGTGGGCATCAACACGTTGGTGCGCTCCGGTCCCGGAGCCGGTCTGGGATTCGCGATTCCGATCAACCGGGCTCGGCAGATCTCCTCTCAGCTGATCAGCTCCGGCCGCGCCACCCACCCGATGATCGGAGTCGGCCTGGACGCGGTGCGCAATGCGTCGGGAGATGAGGTGCAAACCGGTGCCCGGGTGGTGGCTGTGCAACCGGGTGGCCCTGCCGCCGCTGCCGGCCTGCGCCCTGGCGACGTGATCACCGTGGTGGAAGGTGCGCGAATCTCCGGCCCGAGCGATGTGATCAATGCTGTGGAGCGGGCGGGGGTGGGCCGCTCCCTGCGGTTCAGACTGCTGCGGGGGGGGGAAGACCTCCAGCTGACAGTGGTGACGGGCGATCTGGCCGCGCCCAAACCCCGCTAGCGCATGTTCCCAACGAGGATTGGGCCACTCTCAACAGCTGACTTTTTTAGGGTGTGTTCCAATGACTGCTCGTGACCGCCAGAGGATTGTGATCTGGGGTTGTCACCTTCTTGGCGACTCTTGTTTCGGCGATGGGTGACCCAGAACAGAAGGCCGGACCCACCCTCGACGTGCATCCTCCGGCTGTGAAGGGGATGGTCAGAGATGGGGCTCGGAGGAGAGATCAAGAGGGGGAGGGGTCATTCTGGAGGGAGCCCCGAGCTGCTGGCGCATCACCCACTGGGTGGCGGCCTTCTGGCTTTGCCAGGCCTCCAGGAGCTGCTTGGCGAGACCCCGCAGCACCTGGGGATCGGTGGTGGCATCGATGGCCCGACTCATGCGTTCCAGTTCGAACTTTTGCCCGAGGCTGAGGGCAAGGGGTTCCAGCATGACGACACCTCCAAGATTCAACGTGGTCCAACGCTACGAACCGTTTCAGAAGCTCGCGTATCCATTGCAACAAGGGTAAGAGCACGGTCAGGAAATCCACGTCATCCCATTGGCGCGTCCCGCCATCCGGTCGTGCCGCTCCGGGTCACGCCCGCCACCGGTGAAGCGCTGAGACCCTTGCGATGGCAAGGATCTCCCCAGCGGCGGCAATGGGAGAGGGAGTCCCCCTGCCTTCAACCAACGCTGGACCGGGAGCCCACTTTCCCTCCGCACGGCCCCAGCGGGCGCTACTTGTGTGGTGAAAAGCTGATCAGGTTGACTCGACCGTCTCCGAGCGATCCCGAGTGGCGCGTGTCCGGCTCCGCTGCCGTTGGCGGTTGGCCTCCCGCTTGGCCTGCCGCTCCTGCTCCTGCTGCTGCCGGTCCCGTTCCTGAGCCTCCTCCCGCTTTTTCTCCTGGTAGTAGGCGTAGTCGCCCCGGTAGAGCACAAGCTCCCCATCCCGCAGCTCCACGATGCGATTGGCCACCTTGGAGACGAAGGCGCGATCGTGGGACACAAGCACCACCGCTCCCTCGTAACCCATCACGGCCTCCTCAAGCATGCGTTGGGCGGGGATGTCGAGATGGTTGGTGGGCTCATCGAGCAGCAGAAGATTGGAGGGACGCAGCAGGAGCAGGGCGAGGGCGAGACGGGCCTTCTCGCCGCCGCTGAGCATGCCGGACTGCTTGAAGACATCCTCGTTGCTGAATCCGAAACGTCCCAGATACGAGCGCACTTGGCTCTGGGTCCAGTCCGGAACGGCCTCAAACACCATGGCTAGCACTTCCTTGGACAGATCCAGGGCCTCCGCCTGGTTCTGCTCGAAGTAGGCGGAGATCACGTTGTGCTCCCCGAGGGCGGCCACGCCCTCCAGGGGAGCCTCCAGACCCATCAACAGCCGCAACAGGGTGGACTTTCCCGCCCCGTTTGGGCCCACCAGGGCGATGTGGTCGCCCCGCTCCACCTCCAGATCCGCTCCCAGAAAAAGAATGCGATCGCCGTAGGCGTGGGTGAGGTTGCTGATCATGGCCACCCGCCGCCCGGAACGGGGAGCGGGTGGGAAGCGGAAGCGCGGACCGGCGAGATCATCGACAGGGGCCTCGATCCGTTCCACCTTCTGCAGCAACTTCTCGCGGCTCTTGGCCTGGGTGCTGCGGG
>JBKDSZ010000099.1:0-11530 GCA_046340375.1 Cyanobacteriota bacterium | reverse complement strand
GACCACCACTATCCAGGGCCGGACTGGCCCCTGGCCCCCAAGAGCTGCCGCTGGGGCGGGCGCTGGACCGGAACCCCGTTCACTGTTCCCTATGGCGCATTGGTGAGTCAGGGGGTGGTGAATCTGCTGGCGGCGGACAAGGCCGCAGGCGTCAGCCACATGGCCAACGGCGCCACCCGGCTGCAGCCCCTGATTTTGAATCTGGGTCAGGCGGCGGGGCTGGCGGCCGCCCTCTGCGTGCGGCTGGGGGTGCCTCCGGCGGAGCTGCCCGTGCGCCAGCTGCAGGAGGCTCTGATCCTTGAGTCCCGGGCCCCCGCCGGGCCCCTGCCCCTGTGGGACACCCCGTGGCATCATCCGCGCTGGCGGGAGCGCCAGCTCGCCCTGCTCGACGATCCATCGCGATTGGAGCCGGAGGGACGCTGGTGGTCGCAGCCCGCGGATCCCCACTGGGCGCCGAGCGAAGCGGGCGAGCGCCTCTGGCGGGGGGATCTGGTGGGCGACGGCCAGGGGGGCTTCGTCCTCCAGGGAGCGAGGGGGCCCCGCGGGGAGCCCTGGCCGCTGATCACCCTGGAACCCGCCCTCAACGACTGGCTGCAGCGGCAAAACACGCCCTGTCCGGTGGCGCTGGTGGGATGCGCCAATCCCTGGGGGCCGTGGTTGCGTGTTTCGCGCCTGGCGTGAGCAAGGCGCAAAGGGAGTCAGAAAGCCCGGGCGTCGAGCCGCAGCAGGTCCCGCAAGGGATCCACCTCCCGCACCCGCACCAGCACCCCATCGCCGGGCCGCACCACGCCGTGGCACTCCGCTCCCAGATCCATGGCCAGCGCTTCGATGTGCACCAAGGCGAGCTGGTGATCCTCCCGCAGCCAGCGCAGGAAGAGGCCCCGCCACTGCTCGCCGCGATGCTCGGCGAACCACACCTGCCGCCAGTGGCGTTGATCCTCTCGGCTGATGGTGATCCCCTCCCGCAGGCCCGCGTCCACCGTGGTGAGCAGGTCGCTCAGGACGCTGGCCTCCAGGGGGGGGTGACCCTGCAGATGGGCGGCCAGCTGCCGGGGGGTGAGGAGATCGCCGTCGCGGCGGTTCGGCGACGTGGCCTGGACATAGGCCTCCAGGCCCAGGCTGAAGTGGGCCTGGGGGCTGGTGCTCACCTGGCCGCGAGTGAGGCAGCGTTTCACGGCCGCCAGCCGGGGCGGCCCCGCCGGCAGGGCTTCCAGTTCGGCGGCCGTCGGCACGGGAGCCGCCGGTTGACCGCGATAGGGCAGCGCCAACTGGTGTCGTCGTCCGTAATCGGCCAACGCCGCACCCGCCAGGATCATGGCCTCGGCCACAAGCAGGCGAGAGGCGGTCGGTTCAGTGATCTCCAGCTGGGAAGCCTCCTCCTCCCGGTCGGGGCTGGGGGCGCGGATCCGCCCCTCGGCCTGATCCAGAAAGAGGGCCCCGCGGCCGGCCCGCCAGGCGCGGCGACGCTCCATCCAGTCCCGCAGGGCGAGCAGGGCCCGCTCCTGCGGAGGAGCGAGTTCCAGCAGCTCATCCGCGTCGGCGTAGGAGAGGCGGTAGGCGGGGCGCACCCAGCTGCGGTGGAGGGTCAGGTCGGCGAGGACCCCATCCGCGCTGAGCTGGATGCCGAGGCTCCAGGCGGCGCAGCGTTGCCCCGCGCGGAGGCTGAGGGGGCCATGGGCCAGGCAGACCGGAAACATCGGCAGGGTGCCCCGGGCCAGGTAGAGGCTCGTGCCTCGCCGCCGCGCCTCCAGATCGAGGGGGCTGTCAGGGGGGATCAGGCGTCCGGGATCGGCGACATGGATCCAGATCCGAGCCGTGCCGTCCGCCAGCTCTTCCAGGGAGAGGCCGTCGTCGATGTCGAGGGTGCTGTCGTCATCGATGGTGAAGGTGTGCAGGGAGCTGAGATCCAGCCGCCCCTCGTCGCCTTCCATCGGCTCGTCGGCTTGGGCCACCAGGCGCTCGGCCTCGGCCTGCAGGTGGTCGGGGAAGCCTTGCTCCCAGGGGGAGCCCTGGAGCGAGGGCAGATGGTGGCGGGGCCAGAGCTCCATGTCCGCCAGGAGGTGGCGGACATCGGAGGGTTCGAGACCGCAGCGCGCCTGCTGGAGGAGCTGCCGCAACGCATCCGAAAGGATGAGGTCGCGATTGCCGACGGCCCAGCGCCGCAGTCCGGCCAGCTCCTCGGACTGCTTGGCGGCCAGTTGATCGGCCGGGATCGGTTGCCGTTGACGCAGGGCCTGGATCCAGGCGCGCTCCCGGGCTTCGGCCAGGCGTTGGCGATGGCGCTCCAGCCGGAGGCGCCGCAGTTCGTCGAGCAGGCGAGGTTGCACCAAGCCCTGCTTCAAGCGGAACAGGGTCTGCTCGCCCTGGAGCCAGAGCCAGCAGACACAGCGATCGAAAGGATCGGAGCCTCCACGGACCAACAGCGTGAAGGCCTCCAGAGACAACTCCTCTGGATCCGTCCCGGGGGGGAGGTCAGCCACAAGCAGTTGCCAGGCGGCGGCCCACTCGCGCCGCGGCGGTTTGGCGGCAGCGAGGGCTTCATCGGTGATCCGCCAGGGAGGCTGGCTGGGGTCTGATGGCGGGTCCAGACCCGGATCGGCACCCGTGGCGAGCGGCTCCAACTGCCTTTGGGGAAGCATGAGCGCCTTGGCGGGAGGAAGGGGACGCAGTTCCGCCCGTGCGCCCTGCAGCCCCGTGACCACCGCGATCAAGGGTGGCTTGCCGTCGAGGTGACGGCTGGCGAGACCCACCAGATCGCCGATCTTCAGGCGCGGCGGGGAGGAGGAAGCACCAGGCCCGGGCAAGCCTTCAGCCTTCCGGGTTCACAAAGGGCAGCAGGGCCAGGATGCGAGCCCGCTTGACGGCGTTGGTGAGGTCCCGTTGCTGCTGGGCCGTGAGGCCGGTGAGACGCCGGGGGAGGATCTTGCCGCGTTCTGTAATGAATTTTTTCAGCAGATCGATGTCTTTGTAGTCAATCGGATCCCCGGGCTTGATGGGGGAGAGCCGCTTTTTGAAGAAGGAGCTGGCCATGGGCGAACGGTGGGTGAAGGAACAGGACGAAACGATGATTCAGTCCCTTAGCGGTCGGGACGAGAGAAGGACAAGCCGGTGAGGGGCATCATTCGCAGCGGATGGAAGCGTTCCGCGCGGCAATCAGCGGTGGACCAGCGACATTTGGGCCGCCAGCCGACGCCTCACTTGATTTCCTTGTGCACCGTGGACTTGTTGCAGTGGGGGCAGAACTTCTTGAGTTCCAGCCGTTCGCTGGTGTTGCGGCGGTTCTTCTGAGTGGTGTACCGGGACACACCAGGAGACCGCTTGGCGGGGTTGGACCGGCATTCCGTGCACTCAAGAGTGATCACGAGCCGGACGCCCTTGTTTTTTGCCATGGAAGGACGTGTGCCGCTGTGCGAGCAAGGATGACAACCGCAAACCATACTCCCCGGGCGGGTTCAACTCGCTTCTTAGGATGATCTTCTTTGGCTCCGGGCCATCATGCGGGTCTCGCTTCAATGGTTGAGGGAGCTCTTGAGCGGCGAGTCCGTGGGGGACATCGCCGAGGCCCTGACCGCTGAAGCGCTGGCGGAACGGCTTTCCCTTGCCGGCTTCGAGGTGGAGGCCATCGACGACCTCGCGGCCCGGGCGGCGGGGGTGGTGGTGGGCTGGGTGGAGACCCGGGAGTCCCATCCCCATTCCGATCGGCTCAGCGTCTGCCAGGTGCGCACCGATCCGGCAGGGCCGCCCCTGCAGATCGTCTGCGGGGCCCCCAACGCCCGTGCTGGCGTCCATGCGGCCGTTGCCCTGGTGGGCACCACCCTGCCGGCGGTGGATCTGACGATCAAGCCTGCCCAGATCCGCGGGGTGGACAGCAGCGGCATGCTCTGCTCCCTGGAAGAGCTCGGCCTGACGGACCGGTCGGAGGGCATCGTGATCCTGGAGGACCTGGCGGTTCCCCTCCCTCCCGTCGGTTCCCCCGTGGGTCCCCTGTTCGGCCTGGAGGATCAGGTGCTGGAGCTGGCGATCACGGCCAACCGGCCCGATGGCCTCTCGATGGAGGGCATCGCCCGCGAGGTGGCGGCCCTGTGCGGCGTCCAGACCGCCCTCCCCGCCGTTCCCCCGGGCCCGGCCAGCCAGCCCCTGGCGGTGTCGGCGGCGGATCAGTCCCGCATGGCCGAGGGAGGGATGTTCAGCCTGACGGCCCTGGAAGGGGTGCGGGTGGGACCCTCGCCGGAATGGGTCAAACGGAGGCTGGAGCGCGCGGGCGTGCGGCCCATCAACAACGTGGTGGACATCACCAATCTCGTGATGCTGGAAACCGGCCAGCCCCTGCACGCCTTTGATCGCCAGGCCCTGGCGGAGCACACGGGCGGCGTGGCCGATCCGGCCCTCTTTGGCCTGCGCCAGGGCCGCGAGGGCGAAACGCTCGTCACCCTGGATGGCGAAGCGCGCCCTCTGGATGGGGAGGCTCTGGTGGTGACTTATGCCGATCAGCCGATTGCCCTGGCTGGGGTGATGGGCGGAGCCGACACTGCGGTGCGGGAGGCCACCACGGCGATCTGGTTGGAGGCGGCGGTGTTTCCGCCCCAGCGGGTGCGCCAGTCAGCACGGCGCTTGGGACTGCGCTCGGAGGCGAGCGCCCGCTTTGAGAAAGGCCTGCCGCCGGAGGGCACCCTGCGCGCCGCCGACCGGGCGGTGTCCTTGCTGAGGGAGCTCACCGGCGCCGAAGCGTCGGGACGCTGGCTGCACCGGCGCGACCTTCCCCCGAAGCCCCCCATCGCCCTTCAGCGTGAACGCTTGCAAAACCTGCTCGGCCCGGTGATCCGCGACGGGGAGCCCGAGGATCTGGAGGACAGCGTGGTGGAGCGCACCCTCACCGCCCTGGGCTGTGAGTTGGCCGACTGGGACGAAGGCTGGCAGGTGACCGTGCCACCGTCGCGGGCGATGGATCTGACGCGGGAGGTGGATCTGATTGAGGAGGTGGCCCGCCTGGTGGGCTACGACCGGTTCGATGCCCGCCTGCCCGATCCCCTTGAGCCCGGCGGTCTGGAACCGGCCCAGTTGGTGGAGCGACGCCTGCGGGCGGCCCTCTGCGCGGCCGGCCTGCAGGAAACCTGCGCCCCCTCCCTGGTGGGAGCCGGTCCGGGTCGCCTTCCCCTTGCCAATCCGCTCCTGGCGGATTTCGGCCACCTGCGCGACAACTTGCATGAGTAGCTTCTTCAGGCGGCCCGACGCAACCTGCAGGCGTCGCGGCCGGGATTCTGGGCGTTTGAGATCGGGCGCGTGTTCCTCGGCGGCGAGGCGGCCACGGAGGAGGTGGAACAGCTCGTGGGGGTGCTCTGCGGCGAACGGCGAGGGGAACGGTGGAGCAGCAGCGGCAAGCCTCGGCCCCTCAACTATTGGGAAGCGCGGGGGGTGCTGCAGGAAGCCCTCACCGCCTTCCGCCTTCCCCTCGAGGATCGGCCCCCCAGCGAAGGCCTCTTGCCACCGGAGACATCTACGGCCCCCCTGCTCCATCCCGGTCGTTGGGCGGAGCTGGTTCTGGAAGGCAGGCCACAGGGCTGGTTCGGCCAGCTTCATCCGGCCTTGGCGGAGCAGCTTTCCCTGCCGGAGGCCACCCATCTGTTCCTGCTGGCCATGGAGCCCCTGCGACAGGCCGCCACACGCCCGGCCCGCTGGCAACCGCAATTTCAACCCTTCCCCACCGTGCCCGCCTCGGAACGGGACCTGGCCCTGGTGGTGGCCCGCGACACCACGGCGGCCGCTCTGCTGGCGGCGATCCGCAAGGCTGGCAAGCCCTTGTTGGAGCATGTGGAGGTGGTGGATCGCTATGCAGGGGAACCGATCCCAGAGGATTGCTGCAGCCAGGCCTTCCGGCTCCGCTACCGCGATCCCCGGCGCACCCTCACCGACACGGATGTGGAGACCACCCACGAGAAGGTCAGACAGGCCCTGCGGCGCCAGTTCGCCGCGGAGTTGCGCAGCTAGGGGAGCGCCAGGAGGGCGAGGGTTTCCACGTGGCTGGTGTTGGGGAAGAAGTCGAGCGGTTGCACGTCGCGGATGTCGTACCCACCCGCGTCCCTGAGGCGGGCCAGATCCCGCGCCAAGGTGGCGGGATCACAGCTGAGGTAGGCCACCAGGGGAGGGCGATGGCGGACCAGGGTGCCCACCACCTCCCCATCCAGGCCCTTGCGCGGGGGGTCCACCAGCACGGCTGCGGCGGGCTCGGCCAGGGCTACCTCCAGCTCCTGCGCCACATCGCCCACCACGAAGGTGCTGCGGTCGGCGAGGCCGTTGCCGAGGGCATTGGCCCGGGCCAGCTCCACCGCGCCCGCGTGGCTCTCGATGCCCCAGACCGACCAACCGGCCCGGGCCAGGGGCAGGGAGAAGGTGCCGATGCCGCAGTAGCCCTCCACCAGGCGCCCCCGGGGAGGGCCGAGGGCATCGAGCAGGAGCGCCACCACCCGCTCCGCCTGCGTCTCGCAGACCTGAAAAAAGGTGTCCGGCCCGATCCGCAGGTCCACGCCCGCGAAGGATTCGAGCAGCCAGTCGCGGCCGCAGATGGTGTGGTTCCGGGGGCCGAAGAGGCGATTGTCGGGCTGGGGCTGCAGGTTGAGCGTCACTCCCACCAGGTCGGGCCAGCGCTCCATCCAGCTGGCGGCCCAGTCGGCCAGGCCCGGCAGGTTGCCGTGGCTGGCCACCAGGGTGAGGAGCCGTTCGCCGCGGCGGCGGCCGATGCGCAGGGCCAGATGGCGCAGGCCCGCGGCCCCATGGCGATCCACCGGCCAGCCGCTGGCCTCCAGATCGGCCTTGAGGGGAGCGATCATGGCATCCAGGCGGGGGTCGAGCACGGGGCAGCGGTTCATGTTGACGATCTGATGGCTGCCCCGCCGGTAGTAGCCGGCGCGCAGCCGACCTTGTCCGTCCCGTTCCAGGGGAATGACGGCCCGATTGCGGTAGCCCAGGGGCTCAGGAGCGGTGAGGAGGGGCCGCGCCGCCGTCGTCACGCCGCCCACACGCTGCAGGGTCTGGTCCACAAGCCGCTGTTTCCAGCGCACCTGGGCCGGGTCGTCCAGGGCCTGGAGCGTGCAACCCCCGCAGTGGTCCGCCAGGATGCAAGGCGGCCTGCGGCGATCCGGGGAGGGGTCGAGGAGAGCCACGAGGGTGGCCACGGCATGGCGCCGAGCCCGATGGGTGAGGCGCACCTGGACGCGATCGCCGGGAAGGGCTCCCGCCACAAGGATCACCTGTCCGTCCAGCCGGCCGAGGCCGATCCCCTCCTTGGTGAGATCGTCGATCCTCAGCGTGTGGAGGGTGATGCGACCGTCCTCGTCCCCTGCCATGGCTGTTGCCCGTTGTTCCGACCCTATCGGGGCACCAACTGCAAAGGGGCGTTACACCTTCGCCGCTTTTGCCCCGGAGAGCGGGGGCGTTCTGGATAGGATCCTTCCGTTTCTGGTCGCTGCAATGAGCGTCGTCCGCGATCTGATCCTCCAGGCCGATGATCAGCTCCGCTACCCCACGAGCGGTGAGCTGCGCGCGATGGTGGACTTTCTCTCCGGGGGGGAGCGGCGCCTGGGGGTGGTGAAAGTGCTCACCACGAATGAGAAGAAGATCATCGACGAGGCCGCCAAGCAACTCTTCACCCGCAAGCCTGACTACGTGGCTCCCGGCGGCAATGCCTTTGGTCAGAAGCAGCGGGCCCAGTGCCTGCGCGACTACAGCTGGTATCTGCGGCTGGTCACCTACGGGGTGCTGGCGGGAAGCACCGAGCAGATCCAGGCGATCGGCCTGGTGGGCGCCCGCGAGATGTACAACAGTCTCGGCGTGCCCATGCCCGGCATGGTGGAGGCGATGCGCACGATGAAGGAGGCGGCTGTGGCGCTCCTGAACACCGAAGACGCCGCCCTGGCGGGACCCTATTTCGACTTTTTGATCCAGGGGATGCAGACCAGCACCTGAACGAAAGGGTTGTCCGCCCTCTCGTCAGGCCAGATGGAGGATCACAGCGTTAGGGATGGACCCGGTTCGCATGGCCAGCTGGTGCTGAAGGAGTTTGCTTTCTCGGGCTGAGAGGGTTTGCCTTGTTCGAGGGGCATTGATCGATGGGGTTGGCTCTGATGGAGCAACCCCTTTTTTGTTGGGATGGTCTCTGTTCAGGCCCGAAAACTTCGGGAGATCGCATCGGCGTGGCGGCATGAGCGATCGCCAATCTGATTTCGCTCGTCTTAACTGAGACTCAGAAATAGTCCTATTATGTGTCTTGAATGAGCGTAATAAGACAAGCTTCAGGGGGCGTCCCGGGTCCCCGGATGGGAGGGCGGTTCACGAGCTTGATGCGCTGGTCTCCGGGCTGGGGTGCCTGCGGGGAATGTTGATCAGGACGCCCGTCTGAACCTCCGCCGACAGCGCTGGGACAGCGCGGACGCGTGGCAGCGCAAGGCTCAGTCGGTCTTCTTTTTCTTATATGTGTCTCAGTATGCGTCTTAAGCCAAGTCTTAATTGAGCTTAGTGCGCCTCCGTGCGCGGCCGCCGGTCGTCGAACCTGGCGCGAAACGGCCATCCCAGGCATGCCTGGATCGGCAGAGGAGTTGGGCTGCTGGAAAAGGACCCAACTCCAAGCACACCCCTCCATCACCCTGCTTCAAGAACGCAATAAGCCTGTCTTGTAAGTCGCATATAAGTCCAGGGTCAAGAATTGACTTAAGTCTTGGATGAGACTACTGCGACCAAAATTTGGCCTGACCTTGCATGCTGGAAGCTCCCTGGAGAAGGGTTCGCTCTCTGGCGGACCCCTCTGGGCTGTTCTTTCCCGCCTCGGAACTTTCGTTCTCTTGAGTCTTGGATGCTTCCCAGAGTGAGACCATTACTGCGTCTCACTCTGGATTTCCGAGACATTGATCGCGTCCCCTTGTCGGCCCGGACGGCCAGGGCGATCCAGCGGAGAAACAAAGCGCAAGACAGGAGTGCGACAAGCAAGACCGTTCGAGAATTACCTGCCTGGCGATGCCAGGCGGAACACCGGCTGACTAGACGCAGGATGAGACTCATGGTCCCCAGTCATGGGAGGCTGAACGCTTCTCGGGTGCTCTTGAGGAGCGCACCAACGGCCCTCTGGATCGGCTTCGAGGTTTTCCGATTGAGGCAAGGGCCTGAGGAGTTTCACTGGATCGGGCCTCTGCTGATCTGTGTCAAAGACAGATCAGCAGGGATGGCTGTCCCTTGCCAGAACTGGGATATTGGCCTCTGTCCAAAGGCTTGGATCGGCATTGGACAAGGATCTAGGCCAGGGCCTGGCTGGGTTTGGGCAAGGGCAGCCCGCCGGTTGGCTGGGAGGAAGACGCGGGACGAAAAAAGCTGGAGGCGGAAGAAGGGTCTTGCCGTTCCAGAGTGAGGCTTGGCACATAGCCCGACCAAAGAGGTGTAGCTCTGTGGCCATGCAGATGAAATCGCGCTTTCTGAGGACTTTATAAATCCTAGATAAGGCGCATGACTGGACCAGGTAAAAGTCTCGTCCTAGACCGTCGAGATGAATCGATCGGGTCATCTGCTCGGCAAGGGTGGCGTCTCGCCAGGGGATGTTGCGTATGCACAGGCGACCTGTCTTGCTTCGGTACTTCTCCACCGATTCTCTGGCGCCTCCTTTGAGAAGCGGAGCGTCTCCACCCCCCGGATGCCTGGCACGACCGCCTGTGACAAACGCTGAATTTGGCGTTTGAAAACCACCTTGATCGCTTTCTGTGACTCTAGAAGGATCTCTCTGCCGAGGCCGAAGACTTGCGGTTTTCAGCACCCGCAGTAGTAGTAAAAGACCGGGAATGTCGCCCTGCATGGCTGTTCTGAAGTATCTCATCAGCAAGCCAGTTCATCGCAGCGCCCAACGAAAACCAAATGCGAAACCTGATGACCGCTTGGCCTGCGGCAGATGTTGAACAGCCCCGACCTCACCCAGGTTGGGCTCCGCGTCCATAGCAACCGAGCGATGGCCAGTCCGCCCAGCATCCGAACCTTGATCAAGCCCGACCACGACAGGAACAAGTGGGACGAGGCAGGTCAGTCTTGGCAGTCTTGGCAGTCTTGGCAGTCTTGCAGCTGTTTTAAGCCGAGTCCAATTTCAAGTCGCAATCCAGACGAGAAAGACGACGTTCACCCTTCCACTGGCCGCTGCCGATACAGCTCCTTCAGCAACTGATAAGCCTCGTTGAGCCGCCGCATGGCGTCCAGGGAGCCGCCGGAATCGGGGTGGTGCTTCAGGGCCATCTCGCGATAGGCATCCCGGATCTGGGTGAGGGTCACCCGCTGGCCGGGATCGGTCGGCAGCTGCAGCTGGCGCAGGGCTCCGTGGAGCGTCATGGTCGACTCCAGCGTCTGGAAGGACGTTCCTCGCTGGCGGCGGCGAAAGCGATGCACGAAACGGTGAACCAACGTGGGAATGCGCAGGGGCAGGGTTTCGGCGCTGAAGGGATCCTCCAGCACGCCAGCTGTGACGATCACCCGCTCCAGGGTGGGGGGGGCATCGCTCCAGCGGGGATCCACATCCCGCATCAGGCGCACGGCTGCGGACCAGGTGAACAGCCGGCCCTCGCACAGATCCGCATGGGGCCAGATGTCCTGCGCAAGCCAGCTCATGGCCGCTTCCACCACGGCGGCGTTCGGGGTCTGGCCAAAGAGATTGAGCCAGTGCGACGCCACGATCTCCTCGCTCTGGCGCACCAGGTCTTCCGACACCTTCGGCCAGGGCGTCACCGCCCCCTGGGCAGGTTCAGGCTCCTTCTCCACCTGCAGGCTCCGCCGCAACTGCTGGGAGCGCTTGCGCACAAAGCCCGGTAGATCGATCCCCTTGCTCCGGCCTCCCTCCACCCGCACCGGAGCTGCAGGGCTGGATGCCCCGGCCTCCGCACCCCAGCCCTCCATGGCCCATTGTCCCTGCCCCACCAACACCAGGGCGGCGCCATCATCCAAGGAGCCGACGTCATCGGCGGGAGTGGGCTCCAGGATCCGCCCCTCCGCCGCGGAGAGCGACAAATCCGGCTCCTCGGTGGTGGTGAACAGCTCATCGAGCAGGCGCTCCAGCACATCCCCCCTGTTCCGCAGACCCCATTCCCGTTTGAGGGCATCAATGTGGGCCAGCTTCTCCAGGGACAGCTCCAGGGTGATGCGGCGACGGGTCGCCGCGCTCGCGTCTTCCGTCAAGGACCTCTCCATGGCGTCTCAGGGACTCCCTTGCCACTGCCGCAGCAGTTGTTCCTGAGCTTCAAGCGCCTCCCGGTAGCGATCCGTCAACCCCGAGCGGCGGGGCGTGGCAGGTCCGGGGGCTTGCAGGTCGGGAGGCGGTTGCAGCCAGGAGGGCATGGAAGGCGTGCGCAAGATCTCCGGGGGTGGGGTGAGTGGCGCGGGAGCACGGGGGGCGGGCCGTTGGGCTGGGGTGGGTGCAGAGACTGGAGCCCGGGCCGGAGTCGAAGGGGCCCTGGCTGGAGAGCGGGCCGGAGTCGAAGGGGCCGGCGCCGGAACAGGGACTCGGCCCGGGGTCGGC
>JBKDSZ010000098.1:0-20757 GCA_046340375.1 Cyanobacteriota bacterium | reverse complement strand
CCTGGGAACTGCCCGTGGCGGAGGTGGTGAGCAGCGGCAGCGACCGGATCATCGTGTACGAGGGCGCGGAACAGAAGTTGAAGCAGCTGGGCACGGGGCTGCTGGAGAAGATGGGCATCGGTGGCAACAGCTGGGAGAAGGAGGAGCGGGATCGATGGCGGGCGGCTCCGGTGCCGGCGGAAAACCAGCTCCCGGCCGGCCAGCCAAGCCAACAGGAGCAGCGCCGCATCCAGCCCGCCCGCTCCCGCGCCTTCGAGCCGGAAGAGGAGATGGAATATGTGGAGTTGGAGGAGCGTCGGCAGGGGGAGCCCCTGCGCCAGCGGCGTTATCTCGACGACGATGGGGAGCGTGGGTGGGAGAGGGAGGAGCGGCGGGAGCCGATGCCCGGTCCCTACCGAGGGGAGGGTCGGGGCTGGGAGCCGGAGGACCGCGGCTGGGATCGGTCACCGGAGGCTCCCCTGGATCGGCGGGAGGCGGAGCGGCGGCGGCGACCTCCGGCCCCGGAGTCCGGGCAACGGCCGGCCGATCGCGGCAGGGGCTCGGAACCGCTGGATGTGGAGCCGGAAATCCTGGATGATCCCTGGTGACGATCAGGGTTTCCTTCGTGAGGCACGCAATGGGGAAATCGAGGCGACAGCGGCACGCCCTGGCCCTGGCTCTTGTTTTGGGCTCCAGCCTGGGGCCGCAGCGGGTGGCCGCCCGGGGGGAGCCTGATGCGACCCCCTCCGTGCTGGCCCCACCCGGCCTTTCGCCGCCAGCGACAGGGGATTCTGTCCCCACCCTTGCGTCGCCTGCCGCTGAGCCTCCCCAGCAACCCGGCAGCTCCGCCGAACCCGCTGCCACCAGCAAACCCGGTGGAGTCTCCCAGCCGCCAGCCGCCCCGGCACCGCTCAGGCCACCGGATCTGGATCCGGATCCTGTGCTGATCTGGCAGCCGGAGGGCCCGGCACCGGCGGCTCCCAGACGCTTGCTCCCGCCCAGGCCCCAACCTGTCAATCCCGCCGCGGGTGCCGGACCGGGCCAGCCGGGTGGCCCGCCGGTCCGTGGCCCCTTGGGGCAGGGACCTTTGCCACAGGGGACGAGACCACTCGGGATGCCACCGCCCGGGATGCTTCCACCCGGCATGGCCCCGCCCGGGATGCTTCCACCCGGCATGGCCCCGCCGCAGATGGCGCCTCCTGGACTGGTCAGGCGAGGAGGGATGCCTCCGGGAGGGCTGCCCTCCGGGGCGATGCCTCCTGGAGAGATGCCGCCCGGGACGATGCCCCCCGGAGCTTTGCCTCCTGGAGCGATGCCTCCTGGAGCGATGTCCCCCGGTCGGGGGGGAGGCCTGGCCACTCCGCAGCGGTTGGCACCGCCAGGCGACTCAGCTCGGGACAGCGCTTCCCAGCCGTGGGCGCCTTGGGCCTCCGTGGTCATTGGCCTGTTGTTTGCCGGGGGCGTGACGGCGGTGGTGGTGAACCGACGCCAGCGTCGCAAGGAGCAGGGTGAGGCGGATGGTCCCTCCTCTCGAGCCTGAGCTCCAGGACCCGCCCGGCGCCCTGTCCCCGACTCCGCTGCTGTTTCTGGTGGTATTGGGGGGGCGGGTGCCGGGGGCCCACATCGAACTCCACGATGTGCGCTTCGTTGCGGGTCGCACGCTGGAGGAGACACTGCCGGCCCTGCGCCGTCAATGGTTTGGCCCGCGACGGGGGTTGCATATCGACAGTTGGATGGTGGTGCGGCAGGTGGGGGCTTTTGCGGTGGAACTGCGCCGCGAACCCCGGGAGAGCCCGGAGCGGCTCTGGTTTGTGAATGTGGGGGGGTATCAAGCGGATCGACTGGCGGAGGAGCATGCCTTCGGCCTGGTGGTGGCCCCCACGGCGGCGGCAGCGAAGCGGCAGGCGATGGCCGCCTGGATGCCGGAGACGCTGCATCGTCACAAGGATGATCTCCATCCCCTCGACACGGTGGAGGGCTGGCAGGTGCATCTGCGGCCCGCGGCGGAGCCGCCCCCACCGCAGCGGCCAGACTGGTTCGGCTATCGACCGATCTGAGGCTCGGGGAGGCTCCAGCGGCGAGGATCAACCTCTCTCGGAACGCTTTCCCCATGAACATCAACGGCCAGGCTTGGCGCACGATCTGGCTGGAGGAGGGCGGCCGTTCCGTTGGCGTCATTGATCAAACCCGACTGCCCCATCAATTCCAGACCCGTTCCCTGAGGCGCTGGCAGGACGCGGCGGAGGCGATCGCCACGATGGTGGTGAGGGGCGCTCCACTGATCGGCGTCACCGGCGCCTACGGGCTGATGCTGGCCCTGCGGGAGGATTCCAGCGACCGGGCCCTGGCGGAGGCCTTCGCTGGCTTGAATGCCACCCGGCCCACGGCCGTGAACCTGCGCTGGGCGCTGGAGCGTGTGCGGCGACGGGTGGCGCCCCTGGCGCCGCAGGAGCGCGCCGAGGCGGCGGGAGCGGAAGCGGCGGCCATCGCGGAGGACGACGTGGCCATGTGTTCCGCCATCGGCGATCACGGTCTGGCCCTGTTCCAAGAGCTGGCGGCGGCCCGACCGGCGGAGCCCTTGCGGGTGCTCACCCACTGCAACGCCGGCTGGCTGGCCACGGTGGACTGGGGCACGGCCCTGGCGCCGATCTACAAGGCCCACCGGGCCGGCCTGCCGGTGCATGTGTGGGTCGACGAGACGCGCCCGCGCAACCAGGGCGCCAGCCTCACCGCCTATGAGCTGGGGGCGGAAGGCGTCCCCCACACGGTGATCGTGGACAACGCAGGGGGCCATCTGATGCAGCACGGCCTGGTGGATGTGGTGATCGTCGGCAGCGACCGCACCACGCGACAGGGGGATGTCTGCAAAAAGATCGGCACGTATTTGAAGGCTCTGGCGGCCCGCGACAACGGCGTGCCCTTCGTGGTGACGCTGCCCGCGTCCACCATCGACTGGTCCATGGCCGACGGGGTGGCGGAGGTCCCGATCGAGGCGCGCGACGCCAGCGAGGTGACGCACATCAGCGGGCGCGGCCCTGCGGGCGAGATCACCACCGTGCAGCTCACGCCTGCCGGCACCGCGGCCTTCAATCCCGCCTTTGATGTCACCCCCGCCCGGCTGGTGACGCTCCTGATCACCGAACGGGGGGTGACACCGGCCACGGAAGAGGGGCTGCGGGCCCTCTATGGAGACCCTTCCCCGAACTGACCTGTCGTCCTGGCCTGTACGGTGATGCCCACCGCAGCGGTTCGCTGCCAGCGAGGCTGGGGGGTGGCACAATGCAAAGGTTCGGTTTCGGCCGAACTAGGTGGTCCACACCAGTGTTTCGGACAGCGGTTCGATTCCGCTCAGCTCCATTCTCCCCGCTCCCGCTTTGTCGGGAGCCCTTCCCGGGGCTGCAATGGTTTCCACGGGGCGCCAGGAGGATGACTGAAGCCTGCTCGGTCAGAGCAAACCCGTAACAGCGAACAACATCGTTCGTTTCTCCCGTCAAGCCGCCCCTGTGGCCGCCTGACACTCTTAACGGAGACGGGGTGAGGTCAGCCTTGTCAACCAAATGACCCATGGGGCCTGGAAGGGCCCCTTCACCGTTTTGGGGGGAAGGACACCGTGTGAGGGGGGTGTGCGCCACCAGCCAGAGGATGGGGAACATCTGGAACCGATGTTGGAAAGCACGATCGCCACTACAGGCGCCATCCCGAAAACGTTCATCGCTGACGCGGCCGCGATCAGACCCGATGCCAACGGGCTGGCCCAAGACGGTGGCCCTCAAGCGGAAGTGCCTGCCGCCTGGGTTGGCGATCAGCGATCCCCCTTCAACCCACCACAGTCCTGCCAGCTATCGAGCAGGCGGGCCAATTCGTCCTTCATGGCGGCCAGTTCAGACATGCGCAGGTTGATCGAATCCATCTTGGCTGCAATGCTGTGTTTCAGAAGCGAGCAGTTGCAGACCCCAGCGCGCCGCACCTCAAGGATCCTGGCCAGCTCCGGAATCGAGACATCCATCGCCCGCAGGGCGCGAATGATCGTCAGCTCGGCAAGATTTTCCTCATCAAACAGCCTGTAGCCCGACTCTGAACGCGTTTTGGGTTGAAGCAATCCCTCATCGCAGTAGTAGCGGATCGTCTTCACCGACAGGCCGGTGCGCCGGGCCACCTCGCCGATGCGCAGATTGGGAACTGGCGTCGCGGCACGGGATTCCTGGCGGGCCAAAGTAAAACCCTCCACCTGGAAGAGACTTGACAAGCCTAGATGCTCCCGCGTGGCAGAGCGCCTGATAGCAACTCTCTAGTAAAAGCGGAAAACTGGAGACATTTGCTAAGCTGAACGCTGCTCGTGTCTCGCCTGCTTCAACCGATGCCGTCTCCTGCCAGTCCATGGGCCATCCGGGGAGGAGCCGCGATCGGTGCCAACCTGATGCTGTCCGCCGCCGGCCTGGCCGCCTCCGCCACCGGGCCAGGCGGCGTCCCCGCTCTCTATTCCACCCGAGCAGAAGCGGAGAAGGCTGCCAAAGTGCATTTCCACTGCACCGGCGCCCACCCGATGGGCAACCAGTGGATGCCCTGCGGCAAGCATGGTGAGGTCCACGGTTCCGGAACCTCCCACCAAGACCAGCCCCTTCGATGATTCAGTGCGGCAGCAAGCCCAAACGCATCGCCTTCGGTATTGCGCCCCTGGGCATCATGTCGATCGGCATCGTGCCGATGGGAGTTGTGAGCATCGGCGTGGTGCCGATGGGGGTCATCAGCCTGGGGGTCGTGGGCATGGGCGTGGTGAACGCCTGCGTCGTCGGCATGGGGGTGGTGGTGGCCGGTGTCCATGCCATGGGGATCTGGTCGCTGACCCCGGACAGCCCCCATCAACACCACAGGAGCGAGGCCGCGCCGCAACAACTGCTGGCCTACCCGAGCCGGCGGCTGGCCCTTCAGAAAGCCCGTGAGCTGGGCTGCGAGGGCGTGCATGCCATGGGGGAGCTCTGGATGCCCTGCTCAGAGCATCCCCTCCACCCACACTGACTCCTGCAGCCAAGGCGCTGCCTCAGCCTGGCTTGCGGCAGCAGAGCCGTTCGCCTGGCACTCCGAGGCAACAGCTTCAGGCGAATGGCCTTCATCAATCTGCATTGTGAGACACCAGGCGCCATCACGCCGTTGCGAAGGCGCTGACCTGCGGCGGCTGACGTCGTCTCCACGGGGCGGCCCCCAAAGGCGCTGCCGTTGTCAAGGCCATTCGTCCCCTTCCAATCCATATTTTCAAGCAAGAGATAAGAATGAGAAGTTCAAATAGGTCCAGCAAAATGAAGGCAATGAACTGGCAACTGAAACTGCCCGTTTTGAACGTTGATGACGCAAAGCCGTGAAACGTCATCCCCAGGTACTGCAATCGCTTGAACCGTTCGCTTGCTGTTGATATGTAACGCCCGACAATCAGCCCCTGTCATTCTGGCTATTTTGAAGCTTGTGCTGAAGGCGTTGGCATTCGTCCAGCCAGCTGCCGACATGTTCATCCACCCACCCCATCCAGCTCCATCCGGCAACAGTCGCCGCTCCCCCCAGCCCGCCGCAGGCCCCGAACGCCTTTACGCCCGATGACACCCTCACTCCATTCAGCCAGCCGGCCAGGCCACCCTTGGGCGCTGCGGAGGAGACCGCTGCGGCGTCTGGCGTCCAGGCTCACCACCCTGGTTGCGATGACCCTGCTTATCCTGATGCTCGGAGCCCAACCTGTTGAGGCGTTTTCAACTCGCCTCCTGGAGAATCCGCCTCGCCTCCTCGAGAATCCACCGCTGCTGGAATCGAAACAACAACCCGCCACCAACAAATCCTTCCAGGCTGAACAGACCGACAGCACGATCAAGCGGTACGACCTCAGTGTTGTCTATCGAGACGGCAAGATCTACAACCCAGCCAGCCACCGCTTCGACAAGCTTCGTCTGCGCAGCTATGTGGGAACAGGCACAAATCCTGCCAACGCCTTCATCTCTCCAACTATCGAAACAACGCCTGGCAGCACAATCCGCCTGGAACTCCATAACGAACTACCGGATGATCAAAGTTGCAGTAACCATCCGGACGATGAAAATCAACCCCATTGCTTCAATGGAACCAATCTCCACACCCATGGCTTGTGGGTGAGCCCCGCAGGCAACAGTGACAACGTCTTGCTATCCATCAACCCCGGACAGACCTTCGAGTATGAATACAGCCTTCCCCCGGACCATCCATCCGGTACCTTCTGGTATCACAGCCACCGGCATGGCTCCACCGCCATGCAGGTGTCCAGTGGCATGGCCGGAGCGCTGATCGTGCGTGGCGATCGCCTTCCCACCAAAAGCCAGCATGGTGATATTGACACCATTCTCAAACAGCCTGACGGCTCTGATCTACCAGAACAGATCCTGGTGCTGCAACAAATTCATTATGCCTGCCTGAATCAGAAACAACAGATCAAAAAGAAAATTGTCAACGATAAGGTTGTGGCCTGGATCTGCGACTCTAGAGACATAGGGGGCATTGAATCTTACAATAACTTTGGTCCCACGACCTGGCAGGAATCGGGTCGCTACACCACCATCAATGGCCAGGTGCTGCCCACCTATCAGACCACAGCGGGTGCGATCGAACGCTGGCGGCTCATTCACGCCGGGGTGGAAAACTCGATCAGTTTGCAATTTCGCAAGCGTCAAGATGATTCCTCATCCATCGATTACCTCAAGGCCAGCGATGCTGCCACATATGTCGAAAACAACTGCTCTGGCACGCCCATCCCCTTTCACGTGATTGCCGATGATGGCTTGACACGCAACGCGGCCTGGCGCACAACCCTGATGACTCTCCAGCCGGGTTATCGCAATGATGCGCTGGTTGTTTTCCCGGAACCCGGCACCTACTGCATGATCGACGACCTGTCAGGGGCGGCCGCCAGTCCCAGTCAGGCAAAGGAAAATCGGCAACTGCTCGGGCTGGTGACCGTTGCTCCCGGAACCAATGTCTCGGATATTCCCTCCTTTCTCGCCAGTCACCTCGTTGCGGCCGCAGAACAACGCATGCCCAACCCGATTCGCGACACGGTAATCCGTGATCTGAAGAACGGACTGAAGTTTGGTTTGTTCACTCCCCACGAAGAGATTTCAAACGAGGAAGTGAAGGGCCACCACCAGGAGCTTGCCTTTTTTATTGATATAGCAACTCCAAAGGTATCTTACGAAGTGAGTAAAAAACTGGCTCCGACAAGCGATCCAAAGCCTTATGATTCTAGTCGGATCGATCGCCACCTCACTCTCGGCACGGCTGATGAGTGGGTCCTTCAGTCGTATCTTGGTGGACATCCTTATCACATTCACGTGAATCCATTCCAGATCGTGAAAATTCTGGACCCGAATGGCAAAGACCTCAGTCTTCCCAACGTCATTGATTCCGACAACGATCCACAATATCAAGCCCTGAAAGGTGTCTGGAAAGACACACTGTGGGTAAAAAACACATCCTCAACAAAGAATCCATTCCCAGGCGGCGTCTATACAGTTGTTATCCGTACCCGCTACGAGCGTTATATCGGCGACTTTGTGATTCATTGCCACATTCTTAATCATGAAGACATGGGCATGATGGAGAATGTGAGCATTGGTTTGCCATAGGGCAGCTTCTCCGTTTCGAAAGGCGAAATGGCAACATCTCCCACTGTGCGCCCCCCCAGCCAGGAAGAAAACAGGCTAATTACTGATAGCAATTGCGTTCTAACCTCTTTGAGGGTAAGAACATCGGTTGCAACCAAATTCCGGAAGCCTGTTCCACCACTTGACAGCAAGCCTTGCACGACGAGCTCAGATGGACCCGCCGCGTTGTCCGCATCGGGAGTTTGAACGCTGCACCAGAGCATTGCGGTGGCAATCCTTGAAACGCAAGCAAGAAGCTGGAAAACCATCCTCCTGATTCACTCTTTATCGGGATCCGATTGCTTCTCACTCAACGATTGAGAAGCGAGCAAGTCCTTGGTGATTGCAACCGATCTTGATTTGATCAGCTTCCAGCGCGCCATCCCCGACAGGCATCTCGTCGTGGCTCCTCAGCAGTCGCCAGAGCTTGGGAGTGCTGCCAAACCGTTACCTGAAGCGACCGTGCCCAGCCGCGATTCAGGGAGCCAGAAGCCCATGCACGACGGGACGGCTGGCGCGGGGATGGACGACCAGCTGACGGTTGGTGAACACGGGCAGGGCCTGTCGGGGCCCCCAAGGGCAGGACAGCTCGCCAGCCCGCCAGACCGTGATGTCTGTAACGGTGTCAAGGCTTTGGCAGCCGATCCCAACCATGCTCCCGAGCCAGGTCAGACCGACCACCGCGTCCACGAAGAAGCCGAAGAGATCGCGCTTCGTCTCCGTCCGGAAGCGCGCCGTCAGCTGCTCCGCCAGGTGGGTCAGGGTGGCGGGCGATGCGGTGCCGCCCTGACGTTCGTGCCCTCGCTTCCTTGCGAATCGGCGCCGACAGCGGACAACCCCCTGCAGGGGGGCCTGGTCTGGCGCAACATCGGCCTGCACCCCCGCCGTCACCTCTCCAGCTCCAACCATTTGCGGGCCTCCCGGGCATCCCGCTCCTGGCCGGCCCGGTGGCCAAGGGCAAAAGCAGTCGCGGCGAAGGCGAGGCTGGCGGCCACGCCGGCGCCGCCGCGGCGGGGGGTGAGGGGACCTGCGGGGAGGATCACCGGCACGGTGACCGCCAGGGCGAAGCTGGCCGCCCCGAGGGCCGTCACGCCGAACACGGTGGGGGTGAGGGTGCGGCGGCTGAGGCCGTGTTTCACGAGAACGGGCAGGCCGAGGAGGGGCACGGCGCTTCCCGCAGCCCAGGCCCAGCGCTGGCGCGGGCTGTCGCGCAGGCGGCGGAGGAAGGCGGCGTCGCGGCTGGGTGCGCTCATGGCAGGGGGCGGCGGGGGGCGCTGCGGCGGTCGGCCAGCACCCGCTGCACCGCGCGCCACTCCACGCCGTGGTGGGTGAGCGCCACCTGCAAGTGGAAGATCAGATCCGCCGCCTCGGCGGCGATCGCCTCCTTGTCGTCGTCCTTGCAGGCCATGACGAATTCGGCGCTCTCCGCGCCGATCTTCTTGAGGATGCGGTTGTCGCCGCCCTCCAGCAGTCGGTTGGTGTAGCTGCCCTCCTCCGGGTGGTCGCGGCGGCTGGCGATCAGCCGGGCCAACTCCGAGCACACCTCCGCTGGTGGCGGGGATGCCTCGGGACCGCCACCGCTGGGGGGGGGAGCGCTGTCGTAGAAGCAGCTGCGGGCGCCGGTGTGGCAGGCCCCGGCGCCGAGTTGCTCCACCGTGAGCAGGAGCACATCGGCATCGCAGTCGTAGCGCAGGCCCCGCAAGCGCTGCAGCTGGCCGCTGGTGGCGCCCTTGTGCCACAGCTCCCGCCGGGAACGGCTCCAGTAGTGCGCCTCGCCGGTGTCCAGGGTGCGACGGAGCGCTTCGGCATTCATCCAGGCCACCATCAGCACGGCACCATCGAGCCAGTCCTGGGCGATGGCCGGGAGCAGGCCCGCCCCATCCCAGCGCAGCACCGCCGCCAGGGCCTCCGCCCGGGTCGTGGCGTCCTCCGTTGTCGGTCCCGGGGGATGGAAAGATGGGGAGGAGGCCACGACGGGCGCATTTCCAGCTGCAGCGATCTTCCTCCATGCCCTTCCCCGCGGCTCACACCTGCAGCAAGACCTTCTCCGGCTTCCCCTGCACCCATCGCCAGTGGCGCCACGACGGCCACTGCCGCTTCGTGCATGGCTACAGCCGCGGCTTCACCGTCTGGTTCGCCGCCCACCACCTCGACGCCTGCGGCTTCGTGGTCGATTTCTCCAGCCTGCGCCCCCTGCGCCAGCGCCTGGCTGACCAGTTCGATCACACCTTCCTCGCCAGCGCCGATGATCCCCTCCTCCCCCACTGGCGCGCGCTCCACGAGTTGGGGGGGCTGGACCTGCGGGTGATGGACAACGCGGGCATGGAGGCCACCGCCCGGCTCGTGTGGGGCTGGGCCAATGAACTGGTCCGGGAGCGGGAGAAGGGGCGGGCCTGCTGCTGGCGGGTGGAGGCCCGCGAAAACGAGGCCAACGCCGGCTTCTACACCGCCCTGCCGGATTGGTTCCAGGCGCCGGACGCGCCAGCGGAGGTGTGGGAGGCCCCATGAGCACCGCTCTGGCGGTTCAACGGCTCGCCACCGCCTGGGCGCTCTTCCAGGGCCTGCTCATCGAGGCGCTGCCCTTTCTTCTGCTCGGTGTGCTCATCGCCACAGCGGCCCGCTGGCTCACCCCCGGCGGACGCTGGGTCCGGCGCTTGCCCGACCATCCCCTCGTCGGCCCCCTCACGGGGGCGGGGCTCGGTCTTGCCCTGCCCGCCTGCGAATGCGGCAATGTGCCGGTGGCGCGCCGCCTGCTGGCGGCAGGCGCGCCCGTGGGCACGGCTTTGGGTTTTCTGTTCGCCGCGCCGGTGCTCAATCCCATCGTCCTGGCCAGCACCTGGGCCGCGTTCCCCGATCGCCCCTGGCTGCTCCTGCTGCGACCCCTCGGGGCGGTGGTGGTGGCGGTGGGCCTGGCGTGGCTGCTCGGCCTGCTGAGGGAGGGCCACCTGCTGGTGGACGATCTGCTGGAGGAACGGCGCCTGAGCCGGCCCCTGGCGGAACTGAGCCTGCTGGAGCGACGCGCTGGCTTGCTGGGCGGCCCGACAGCCCCCCCGCCCCTGGCCCCCGCCGCGCCGCGCCGCCCCTCCCTGGCGGAGCTGCTGCGCCACGGCAGCGGTGAATTCCTTGCCCTCGCCCTGGTGCTCGGCGCCGGCTGCGCCATCGCCGCCCTCGTCCAGACCCTGCTTCCTCGCCAGTGGTTTCTGACCCTCGGCGGCCAGCCCACCCTCTCGGTCTTGGCGCTGATGCTCTTCGCCCTTGTGGTGTCCGTGTGTTCGAGCGTGGATGCGTTTCTGGCCCTGGGCTTCGCCGCCCAGATCACGCCTGGCGCCCTGCTGGCCTTTCTCCTGCTGGGCCCGGTGATCGACCTCAAGCTCTTCGGCCTGCTTGGCCAGCTCTTCCGCCCCCGCGCCCTCCTGCTCACCCTGGCGGGCAGCGGACTGCTGGTGCTCGTGATCGGCCAGCTCGTCAACCTCTGGCGCCGATGACCCCTTCCCCGCCGCTCCCCCCCCTTCTGGCCCGCGCGGCCCTCTGGCGCGGGGTGGCCCTGGCCCTCTGGAGCCTGCTGCTGCTGCGGTCGTCGGTGGATGGGCGGCTGGATCTGCTCCTGCGGGCGGTCTTCCATCCGCTGGTGGCCTTCGCGGGGGTGGGCCTGGGGGCCCTGGCCCTGGCCCAGCTCGCCCAGGCACGGCCCGGGGCTGGCGGGGCGCGGGAGCGGGCCCGGTCGCCGGAGCGCTGGCTCACCCTCGCCACCGCCCTGCTCACCGCCGCCGTGGTCGCCTGGCCCCCCGCGCCCTCCTTCGCTGATCTCGCCAGCCAGCGCCCCCGCGATCAGACGGCGGAGGAGGAGCTGGCTTTTGTGCTGCCCGCCTCCCAGCGCAGCCTCACCGACTGGGTGCGCCTGCAGCGGGCCCAGCCCGATCCCCGGCTGTTCGCAGGGGAGCCGGTGCGCGTCAGCGGCTTTGTGCTGCCCATGCCCGGTGAGGCGCCCCAGGTGGCCCGCCTGCTGGTGCGCTGCTGCCTGGCGGACGCGGCGCCGGTGGGGCTGCCCGTGCGCTGGTCCGCCCTGGGCCCCGCCCCCCCGGCGGACCAGTGGGTGGCCCTCGAGGGGGTGAGGGCCGTGGAGGCCTGGACGGGGTCCGGCGGAGGGGAACGGCTGGTGGTGGTGCCCCGGCGGATCCGGCGGATTCCGCGTCCAGCGCGGCCCCTGGAACCATGAGTGTTTCCCGCCGAACCGCGCCTGGCCACGACCGGGCCCCCCTTTGGGCCCTGGGAGGCCTGGCGCTGGTGGCGCTGATCCTGCAGCAGGCCCTGGTGCGCCAGCCGCCCCGCCTGCTTCGGGTGAGCCAGGCCCCGGCCAGTTCCGGTCCGGCGGCCCTGCGCCTGCGCTTCAGCCGGCCCATGGACCCCGCCAGCCTGGCCGCCAGCCGCTTGGATCCACCCTTGGCCCACCGCTGGCTGGGGGAAGGCGACAGCTTCCTGCTCACCCTGGCCCCCGGTCAGCGACCGAGCGGTCCCCTGCGCCTCACCCTGTCGGGGCGCGATCTGGCGGGGGTGCCCCTGCGGCCCCGTCGCTGGCTCTGGGATCCCCGCCCCCGGTTGGTGGCCGTTGTGCCCGTCGCGGGGGGCGACCAGCTCTGGTTGCGCGACCACGACGGCCGCTGGCGCCCCCTGGTGCCGAAGGTGTGGCGGCAGATCGTGGCGGTGGAGGTGCTGGGGGACGGCTCCGCCCTGGCCCTGGTGAGCCGGGGGGAGGGGGGGATGCAGCAGGTGTGGCGTCTGCCGCTGCGCCAGCGCAACCTGGCGCCGGACGGCCAGGGGCTGGCCCCGGTGGGCGCCGCCGCGCCCGAGCCACTGGGGCGGGCGCCGATCCTCTTTGCCCACATCAGCGGCAACCGCCGCGGTGACCTGCTGGTGCAGGCCGGCGAGCCCGGCGCCAACGCGGTGCTGACCCTGCTCTGGCCTCTGCGCGGCTCGCCGCGACCCCTGCCGCTGGAGGCTGTCGGCACGGCCAGCCTGTTGCCGGAAGGCGGGGCGGTGGTGGTGCCCCGCGCGGAGGGGCTCACCCTGGAGTCGCTGCCGCCCCGGCCCACCCGGCGGCAGATCCTGCCCGGCAGCCGCGATCTGCTCGCCTTCTGCCCCCGCTCCGGTCGGGCCCTGCTGCGCCGTCACTGGCCGGATTACCGCCGCTCGCTGGAGTGGTTGGAGCCGGGCCAGCCCCCCCGGGAGCTCTGGCGCGGCGATGAGGCCCTGCTGGCGGCCACCTGCCTGGGGGGCGGGGAGCGGCTCTGGGTGGCCCTCCTGAGCGGCGATCGCCGCCCGGACCTGACCCTGCTGGCCATCGACCGTCAGGGTCGCCAGCCGCGACGGTTTCCCCTCCCCGACTGGGAGCTGGACCCCGGCACCCAGCTCCTTGACGACCCCACCAGCGATCAGCTGGTGGCGGCCCTGCGCCCCCTGCCGCCCGCCGGCCAGGAGGGGACGGCGGCGCCGCCGCCCGCCCGGGCGATGGTGCTGGCCTCCGGAGCCGGCGGGGGCCGCGACCCGATGCCCCGCTTCCTCCCCTCAGCGGGATCCGGCGGCAAGAGGACGGGGGGGGATGGGCTCGGCCCGCCGGTGCGGCAAGTGCTTTGGCTCGCTCCCGGTGCGTCTGCCTCACAATGACGTCGTGTCGCCCCGACCCTGTCTGCGCCGCCCTTTGGCTCCGCCGCCCTCTCCCCCCGCCGCGATGACGCCTCCCCTCTCGCCCATTCCCACCAGCGCGGTCCTCTCCGCCCGCCAGGGGCATCTGCTGGAGGTGTTGCGGCAGGCCGATGATGAACTGTCCGGCCAGGAGCTGCACGCCCGCCTGCGGGCGGGGGAGGGGGCGATGGGGCTGGCGACGGTCTATCGCCACCTGCGCCAGCTGCAGCAGCGGGGGCTGGTGCGCTGCCGCCATCTCCCCAGCGGCGAAGCGCTGTTTGCGCCCACGGAGCGAGATGAGCACCACCTCACTTGCGTGGATTGCGGCCACACGCTCCGGCTCCCCCACTGCCCTGTCCACGGCCTGGAGTTGCCCACCACCGACCTCCAGGGCTTCCAGCCCCTGTTTCACACGCTGGAGTTCTTCGGGCTCTGCGCCCACTGCCAGCAAGGACAGACGCGGGCGGCGCGGTCCTCCTGAAGCCGTCCTCGCTCCCCTTCCTAAGCTTCCCTTTGCGCCACGCGCCCCCCGATGACCACCACCAGTTCCCCGCCGGCCTCCACCCGCTCCGAGGCCTCCGCCCTGGATGCCACCACCCCCCGCCCCCCCCTGCCGGTGACGATCCTCTCCGGCTTCCTCGGCGCGGGCAAGACCACCCTGCTCAACCACATCCTGACCAATCAGCAGGGTCTGCGCACGGCGGTTCTAGTGAATGAGTTCGGGGAGATCGGCATCGACAACGACCTGGTGGTCAGCACCAGCGAGGCGATGGTGGAGCTCAGCAACGGGTGTGTCTGCTGCACCATCAACGGAGAGCTGCTCGACGCGGTGTATCGCATCCTGGAGCGTCCGGAACCCCTCGACTATTTGGTGGTCGAAACCACTGGCCTCGCCGATCCGCTGCCCGTGGCGATGACGTTTTTGGGCAGTGATCTGCGGGATCTCACCCGGTTGGATTCGATAATCACCCTGGTGGATGCGGAAAACTTCAGCGAGGAGCTGCTGCAGGGCGAGGTGGCCCGCTCCCAGGTGCTCTACGGCGATCTGCTGCTGCTCAACAAGTGCGATCTGGTGGACGAAGCGCGGCTGGAGGACCTGGAGGCCCAGCTGCGGTCGATCAAGAGCGATGCCCGCATCCTGCGGGCCGTGCGGGGGGAGGTTCCCCTGGCGCTGCTGCTCAGCGTGGGCCTGTTTGAAAGCGACAAGGTGGCGGCCCAGCGGGAAGCCGGCGCCACCAGCGGCCACGACCATGCCGCCCACGATCCCGGCGGCCACGATCACAGCGCCTGCGACCATGACCACGGGGTCTGCGCCCACGAGGGCCACGACCACCATGAGGGCCACCACCACCAGCACCACGGCCCGTCCCATGGCGCGGACGCCCACGCCATCGAGGGCTACACGTCTCTCTCCTTCGCCAGTGACGGTCCCTTCTCCCTGCGCAAATTCCAGAGCTTCCTGGATCACCAGCTCCCGGCGGGTGTCTTCCGCGCCAAGGGCATCCTCTGGTTCAACGAGAGCGAGCGGCGCCATGTGTTCCACTTGGCCGGCAAGCGCTTCTCCATCGACGACACCGACTGGAGCGGGCCCCGCAAAAATCAATTGGTGATGATCGGCCGCGATCTCAACCACGCCGAACTGCGCCGTCAGCTCCAGGCCTGCGTGGCCCGCGACGCGGGCAAGGGTTTCCGCTGATCCGAGCCCTCTCGGCAGCATCAGCTACGGCAGGCACCGTTTTTGCCGCTATGGTTTTGACATTCGTATTCTTTCCATGACTGAGCTGCTCCTGACGGCTGGCCTGCTGGCTCTGCTCGGAGTGCTGGTGTGGTTGGGAGTGGATTCCGACGACGACAACGGCGGCGGAGGCCTGATGGAGCCGGCCCTGGTGCCCATCCCTGTTCGTCGGCGCTAAGGCAGGACGGGGCCCGAGCCGCTCCGACACGCTCCCCATGGCCTTGGCCGCCACTCGTTTTTTTGCGTCGCGTTCCGCCAAATCTGCCGCCTCTGCTCCTCTGCTGGCGATTTTGGTGTTGGCCCTCGTGGCTTTGGCGCTGGCCCCGCTGGTCGCCCTGCTGCTGTTTGCCTTCGGCGGGGTGGCGTCCCGGGCCAGCCTCGATCTGGGGCCTGGCGGCTGGGAGGCTGTGGGCAACACCCTTGGCCTGGTCTTCGGGGTGGGCGTTGTGGTGGCTGTTCTGGGCACGGCCAATGGCTGGTTGACCGTCAGCTGCGCCTACCCCGGCCGCCGCTGGCTGCGGCTGGCCCAGGTGTTGCCCCTCGCCACCCCGGCTTATCTGCTGGCGGCCACCTGGATCGATCTCGGCAGTCGCCTCGGCTGGCCCATCCATGGCTCTGGCTGGGCCATCGCCAGCCTCAGCCTCAGCACCTACAGCTACGTCTTCCTGCTGGCCTCGGAGAGTTTCGCCTCCCTCGGTCGCCGGCCCCTGGAAGCCGCCCGCGGCCTGGGTGTGGGCCCCTGGGGCGGCTTTCGCCGGGTTGCCCTTCCCCTGGCCGTTCCCGCCATCGGCGCTGGAGTCGCCCTCAGCGGCATGGAGGTGGTGAATGACCTCGGCGCCGTCGAACTGCTCGGGGTGCCCACCCTCTCGACGGCCATCCTGCAGCGCTGGCAAGCGGATGGGGAACCCCGGGCGGCGGCCGGCCTGGCCCTGGTGGCCCTGCTGATCGTCGCTGGTCTGCTGGCGGCGGAGCGCCACTTCCGCCGCCGTGGTCGGCGCTGGAGCGCGGAGGGGGGCCTGGATCGGGCTCCCGCCCATGGCCTGCGCGGTTGGCGCGCCATGGTCGCCCAGGGTCTGGCGCTCCTTCCGCCGCTCCTCACCCTCGGCCTGCCCCTGCTCTGGCTCCTGCTCAGCCGGGATCAAATGCCCTCCCAGGACCCCCTGGAACTGCTGGCCCTCACCGGCCGCACCCTGGGCCTGGCCCTCGCCGCCGCCTCGCTCACCCTCCTCTTCGCCCAGGTGCTCGCCATCGCCCGCCGCTGGCTGGCCCGGGGGCCCTGGCGGCCCCTCACCCTGCTGGCGGGGATGGGCTACGCCGTTCCCGGCGCCGTGCTCGCCCTGGGCCTGATGCTTCTTGGCGGCGGGGGGGCTGTCGGGCCGGTGGCGCTGCTGCTCTGGGGCTACGGGGATCGGTTCCTGGCGGTGGCCAAACAGGGGCTGGACGCCTCCCTTGAACGCCTTCCCCCCAGCCTCGATGAGGCCGCCACCTCCCTGGGCAGCGGCTGGTGGGCCGTGCTCCGCCGCGTCCATCTCCCCCTGTTGCGGGGGCCGCTGCTGGTGGGACTCCTGCTGGTGTTGGTGGATGTGGTGAAGGAATTGCCCCTCACCTTTGCCTTGGGCCCCTTTGATTTCGACACCCTGGCCGTGCGTGTTTTTCAATACGCCAGCGATGAGCGGGTCGGCGCTGCCCTGCTCCCCGCCGCTCTGATTCTGGTCCTGGGCCTGGTGTCCGCCCTCGCCCTGGTGCCCAGCTTGGAGCTTGGCGCCAGGGAAGAGGCCTAAAGCGCCGCGCAGCCGGGACAGAGGGCGCGGACGTTGAGCGCCGCCTCCAGCAGGCGGAAGCCGTGGCGGGTCGCCGCCGCTTCCGCCGCCGCCAGAACGGCGGCATTTTCAAACTCCTCGATGCGACCGCAGCGCACGCACACCAGATGGTGATGGTGGCGGTGGGCCTGACCCGCCAGTTCAAAGCGTCGGCCGCCTTCCGCCAGCTCCAGCTCCCGCAGCAGACCCATCCCGCTCAACAGCCGCAGGGTGCGATACACCGTGGCCAGCGACACCTGCTCCCCCTGCTCCCGCAGGCGCTGATGGGCTTCCTCGGCGCTGAGAGGGCGTCCCTCCCCGAGGCGTTCGAAGAGTTCCAGCATCCGCTGCCGCTGGGGGGTGAGGCGCTGGCCCCGATCGTGGAGGCTGCTGCGCAGACCCTGGCGCGTGTCCGCGTTGAGGTCGGGGGCGAGGGGGGCTTCCGGGAGATCCGTCGGGCGGTGGCTCATCTGCTGGGCCCGCTGGCGGCGGCAGGAGTGATCCTCTCATCCAGACCCACCAGAGCTGCGGCCAGGAGATCCGCGAAGGTGACCACCAGGCGGTAGCTCAACGCCACCGCCAGGACGGCCGGTTCCGGCAGGGCGCCACTCAGGCGAAGCAACAACGCCGCCTCGAACACCCCAAGGCCCCCCGGCGCTCCGGGCACCACCAGGCCGAGGGTCCAGGCCAGGGCGAAGGCGCTCAACCAGCTCGGCCAGGGCAGCGACTGCTGCAGGTCGAAGGCCCAGCCGCAGCAGGCCAGACCGGCGAACCGCAGCAGCACGAAGGCCACCTGGGCCAGCAGGGGCAACCAGGGATACCCCTGACTCGGGCTGAGGCCCGGGGGGCTGTCGGGCTCCGCGGGGGGAGCGTCGGCGATGGCGTCGTCCGGGGTCGGCGGGGGCTGCAGGCCAAGCTGGGCGGCCTTCCCCCGCTCCAGGCGCCGCAGCAGCGGTTGCAGCCAACGGGGCAACAGCAGAAGGAGGGGCAGAAGGGTGAGGAGGCCCAAGCCGTTCTGCCAGCCAGCCAGGCTCACCAGGGCGAGGGCCGCCGACGCGGCCAGGACCGGTTCGATCACCACCGCCAGCAGGGCCGTGCGCGTGGTGACGGCTTCTCCCAGGGCCTCGTTGGGCTGACGGAGGGCCTGCACCCGGCTGGCGAGGTGCCAGATCCCTCCCGGCAGAAACTTCCGCAGGTTGGTGCGGATGTAGAGGGCCACCACGGGGGTGGAGCGGGGCCGCAGGCCAAGCCAGCGCAGGATCACCACCCAGGCCAGGCCGTTCACCACCAGGCTCAGCAGGCAGCAGCCCACGCCCAGCGCCAGCCACCACCAACCCTGCGGATCGAGGCTGTATTGCTGCATCTGGCGGCCATGGCTGAAGAGGGCCGCCAGCAGAAAGCCCAGGCTGAGGCAGGTGATCCAGGGCCGGAGGCCCCCCGGCAGGCCCTTGGGGCGCCAGCGGAGCACCCGCTGGGCTCGGGGCCAGAGGGGCTTCCGCAGGCGTCGGCGCAGCCGGGCGCCGGCGACCCGAGCCCTCCTTGGCAGCTTCATCGGCCGTCCTCGGGCAGCCCCTCCGTTGGTGCGGCGGCGGGAGTCAGGGCTTCCAGCAGCAGCTGACGCATCTCCTCCAGGGACAGGTGGTGCTGGCGCGCCAGGGCCGCCAGGTCGTCGTGCTCCAGCTTGAACCGCCGACGGCCATCCGGCAGGTCGGCCCGCTTGAGACGCACCGGGCCCCAAGGAGTGGCGTGGCGTTCCTCGGCCCGCAGCAGCCGCCAGCGCCGCTGGGTCTCCTCCCGCAGCCCCAGGGTGGTGCTGTGGCGCCACCAAATCGCCCGCAGGGGCTCCGCCCGCTCAGGCGGCGCCAGGGCGGTGATCAAGGTGCCCACCCGGCCCTTCTTCATCAGCACCGTCTGGCTGAACACCTCCACTGCCCCCGCCTGGCGCAGGGCCTCCGCCAGGAAGGCCAGGTCTTCGGCGGTGGCGTCATCGATCTGGGCTTGCTGCACCAGCAGCGTTTCGCAGAGCGGGCCTGGCGCGGTTGCCCCGCGGCTCTCGCCCGTCGGATCGAGGGGGTCGGCCAGGATGAGCCGCAGGAGGTTGGGCCGGTCCAGAACGCGGCTGCCCAGACCCACCCCCACCGCCCGGGGCACCAGGGCCGGCGGTGGCCCGAAGCGCTCCGCCCAGCAGGACATCAGGGCCAGCCCCGTGGGGGTGGTGAGTTCGCCGGGGGGGAAGTCGGCGCTGCTGGCCAGGGGCAGGGCCCGTTGCCGCGCCAGTTCCAGCAACGCTGGCGCGGGCAGGGGCAGGGGGCCATGGGCGGTGCGCACGCTGCCGTGGCCCGCGGGGGGGATGGCGCAGAGCAGCCGCTCCAGCCGCAGATGCAGCAGGCCGGCGCAGACGCCCACCACATCGACCAAGGCATCGATGGCCCCCACCTCGTGAAATTCCACGGCGTCCACGGGATGGCCATGCACGGCCGCCTCCGCCGCCGCCAGCCGTTCGAAGACCGCCATGACGCGCTCCCGCAAGGCCTCGGGCCAGGGCGCCTGAAGGATCCGCTGGCGCAGGAGGCCCCAGGGGCGATGGTGGGGCTCCTCCTCCAGGGGATGGACGGAGAGGTGGAGGCCCCGCAGCCCGCTGCTGTGGCGCTCTTCCCGCACGATCCGGTAGCGCCCCTCCAGGCCGAGGGCCGCGAGGGGCCCGTGGACCACCGCCTCCGGCACACCCCCATCCAGGAGGGCGGCCAGGAGCATGTTGCCCGCCAGACCGGTCGGGCAGTCGATCACGGCCAGGGTCATGGGCGGCCAAGGCGTGGAGCGACCCGCGCCAAGCCCTCCGCCCGAAGGTCCAGCTCCGCGCGCCGTTCCGTCAGCCAGCGCTTCACCTCCCGGCGGGCCTGGCGTTGCTCCCGCTGGGCGGTGGCGACGTCATGGCCCGAGAGGCCCCAGAGGCGGCCGAGCTGGGCCCGATCATCGGCCCCGCCGATGCTGCCGCCATAGACCAACTCCTCAGCCACCATGCCGGCGAGGAGGACGCGGGTCCAGCGTCGCAAGTCGGCCAGGGGGAGGCGGGAGGCGGGGGGCAGGGCGAATTCCGTGCTGCCGCCGCTGCTCAGGCCGGCCTGGAGCGACGCCCAGCTGCCGACGAGCACCCGCCGCACCGGCACGGACTCCGCCTCGGCCACCAAGCCATGGGCGGCCTCGTGGACGGCGATGCGCTGCAGACGTCCCAGCCCACCGGGGAGGGTTTCCGCCAGCACATGGCCCCCCCGACCTCCGAAGAGGGCCGCGTCGGCCGTCAGGGCCGCCAGGGCCAGGCCCGCCGCCAAGGCGATCCACCAGGGAGGGATCCCCGCCAGGGGGCCCACCACCGCCGCCAGGCTCAGCACCAACACGGCCACGCCGGCGGTGAGGGAGCCGGTTTCACCGGGCATGGCCATCCGTTCAGGGGCGGGGGCGGATCACCGCCCGGCTGTGGACCCGCGCGGCGGTGCCGGTGCCGGTGGCGCGCGCTTCGGAGGCGTTGGAGCGGCCCTCGGAACGGGAGCCCCGCTCGCCTCCGCCCCGGCGCTCGCCACCGCTTCCGCGGCGGGCCTTGCCCCCCCGGTTGCCCCGTTGGGGCAGTTCCGCGATCACCTCGAAGCGTTCCACCGCAAGGAACTGGCCCTGGCGCCGGCCCTCGATGGACAGGAAATGGCGCAGATGCTCCATGGGGATGGTGCCGCTGAGGTGGAGCTTGAAAGGGTTGGGCCGGGTGCCGTCCGCCCGGGGTTGCTGCCGCACCTTCAGCACCACGTCGCCGGATTCCGGACGGGTGTAGATCAGCTAGCCGCGCAGAGAGAATTAGTCGTCGCCCTCCGGCGGTGTGTCGCCGGCGGGGCTGGGCTGCGCGGTGTCGCCCTGGGCGAGGGGG
>JBKDSZ010000097.1:0-12461 GCA_046340375.1 Cyanobacteriota bacterium | reverse complement strand
GACGGGGAATATGTGTTGCCAGGGCCGGGTGGCGATCCGATCCGCAATCCGGGCGTGTTGCCGAGCGGCAAGAACATTCATGCCCTTGATCCCCAGTCCATTCCCACCCTGGCGCCGATCGGGATGCAAGTGGTGCCGGTGCGCCGTTGAGGACCCTTCCTCGCGCGAGGCCACCCCGCCAGCAGCCCCCCAAGCTTGAGAGGATGACCGGACCCTCAAGGCCCGGCCGCCGCCAACCGAGAACCCGCAAGACCCATGACCCTGACGACGAGTTTCGCCGCGTTTGCGGAACAGGCGGACTATTCGCTGCTGGAGTCGCTCCTGGCCGATCCTCAGGCCAGCAGCGATGGCGAGGATCACAGACCCCGCCAGGTGTTCTCCGGCCATTACGTTCCGGTGACGCCGACGCCCCTTCCGGCGCCGGAGTATGTGGCCCACAGCGACAGCCTCTTCGCTGAGCTGGGTCTCAGCGAGGCGTTGGTCCGGGACGACCAGTTCCGCCGCCTGTTTTCCGGCGACCTCAGCGTGGCCTGCGGGCCGATGCGCCCCTATGGCTGGGCGACCGGCTACGCCCTCTCGATCTACGGAACGGAATACATCCAGCAGTGTCCCTTCGGCACAGGCAACGGCTATGGCGATGGCCGGGCGATTTCCGTCTTTGAAGGCCTGTTCCGGGGCCGGCGGTGGGAGATGCAACTCAAAGGTGGTGGCCCGACGCCCTACTGCCGCGGGGCCGATGGTCGCGCCGTGCTCCGCTCCAGTGTGCGGGAGTTTCTGGCGCAGGAGTTGATGCACGCCCTGGGGGTGCCCACCTCCCGCTCCTTGACGCTGTACAAGTCCAGCGCCGAAACCGTGCGCCGGCCCTGGTATGCGCCCAACTCCCGCTCGTTTGAACCCGACATCCTGGTGGACAACCCTGCGGCGATCACCACCCGGGTGGCGCCGTCCTTCCTGCGGGTCGGCCAGCTGGAGCTGTTCGCCCGCCGCGCCCGCCGCGAGGCCCATCCGGGCGCGCTGAATGAGCTGCGGCTGCTCGTGGCCCACCTGATCGAGCGCAATTACCGACCGGACATCGATCCGGGGCTGGACTTCAGCGACCAGGTGGTGGAGTTGGCGCGCCTGTTCCGCGAACGTCTGACGATTCTTGTGGCCCACTGGCTGCGTGTGGGCTATTGCCAGGGGAATTTCAACAGCGACAACTGCGCCGCCGGGGGCTTCACCCTCGACTACGGCCCCTTCGGCTTCTGTGAACTGTTTGATCCCCACTTTCAGCCCTGGACCGGCGGCGGCCAGCATTTCTCCTTCTTCAACCAACCGGTGGCCGCCGAAGCCAACTATCAGATGTTCTGGGCATCCATCCGCTTGCTGCTCGCCGAAAACAACGAGGCCCTGGCGAAGGTTGATGCGCTGCGGGAGGGCTTTGCCGAAGCGATGCGCCAGGAGATCGAGGCCATGTGGGCCCGGAAGCTCGGCCTCCGCACCCCCGACACCGCGCTGGTGAACGACCTGCTGCAGCTCCTGGTGCACGGCAAGGTGGATTACACGATCTTCTTCCGCCGGTTGTCTGACATCCCGGAGCACATCTCCGCCCTGAATGAGAGCTTCTATTTGCCAGGCACCGCCGAGCTCGCTGCGGCATGGGAGGCCTGGTTGCAACGCTGGCGTCATCGCCTCATGGCAGAGGGCGATCTTCGGGCAACCTCGGAAGCGATGAAACGCGTCAACCCCACCATCACCTGGCGCGAATGGCTCATCGCACCCGCCTACCAACAGGCCGAGCACGGAGACATGCGCCTGATCCAGGAGCTGCAGGAGGTGTTCCGCCATCCCTACGAGGCACGCTCAGCCGAGTTGACGGCGAAGGTTGACAGGCGGAAGCCTCGCGAGTTTTTCAACGCGGGTGGGGTGTCCCATTACAGCTGTTCGTCCTGATTCGCTGCTCCTCAAGGCTGGCAGGTCAGGCTTCGCTTCTCCAGCGATCAAACCGTTGGCTGGAAACACCTGTCGGGATTGGCCCATCCTGTCGGCCCCATCCATTTATCATCGTCACGCTGCCTGGACTCCGATCGCCCCCGACCGACCCTCCCGACCCGACCCGGCGCAGCCTCGGGGCAGCGGGAATCGCCCGGACCGCCGGCAGCTGCCGCCGCCTGGCCGTTGGCGGGTCTTTATCTCCCACACATCAGAACTTCAAGACTATCCAAGCCCGGGACACTCTTATGTTGATCGGGCAGCAGAAGCGGTGCGCGCCGAGGGGCATGACCTTGTCAATATGGCGTCGTTTTGTGCAGAGGACAACCCGCCTTCCCATGTTGACAAGAGAGAGGTCAGACAGTGTGATGTCTTTATTGGCATCATCGGCATGCGTTATGGATCTCTGGTGCGCAGCCAATCAGAGATGTCCCATACGGAGCAGGAGTTTGAGGCAGCCACTGAGCATGGAATCCAGCGATTGATGTTTTTGTTGGATAGAAAGTCGCTTGACCTGAAACTGCCTGGTGATTACCTGCGCGATGGCGCGGCATGAGCTGCTATGCAGAACATGATTGGGGGCATGGTGTGCTTATTGGGGGCAAGCAGCGCCGAAAATGAGCAAAAATCAGCCTCCAAATCGCCGAAATTGAGCTGATCCACGCCCGATCGTCGGTCAAGATGTTCGTCAAGTACAAATCAAGGCCAGGTGGGCTCTTGAAGCGCTTGTTGTCCAGAGGTTCCCTAGGGCTTGCTGAATTTCGTACGCGGGCATTTCAGTATGCCAAAGGCGGCAAGGTCAGCCTGTACCGGCAAGCTCAAACGACCGCACATTTGCTCAGAAGGTTGTCTAAGAAGCCGACAGAAGCGTCGGGCGACAACAAGAAGGGCATAGATTTAGTATCGCAAGAATAGAGAGACGAGAAGAGTAAATAAAGTGCGCAGTAGCCTCAGAACTTTCTCGGCATTCATCACAAAGAACGCCATAGTGATCACTGTTCTTGAGGTTTCAACCAGCTTCGTCATGATGCGATCCAGTCCATGCTTGCGCTTACTCGTTCCTATTCTTTTCTCAATCACTGAACGCTTTCTCAAATCTGATTTGAACAACTCTTTTTGCTCTGCTGTATGCACTTTGACCGCTACCTGCTTCTTGCGTGGTCAGAAGCCACAGACACCCGATCCGATTGAGCCCCAAAGGCCAAGGTTCAGGTCCGCGACCGGTGCCAAGGCGCTCCACACGGGGCGCCTTCCTGTTCGAGTGATCAAAAAAATCGATGCCCATTCTGCATCGGTTGGCAGTGCTCAGGCGTCCAGTGCCAGGCTGAGCAGTTGCCGGTTCCGCTGCCTTGATGCTTCTGCTGAAGCGATCGCTGGCCCTGTTCGCCCTGACGCTGGCGGCCTCCGCGTCACTCTCTGCTGGCCGAGCAGCTCTCGCTCCTCCTGCCGCCAGCTACCCAGCCAAGGTGCTCTCGGTGGGAGACGGTAACACCCTGCGCGTACAGGCGGGAGGGCGACTCATCACCATCCGCCTGGCCTGCATCGATGCCCCAGAGACAGCCCAGTCCCCCTGGGGTCAGCAGTCCCGCGCACATCTGATGCAGCGTCTGCCGCCGGGCCGCCAGATCACCATCCAGCCCCACACAATCGACCGCTATGGCCGCACGGTGGCTGAGGTGATCAGCGACATCAACGTCAATCTCGTGATGGTCGAGGACGGCCAGGCCTTTGCCTACCGGCGCTACCTCAGCGGTTGTGACGCCAAGGCGTACCTGGAGGCTGAATACCGGGCCAGCCGGCATCGCTACGGCGTCTGGCAGCAGGAAGGCGGCATCACCCGCCCCTGGGATTTCCGGCACGGTCGCACTGCGGCGGTGATCCCCGCTGCGCTTCTTCCCCTCCACAACGGGGTGGTTCTGGATGAGGGAGAAGGCGAGTGCGGCCGCTTTGGCGATCAGGTCGGGATTCTTGCTCAGCACCCGCTGGGCGGCGGCGTCGCCGTCCTCCCCGCCAGCACCCCCATCACTTCTGCACGGCTCGCGTCGCGTCCACCATCGGGAAGGTGGCATTGCCCCAACCGCCGCCCGTGAGCAGGAGCGGCGCGTCCTCTCGGGGACGGGCGGCCTCGCCGGCGGCAAACGCGACATCGGCCCAGCGCAGCAGCAGGGCGCCGAGCACACCGCCATCCGCCTGGTCCTCCGGTCGCAGGTTGAAGTGGTCGCCACCTTTGACCAGCACCAACTGGTGACCGACCCGCGCCGCCGTGCGCATGGGATCGATGGCTTCCGGATCCGGGGGCACCACCCAGTCGCGGCTGCCGCTCACCAGCAGCACGCGGGCATTGAGATCCGCTCCGGAGCCACGCGGAAACAGAAGCGACGCCGGCGGACTGACGGCGGCGGCGGCGATCACGCGCGCATCGCGGATCGCGGCCTGATCCACGCCGTTGACCCAGCTGCATTGCAAGGTCCAACTCAGGTTGCGGTTGGGGGCATTGAGATCAACGCACGACCGGCGCAGGTTGGCTTGTGTCGGCCGCGCGCCCGCCAGCTGCAGCACGGTGGTGGCGCCCCAGGAATGGCCGAACACCACCACTTGCTGGTTGTTGACCGCGCCGCTCAATCCCAACGCGCCCACTTGATCGATCGCCGCCTTGATGTCCAGCGGCCGCAAGCGCAGCTCTTCCGGCCTGGGAGGGGGCGCCTCCCCGTTCAGAACGGCCTGCTGCTGGGAGCTGTCGCTCCCTGGATGGCGGGGAAGGAGCACTGTGTATCCCCGGCTGGTCAGCAGCCGCCCCCAACCCTCAAAACTCTTCGGATCATCCCAAAGGCCATGGGAGATCACGACCAGGTGTCCGTTGCCGGAGGCCCGGGGTTCCATCACCACCAGCTGGAGCGGTTCCTTGCGGTGGGCCACCGGGATCGCCACGGTGCGGATGCCCTCCGTTCCGCCGGAGGTGGGCGGGGTCGGCGGGGTCGGCGGCGGGGCGACCGGTGGCAGGCTGGCCAACAGGGCAACCGCCTCATCCCGCTGCTCCACCATGCGGGTGGCGATGGCCTTGGCATGGGCCAGATCCAGGGTCAACCGCTGGCCGGGCAGGGCTCGGATCAGGTTCAGCAGGGTCAGATCACCGGTGGCTGAGGCTTTGTCGAGGGCTTTGCGCAGGGTTTCGCCGGTCAGATCGGGCGGGCGCCCCTCCACCTTGCCGATGGAGGACAGGACGAGCATGGCCTGATCCAACAGGGGAGAGCCCACCGAGCCATCGACGATGCGGGTGAGGCTGAGGGGCACGGGTTGATTGAGCACCTCCCAGAGTTGTCGGCCCACGGTGCCGTCGGTCGCCCGGTCGAGCTCCGCCAGGTCGCTGTTTCCAGTGCTCAGGGCCTCCAGGCTGCTCAGTTCGCTCACCCGCACCGTGAGGCCGGTCTCCACCATCGGAATCCGCAGGACCACCTCCTCCAGGGCCCGGGCGGGGGCCTGAACGGCCAGGGGGAGGGCGGCGGCGGCGCCCAGAGCCACCAGACCAAAGGCCAGCCGCTGTCGGATGGGGCGGGGATCAGGGGCAGGGAAACGCATCCGCTGGCGGGCTGTCGGCTGGCCCTCCACGTTATGGGCTATGGGGTGGCCGCGCCTCGGAGGGCCTGCCGGCGGCCCAGGCGCACCAGGGCCAGGCCCGTGACATTCATCCACAGGCCGTACAGCGCTGCGGGCACGGCCATCTCGGGCTGGTGCAGGAGGCCGGTGGTGATGGCGATCGCCAGGGTGCAGTTCTGGATGCCCACCTCCACGGCCAGGCAGATCTGTTGCCTCACGGGCAGATCCACCAGCCGACCAGTCAGGAAGCCCGCCAGGGTGCCCAGGCCGTTGAGGAGCACCACCCCGAGACCCGCCTTCCAGAGAAACCCGGGCAACTTGTCGCCCTCGCGCACCAGCAACACCAGGATGATCACGGCCAGGAGGCCTGCGGCCAGGCGACCCACCTGGCGCTCCAGGCGCCAGGCGGTGGCCGGCCACCGCTGCCGCCGCGCCATGCCGCCGGCGGTGGGCAGCAGGGTGATCAGCAGGATTTGCAGCATTGTTGCGCCGAGCGGCAGCTGGATCTCCGACTGGGCGCCCATGAGCCACCGCAGCGCCAGATTGGCCAGCACCGGGATCGTGACCACGGTGAGCAGGCTGCTGAGGGCCGTCAGGCTGACGGACAGAGCCACATCACCCCGGGCCAGATAGGTGATCAGATTCGAGGTGGGGCCCCCGGGGCAGATCGCCACCACCAGCAGACCCACCGCGATGGGGGGCGGCAGGGGCAGCAGCCAGACGATGAAGGCGCCGATCAGGGGCAGGAGCACCATCTGGCTGAAGGTGCCAGCGGCGATGGCCTTCGGTTTCCGCTTGATGCGCCGAAAGTCCTCCGGCGTCAGGCCCAATCCCATCCCCAGCATGATGAACGCCAGGGTGAGGGGCAAGATCACAGAGATCAGGAGACTGCCTTCCATCGCGGCAGGGGGCCAAGCAACCGGCCTCCCAGTCTGGGAGGAGATGTGTTGGATTGGGGACAACGTCCCGCAACTGCCTCCAAAATCCCTAAGGAGGGTTCAGCTGTTGCCTGTGCGGGCAATGTCGAGCACGTCGGCCATCGAGCGGATCTGATCCAGCGTGTCCTGCAGCTGACCGTCATCGCTGAGTTCCACGCGCAGGTCGATGCGGGCCGGTTTGCCGGCCATCGTGCGCACCCGGGCGTCGCTGACGTTGATGCGATGGTCCGACAGACGGGTGAGGATGTCTTTGAGCACCCCCACCCGATCGAGCACCTCGATTCGCAGATGCACCGGGTAGCGACGGCGGTGCTCCTCGGCCAGGGCCGGGTTCCAGCGCACAGGCAGGCGCCGCTCCGCCGGCACATGATCCAGATTGCCGCAGTCCTGGCGATGGATGGTGATGCCGTGGTTGCCCAGGGCCACGGTGCCCACGATCGCCGAACCGGGCAGGGGGCTGCAACATCCGCCGAGCCGATATTCCAAGCCCTCCAACCCCAGGATCGGACTGCCGGAGGACGGGGCGGCGGGCGAGGTGATCTGGGCGGCGGCGGCGACGCTGGCGGCCACCGCCTCATTGCTCGGCGGCGGAGTGGCAGTGGCCGCCGCCAAGCGGATCTCCTCCCGCAGCCGGTTGACCACCTGTTGCAGGGTCACCCCGCCGAAGCCCAGCGAAGCCAGCAGATCCTCCGTGCCGAGGAGGTTGCAGCGGCGGGCGACCCGCGCCATCGCCTCACTCCGCAGCAGGGCATCGAATCCCTCCCGCCCCAACTCGCGCTCCAGCATCTCGCCGCCGCGTTGGATGTTCTCTTTCCGGTGACAGCGCTTGTACCAGGAGCGAATGCGGTTGCGGGCGGTGGGGGTGGCGACGAAGTTCAGCCAATCGAGGCTGGGGTGGGCGGATTTGGCCGTGATCACCTGCACGAAGTCGCCATTGCGCAGCTGGGTGGCGAGGGGACAGAGGCGATCATTGATCCGCACGCCCTGGCAGTGATTGCCCACCTCCGAATGAATGCGGTAGGCGAAATCCACAGCCGTGGAGCCCTTGCGCAACCCCACCACCTCCCCCTTCGGGGTGAAGACAAACACCTCTTCATCAAACAGATCTTCCTTGATCGAGGCCAGATAGTCGCTGCTGTCTTCCGTGCCACCGTCCTTCTGCCAATCCACCAGCTGCCGCAGCCAGTTGAAGCGCTCCGTGTCGCCCGTGGCGGGAGAGCCGCCCTCCTTGTATTTCCAGTGGGCCGCGATGCCGAATTCCGCCACCTGGTGCATCTCGCTGGTGCGAATCTGCACCTCGATGGGACGATGGCGGCCGATGACGGCCGTGTGGAGCGATTGGTAGCCGTTCGGCTTCGGCAGGCCGATGTAGTCCTTGAAGCGCCCTGGAATGGGTCGGAAGGTGTCGTGCACCACGGCCAGGGCCCGATAGCAGCTGTCGACCGTGGGGCAGAGAATGCGCACGGCGGCGATGTCATAGAGCTCGTGAAACGCCTTCTGCTGGCGTTGCATCTTGCTCCAGATGCCATAGAGATGCTTGGGGCGGCCGTTCACCTGGAAGTGGCCCAGGCCTGCCGTCGCCAGACGCTCGCGCAGGAGGTTGATCGTCACCCCCAGCCGCTCCTCCCGCTCGCTGCGCTTGGTGGCCACCGACTGCTGGATCTCTCGATAGGCCTCGGGTTCGAGCACCTTGAAGGCCAGATCCTCCAGTTCCCACTTGAAGCGGCCGATGCCCAGGCGGTTGGCGAGGGGGGCATAGATCTCGCGGGTTTCCCGGGCGATGCGCTGCTGCTTTTCCGGCTTGAGGGCACCGAGGGTTCGCATGTTGTGCAGCCGATCGGCCAGCTTCACCAGCACCACGCGGATGTCGCTCGCCATGGCCAGAAACATCCGGCGCAGGTTTTCCGCCTGGGCTTCAGTGTGATTGGTGAAGTGAATGCCACCGAGCTTGGTGACGCCTTCCACCAGGGCGCGCACTTCCGGCCCGAAATGGTCCTCCAGCTCCCTGGGGGTCACCTCCGTGTCCTCCACCACATCGTGGAGAAAGCCCGCAGCGATCACGGCCGCACTGGCTCCGATGTCGCGCAGCAGATCCGCCACGGCGATGGGGTGCACGATGTAGGGCTCGCCTGTAGCCCGGAATTGGCCTTCGTGCAACTGAAATGCGAAATCGAACGCCGAGGCCAGCAGGGCCTCGGTGTCCGTGGGGCAGCTGTTGCCCGTGCCGGGGGGCACATGGCACACGCAATCCAGCAGCCATTGGGGGAGGGCCACTCCGTAGTCGGCCGGCTCGTGAATCAACCGCCGACGCACAGGGATGCTGTCGGCAGCCGGGGCGGATGTCGGGGAGCGGCCTGAGGAGGCCGAGCCATCCACCGCGGAGCCCCCATCGTCGGGAGCGATCCGGTCGGGGACGGTCCTGAGCATTGACCACCTCACGTTCGTCCCATGGTAATCAGGAAGCCACCCCCTGGCGACGCCAAGCTGGGGCGAGTTTCCCTGCCGCCATGGCGCCAGCCCCTCCGCCCGCTCCTCCGCAGGGGACCGCCCCGGATTCCGATCCGGAGGCGACCCCGCCGCAGGACGGGATGCAGCCGGTGCTCGCCCTGCGTCAGTTGCGCGTGCGCTACCCCGGCGCGTCCACCCCCACCCTCGACGGCCTCGATCTGAGCCTGTGGCGTGGCGACCGCCTCGCCCTGGTGGGGCCTTCCGGCTGCGGCAAGAGCACTGTCGCCCGGGCGGCCCTGGGGCTGCTGCCCCCCGGCAGCGCTTGCGAGGGCCATCTGGAGCTGGCGGGCCTCGATCCGCGCCAGCTGGAGCGGGGCGCCCTGCGCCACCTGCGGGGAGAGGCTGCGGGCCTGGTGTTTCAGGATCCCATGACACGCCTGAACCCCCTGCTCACGGTGGGGGAACACCTGCGCGACACCCTGGCCGCCCATCGGCCGGGCGAGCGGCGCGTCTGGCGCAGCCGGGCCAGGGAGCTGCTGGAGCGGGTGGGGATCCCCCCGGCCCGCTATGGAAGCTACCCCCATGAATTCAGCGGCGGCATGCGTCAGCGGGTGGCCATCGCCCTGGCCATGGCCCTCAGCCCACCGCTGGTGATCGCCGATGAACCCACCACCAGCCTGGATGTGGCGGTGACGACCCAGGTGATGGCCGAGCTCTGCGGGCTCTGCCAAGAGGCGGGCAGTGCCCTGCTGCTGATCACCCACGACCTGGCGATGGCTGGCCGCTGGTGCGCGCGCATCGCCGTGCTGGACGGCGGCCGCCTGGTGGAGGAGGGACCCAGTCGCCAGGTGCTCACCGTTCCGGTCTCCGCAGTGGGTCGGCGGCTGGTGCGGGCCGCCCGGGAGCGCGAGGGGCGCATCAGCGTGGCGCCCTCCGATGCGCCCGTGTTGCTGGAAATCGAGGAATTGCGCAGCTGGCATCTCCTGCCCTCCCCCCCCTGGCAGAACCGCTGGCTGAAGGCCGTGGATGGGGTGAGCTTCACCCTCCATGCAGGCGAGACCATCGGGGTGGTGGGTGCCTCCGGTTGCGGCAAGAGCACCCTCTGCCGCGCCTTGATGGGGCTGGCGCCCGTGCGGGGGGGGGCGGTGCGGCTTTTGGGGCAGGATCTGAGCCACCTGCGCGGCGGGGCGCTGCACCAGGCCCGGCGGCAGCTGCAGATGGTGTTTCAGGATCCGCTGGCTTGCCTCAATCCCCAGATGTCGGTGGGCGAGGCCGTGGCCGATCCCCTGCTGATCCATGGCTTGGCCGGCCGCGCTGAGGCCCGTCGGCGGGTGCGAGAGCAGCTGGCCGCGGTGGGGCTGGAGCCGCCGGAAGCCTTTGAGGGGCGCCGGCCCCGCCAGCTCTCTGGAGGCCAGCAGCAGCGGGTGGCGATCGCCCGCGCCCTGATCCTGCAGCCCAGGGTGCTGCTCTGCGACGAGAGCGTGAGCATGCTCGACGCGGAGGTGCAGGCCGAGGTGCTGGCTCTGTTGCGCGAGCTTCAGGGGCGGCTGGGTCTGGGGCTGGTGTTCGTCACCCACGACCTCTCCGTCGCGAGTGGTTTCTGTCACCGCGTGATCGTGCTGGAGGGGGGGCGCATCGTGGAGGAGGGGCCGGGGGCGGAGCTGCTCAGCCAGCCGAAAGCAGCGATCACCCGCACCCTGGTAGCGGCTTGTCCGCGGTTGCCCACGTTTAGCCTCTGACATCAGAAGATGAGAGGTGAAATGTAAAGACTATGCTTCGGTCTGATGCAGGTGAAGACTCTGGTGACCTGGTTCTATCACGGTCTCCGCTTGCTGGTGGTTGTTCTTGGTGAGGGAGAATTTCGAAGAGGTTTTTGTGCTGCAGAGTTGAACAGTGCTGGAATAAAAGCACCCTGCAAGAGAATGGGGTGATCTTCCTTCTGAGACCCAGATCTTAGAAGGCGTCAATCTCCTGCTTTTGGGAACCAGATGTCTGGTGTTGGCCATTGATTTACTGGATGTATTTGTGCACCGTCTCTCCTCGCCCGGTCCCATGCGAGTGAACAACTTTCATGCTCTGAAATCGCGAGTTGGCAGCTTTATTGTTTTGGCGATGGCCATCTCCTTCCTTCAGGCCTTTGGCACCACTTCGGCCATGAAAAGCTCAGTGAAGACGCCAGTGGCGATCATCGGCTCCCCCATGCTGATCAGTGCGGTCTCCATCGCTGTGGTCACCCCTGGTTCTGTTCGCCTTTGACCGCTGGGGTGGAGAGCAATCCAGTCAGCGTTGATGCGCAGAGACTCTGGCTGGGACCCTTCAAGGATCTCGCGCCTCCATTGCGGAGAGGGTTTGATTCTCCCGCCCCGCCTCACACCATGCTTGACAAAGTGCTCCTCTCCGCTCGATTGCTGCTGGTGGTGCCAGTGCTCGGTCTCTTCGGTGCCAGCATGGGCCTGTTTGCCAAGGGGATGCGGCTGGTGTTCGAGCAGCTCGACAACGCCTTGCTCACGCCTGCCGAGGGCCATGATCTGGCCCCCTTTGAGGCAAGCGTGCTGGAAGCGATCAATCTGTTGTTGGTAGGGGCGGGTTGTCTGATCCTGGCGATCGGCATGTTTTCCCTCTTCGTCAAACCCCTGAAGCTGCCGAAGGTGATGCGGGTGGAAAACTTTCACAATCTCAAGGGTCAATTTGCCAATTTTGTGATTCTGGCCATGGCCGTTTCTTTCCTGGAGAGCCTCAGCAATCTCCATGCCCTGATGCGCGATCCAGGAAGCAATGGCAGTGAGATCTTCTTCGCCGGTGCCGGCATGGCGCTGGTAACCCTGGCGCTGCTGGCCTTCAAATATTGGGGAGGGGAGCCCCGGTGCGCATCGAGCGATAGCCTTCTCCATGGATTCGGGAGTTCCAAGGGATCGGGGGGTCCCCAGGGATCCGGTGGGGCCTGAGATACCGCAGATAGGTGGGGCCTGAGATACCGCAGATAAGGGTCGGGGGAGCTCTCAGGTCAGCGCTTGAAGCATCGGTTCAGCTTCAGGCGTCCGCCGCGGCGAGGATGCCTCCCAGCCGCTCGGCCAGAACTGCCACGTGTGGCGGCGCCATCATCGTGATGTGGGTGCCGGGCACCTCATCGACGACCACGCACTGGTTGGTCCATTCAGCCCAGCCCCAGGCCGGACGCTGATCCATAAAGCCCTCTGTCAGGTCACGGTCGCTGGCCATGAGCAGGTGGATCGGGGTACCCACTGGCCCCTCGACGAGATAGCCAGCACTGGCGTCCATTGCGCTCCGATAGACCGCCACCAGCGCCTTCAGCTCGGCCACGGCAGCACCGGGAGAGAAGAACACACCGCTCGTTTGCAAAGCCGCCAAGGCTTTGGCATAGGCCGCCTCCATGTCGGGCTCGGCGTCCAACTCCTCCCTGCTGATCCCCAGCGACAGGCCAGCGGATTCCTCGAATTCCGCCATCACGCCGGCCAACACGTCCCGGTCTGTGTGGACGGACCAGTGCTG
>JBKDSZ010000096.1:0-21455 GCA_046340375.1 Cyanobacteriota bacterium | reverse complement strand
GTTTTTGATTGACACCAATGTGATCAGTGAAGCCCGCAAGGGATCGCGGGCCAACCCGGGGGTGCGGGCTTTCTTTGCCGCCGCGAGCGAGCAGGAGCAGCCGTTGTATGTGGCGTCGATCACCATCGGTGAACTGCGCCGTGGCGTGGATCTGATCCGTCGCCGGGGCGATGGGGCCCAGGCTGATGCGCTGGAGAACTGGCTGGCTGAGCTGCTGGAGGCCTACGGGGATCGGGTGTTGGTGCTGGATGCGGAGGCCGCCCAGCTCTGGGGACGACTGCGGGTGCCCCATCCCGAGCACGCGCTCGACAAACAGATTGCGGCGATCGCCCTGCTGCATGACCTCACCGTGGTGACACGCAACACGGCCGATTTCCTCCCCACGGGCGTGGCTTTGCTGAATCCCTTCCACAGCCCGTCGGAGCTTGCCCCATGACCAAGCGCCTGATTGAGGAGTGGCTGCCGATCGCAGAGCTGGGCATCGAAAGTGTGCGTGAGCGGACGCCCATGACGCCTTTTCCTGCGCCTAACCGCCTCCACGTGTGGTGGGCCCGGCGTCCCCTGGTGGCCTCTCGGGCGGCGGTGCTGGCTTCGCTGCTGCCGGCGGATGCGGATCGGAAGACCTTCCTGCACATGCTCGGGATCCATGGGGATCCGGTGGCGGCGAAGAAGCGGATCGCCAAGGCCACGCGTGAGGGTGTGCGCTTGGGAGCCGACGCCTATGGCTACAGCCGGGCGTTCAGCCATTCCCCCACTGAGAAGGAGCAGTTCTGGTTGGCGGAGGAGGCGCAGAAGCTTGGGATCCAGCAGCCAACCGTGCTTGACCCAACGGCTGGAGGTGGAGCGATCCCCTTTGAGGCGCTTCGGCTGGGCCGTGAAGGCGGCCCAGCCCGCTGCGTCCGACTTCGAGGCCCTGGAGAATCTGCGTCGCCTCGCCCTGGCGGAGCAGGTCCCGGCACCCAAGCAGCTGGAGCTGGTGCTGGCGGAACTGGCTGAGGCATCCTGAGCGATGGAGGTGCAGCCATGACCAAAACAACTCGCGGAACCGTGAACGAAGCCCTGCTGCGGCAGATGGCTGCAGAGATCCGACAGGAGATCCCCGAGGCCGAGGTGCGCCTGTTCGGCTCCCATGCCCGTGGCGACGCAAGGCCCGACTCCGACATCGATCTGCTGATCACAGTGGCGGATGACTGGCTTGCCCAGCACAACCGCTTTGAGGTGCTGGATCGCCTGCGCTGGCGTCTGAGCCAGCCCCGCCGATCAGTGGATCTGCTGTTGTTCTCCCGCTCGCAGGCGGAGCAAAGACTGCAGCGGCACAGCAGCGTGGTACACCAGGCCTACATCCATGGGTGGCGGCTCGATGGCTGACGCCGACGCCCTCGCACTGGCGGCGATCGCTCGCCGCGATCTGCTGGCCGCACGGGGAAAGACGGATGCCGCCGTGTTCCACGAGGCGGTGTGGGGCTTTCAGGTGCAGCAAACCATCGAGAAAGCTCTCAAGGCCTGGCTGTACATCTCTGGCGTGGAACCTCCCTTCACCCACGTCCTGGTCGCCCTGCTCAAGGTGCTGGAAGAGGTCGGCATCGACATCGCCCCCTATCGCGATCTCGCCCGTTTCACCGACTTCGCCGTGCAGGTCCGCTACGACGATCAGCCTGATCTGCAGAACCTCGACCGCTCCAGCTGGAACGACAGGGCCGAAGCATTGGTGATGTCCATCGAAGCGATGCTTCCGCCGTCGGCGTTGCCATGACCACAACGCCCCGCGCCACCGCAACAGCCGCCGTCAACGAAGTCCTGCTGCGGCAGATGGCTGCAGAGATCCGCGAGGAGATCCCCAAGGCCGAGGTGCGCCTGTTCGGCTCCCATGCCCGCAGCGACGCCAGGCCCAACTCCGATGTGGACCTGATGATCATCGTCTCGGACGAATGGTACGCCCAGCACAACTGGTTTGAAACACTGGGCTTGCTCTGGCGCAAGCTGGCTCACCACCGCGTTCCGATTGATCTGCTCCTGTACCCGCGCAGCAAGGTGGAGGAGCGCCGCCATTGGCTCAGCCATGTAATCGCGCTGGCGCATCGTGAGGGGAGTGTTCTCGATGGCGACAGCTGAAGCCAAGTCCCTTCTCAGGGTTGCTCTACGAGATCTGCAGACCGCGCAACTATTGGAAGCGGCTCCGGCGCCGGAGTCGAGCTGGGGCTCATGCCGTTGAGCCTCTCATCAGGCGCAGATCCTGGAGGCGCGGCGTTCGGGCGCCTGCACCTGCAGTGATCTGATCGCGCGGATCCACAACAAGGCTGGTGAACTGTTAGGGATGCTCGACACCAGGGAGGCCCGCAGGGGCGCGCTGCGGATCATGCCCCTGCCGTCATGGTTGCCACTCATCGTTGAGCAGAGCGCTGAGCAGATTCCTGGGCAAGGCCGCAGGAAAGAGCGGACTCCATCTTTGGAGCGGCCCCGCCGGGGGCTTCAACGGGTCGTCGTGCCGTACCACTGCTGATACCAGCGGGCCATCTGCTCGATCTCCTCCCTCTGCACCCGCACCATCGCCGCCTCCAGCTCCCTCAACTCGGGATGGACGGTGCCCCACTGGGCATGGGAGGCCATCATCACGCCCATGCGGTGATGGGCGATCATCTGCTCCAAGAAAGTCCGATCGAAGTCGGGAGCCGTCCGCAGGCCCTCGAGGCTGGTGGAGAAGCCGGGCATGCCTCCACCCATCCCCATCCCCATCCCCATCCCCATCCCGCCGCTCCGGGCCGGGCCGGGCCAGGAGGGGACAGCAGTGCCGTACCACTGCCGGTACCAGCGGCGCATTTGCGCGTTCTCGCCGCTCTGACTGAGGCGGATCCGTTCTGCCAGGGCCCGGATCTCGGGCCTCCGCGAGCGCTGCAGCGCCAGATCCGCCATGGCGATGGCCCCCTCGTGATGGGGAATCATCATCACGATGAAGCGGGCATCGGCGCTGCGCTGGCCCATCGGCAAGCCGCCCCAGCTTGCACCGGTTGGCGTCGCGCTGGGAAGGGGGACCGGGTTGGCGCCAAGCAGGGTGGGAGCCGCCTCGACGCTGCGGGCCGTGATTCCAGCGGCCAAGGCGGCGCAAACCGTTGCACTCAGCAGTGACCAGCGCCTGATCCTGCGTGCGGCGGGCTGGCCAGCGCCTGCGGTGCTCCAGACCATCGAAACCTCTCTGAAAGCCACCCTTCAGTCTTGGCCAGCCAGCCCGCAGGGACGCCATACGGAAATCCCACCGGGACCGGCAAGGGCCAGACCCTAGAGGACAAGGTGGCCAGCGTTCAGGCCCTGCTCTGATGACAGGGCACGGGGAACAAGGGCCCCACGGTTTCACAAGCGCCTGCCGCAGCCTCTCGGCGTTGCCGTGGTGCTGCTCAAAATGCGGTTGGTCGTGTTGTTGGCTGCCAGTCGTCAACCGTCAGGGAGCGATCCCGCCTATGGCGCGAGATGTCCAGCTCCGCCGCGATTCGACGGCGTCGGTTCTAACCCAACTTCAGCAGCTTGCGCATAACCCGCATCGCCACCGGCCTCAGCCCTCGCCGCAGCCGCAGGCCATGACTCACCCTGTGGCTCAGCTTCCACGTGGCTCAGTTTTCGATGATGCTTGACAGGGCATTCAGCAGCAGAGTTCAGCCGCAGTGGTGCAGTGGGCGGCCAGCCCGTCGAGCCAGCCCCTCAGCTGCTCGATGGCTTCCGGCCGCAACCGGTAGTACACCCAGCGACCGCTCTGACGGTCCGCCAGCAGCCCCGCCTCCTTGAGCACCCTGAGGTGAAAGGAGAGTTTCGACTGGGCCAGGCCCAGCTCCTCGGTGAGCTCGCAGACGCAGCGCTCCCCGCCGCCGAGGGCCTCGATCACCTGCACACGGGTGGGCTCGGCCAGGGCCTTGAGCAGGGCCCTGGCCTGGTCGGCACCGAGGGATCCGGCCGCTGGCGCGATGGCTGTCGGGCCCCTGCCTCTTGTCACTGCACTGGTGCCCGCCATGGCGCTTCTGGCTGCTGCTGGATGGTCCACTGTGACTGGACAACGGCCTGTCGCTGGCTTGGCGATGACCTGCAGGTGACGGGCGACACATGACTCATCAATGCTGGTTGATTTATGGTGCGATGGTTTCCGCGCCCTGATGCGGGCTGCTGCAGCCATGAAGATCGGCATCAACGGTTTCGGCCGCATCGGTCGCCTGGTGTTCCGCGCCCTGTGGGGCCGCCCGGGCATGGAGCTGGTGCATGTCAACGACACCGGCGGCGATGCCCACACCGCTGCGCACCTGCTCGCCTTTGATTCGGTGCACGGCCGCTGGCAACAGGACGTTCAAGCCAACACACGTGGTTTCATCGTCGGCGGACAGACCGTGCGCTGCACCCGGGAGCAAAGCCCCGCCGCGGTGCCCTGGCGAGAGGCCGGCGTGGAGATGGTGCTCGAATGCAGCGGCAGGTTCAAGACTGCCGAAACCCTTCAGCCCTACTTCGATCAGGTGGGCCTCAAGCGTGTGGTGGTGGCCTGTCCCGTGAAAGGAGACATCGCCGGCGCCGAGGCCATGAACATCGTGTTCGGGATCAACCATCACCTCTACGATCCCTCCCGACACCGGCTGATCACCGCCGCCTCCTGCACCACCAACTGCCTGGCACCCGTGGTGAAGGTGGTGCACGAGAGCTTCGGCATTCGCCACGGCTCGATCACCACCCTGCATGACGTCACCAACACCCAGGTGGTGGTGGACGGGTTCATGAGCGATCTGCGCCGCTCCCGCTCCTGCCTGCAGAGCCTGATCCCCACCACCACCGGCTCGGCCAAGGCGATCGGCCTGATCTTTCCCGAACTCCAGGGCAAGCTCAATGGCCACGCCGTTCGCGTGCCGCTGCTCAACGCCTCGCTCACCGATGCGGTGTTCGAGTTGCAGCGCAGCGTCACGGTGGAGGAGGTGAACGGCGCCTTCGAGGCGGCGGCAAATGGTCCGCTGCACGGCATCCTCGGCTACGAAACCCGGCCGCTGGTGTCGGTCGACTATCTCAACGACAGCCGCAGTTCGATCATCGATGCTCTCTCCACAATGGTGACGGGGGGCACCCAGCTGAAGGTGTATGCCTGGTACGACAACGAGTGGGGCTACAGCTGCCGCATGGCGGATCTGGCGTGCCATGTGGCGCTTCTGGACCAGCGCTGAGGGCGGTCGATGCACGACGACAACCGCAGCCAGCCAACGCTGAAATCGCAGACAGCCATTGGCTTGTCAGCTATGCAGCAATACATGATCGTGACGGCCAACTACTGGGCGTTCACCCTCACCGATGGCGCCCTGCGCATGCTGGTGGTGTTCCATTTCCACGAGCTGGGCTACTCCACCCTGGAGATCGCCTTCCTCTTCCTTTTCTACGAGTTCTTTGGGATCATCACCAACCTCTACGGCGGCTGGCTGGGGGCCCGCTTCGGCCTGCGGCTCACCCTGTGGTGCGGCACCTTGATGCAGGTGGCGGCCCTGCTGTTGCTGATTCCCGTGGCCGATGGCTGGCCGAAGTGGTGGAGCGTGGCCTACGTGATGGTGGCCCAGGCGATCAGTGGCATCGCCAAGGATCTCAACAAGATGAGCGCCAAGAGCGCGATCAAAACCGTGGTGCCGGAAACGCCCGACGACCACAGCCAGGGCGAACGCCAGTTGTTTCAGTGGGTGGCGATCCTCACCGGCTCCAAGAACGCCCTCAAGGGCGTGGGGTTCTTCCTCGGTGGCCTGCTGCTCACCACGATCGGCTTCAACGGCGCCGTGGGCGCCATGGCGGCCGGGCTGTTCCTGGCTTTTCTCCTCACCTTGGTGTTGCCGGCCGAGATCGGCCGCATGAAGCAGAAGCCCGCCTTCAGCGCCCTGTTCTCCAAATCACGCGGCATCAATGTGCTGTCGCTGGCGCGCTTCTTTCTGTTCGGTGCTCGCGATGTGTGGTTCGTGGTGGCGCTGCCGGTGTTTCTGCAACAGGCCCTCGGCTGGCGCTTCTGGGAGGTGGGTGGCTTCATGGGTCTGTGGGTGATCGGCTACGGCATCGTGCAGGGATCGGCGCCGGCTCTGCGCCGCAGCTGGGGCCGGAGCGGCCCTCCCGGTGTGGCTGCGGTGCAGTTCTGGAGTGCCCTGCTCACCGCCATCCCGGCGCTGATCGCCATCGCCCTGTCGCGCGAGGTTGCCCAGCCCGGCGTGGCCGTGGTGGTCGGCCTCGCAGCCTTCGGGGTGGTGTTTGCCATGAATTCCTCGATCCATAGCTACATGATCCTGGCCTATACCGAGGCCGAGGATGTAAGCCTCAATGTGGGCTTCTATTACATGGCGAATGCCGCCGGCCGCCTCCTGGGCACGGTGCTCTCCGGTGCCCTGTTTCTGGTGGGCGGCCTGCAGGCCTGCCTGTGGAGTTCAGCGCTGTTGGTGGCGCTGGCCTTTGCGGTGAGCACCCGACTGCCGGCGCCACCACGGCAGCTCAGCGCGGCGGGTGGCAGATGCGCGTGACCGGCAGTGGCACGACGCCCTGGTGCTCAGCCAACCGACGCGAGCCGGCATCAGGCGTTGTTCGGGGCTGGAGAACAGACGAGCGAACGGGCTTCCTGTGGCTCCCTCCACTGCCGGCTGAGACCCCGCTGTGGGATGGAAACTGGCAGGTCGGCTCCACGCGGCAGCTCCAACTGGCGCGGCGCGCAGCTCCTCCCTTGATCGGACGGTAGCTTCACCCAGGAAAGAAGCCAGCGACAAGCGGTCGCAAACGCTTCACCGCCCCCACCAGCTTGGACCTTTCCTCCATGGCCTTGTTGGTTTCGCTGATGTTGGCGCGGAGCCCTTTGACGGCGTTCATGGCGCGGAGGGCCAGGTCGCCCTTGGACGGCGGGGCGCGGGCAGCGACGGCCAGCTCGCTGACTTCAGCAAGGGCCTCAATGCCTCTGGCTTCCGGCGAACAAGTCACCTGCTGTGATTACATCTTTGCCGCGCCATGGCTGCTTGCCCAATTGCCCACTGTTGTTTCTTTTGTGAAGCTTATTGACACTCAGACAGAGGACTCCCCATAGGAGGTATGGCATGTTCTAATATTTGAGAGCAATGAGACTATTGGCCACAAAAACAACATCCTCCTATTCTCGCCTGTGACGCATGGTTGACGACGATGGAACAAAGTCTTGAGCTGAAATCCGTCGGTGATGAAATTGCTGCTAACGTAGCCGCGTGGAGCTTTGGAGGAGATACACCCAAGCATTTTGAACCTCATATCATGAGATCGGTCCCCCTATACGAGAAAGGGCATGAGATTATCCTACAACTCAGTGATTTCTTTGTAGCGCCTGACTCTGTATGTTATGAGATTGGTTCCTCCACTGGGCGCCTGATTTCCTCCCTAGCAAAGCGTCATCCAACAAAGGGAAAATGGATTGGAGTCGATATTGAACCAAATATGACAGATTTTGCCAGCCAGGCACTCTGCGAATCCTCGGCAAAGCTCAACCTTTCTTTTGTAACGGCTGATGCCTGTGAGTATGAATATGAACCATCAGATTTGATTGTTGCCTATTATAGCATTCAGTTTATTAGGCCGCGTATTCGCCAGCTTCTTTTTGATCGGCTCTATGCATCACTGAACTGGGGTGGTGCCTTCATCATGTTTGAAAAAGTGAGGGCACCTGATGCACGTTTTCAAGACATCTGCAGTGGCTTATACAATGACTTCAAGATTTCTAACGAGTTTTCCGCAGATCAGATTTTGGCAAAGTCAAATAGCCTCAGGGGTATTTTAGAGCCTTTTTCGAGTCAAGGAAATGTTGATTTGTTAAGACGTGCCGGCTTTACGGACATGATGTCAGTTTTTAAATATATTTGTTTTGAAGGTTTCCTTGCCATCAAGTAATCCGATGCAGACCATTAACGAATATTTCAGGTACGTTGGCATGGATTCTCGCCCCATGCAAGAGCTGGATACATGTGAAGTATGTAATCATCATAAGTTTATTGTTGTTAGAGACACTGTTCTGATCAAGGATAAAAGACGTGCTCCGCTAAGAGTATGTGCTTGTACAAGATGTGGATTCCTTAGCCAACTTGACAGGTTTGATGCCAGCTTCTATGATGAATATTACGCTAAGAACTATCGCCTTTGTATCTCCGACCAGTTGGAGCCAAGTGACGCATTTGTTGAGAATCAGATTGAACGTGGCGAGCATCTTTATATGAATCTAGCCAGTATCCTTCCTGATTCTGGTGTAGTGTTGGATGTAGGAAGCGGTCCTGGCGGATTGCTGGAGATTTTTCATCGCCATGGTTGGCAGGTTCAAGGTATTGACCCTGACGAAGGGGCGATTGAATTTGGAAGAAGGCATTTTGGTTTTAATCTTAAGTCGCAATCAGCTGAGACCATGGAGATTGAAAGTAATTCACTTGATCTTATTGTTATCACGGGGTCGCTCGAGCACGTTACCGATCCAAATCGTGTACTTCAACTATGCTTTGATGGATTGCGCGTCAATGGTTTGATTGTGATTGAAGGCTGGGCTCTTGCCCAGGCCCAGCTGTTAGGTGGTTTTGGCCACAATCAGAAGCGCTACCTTACGACGAAATCAATCAGTCATCTTTTAATCAAACATGGATTCGTTATGGTAAGAACCTTCGACTTTCCCATCTGTGGACCAACTCGCCCCCATAGTATTTGTGGTATTGGTCGTAAAAAGCAAGGCGCCAGATACATGGCAAACGAGGATTGGCCTGAAACGATGGACTTTGACCATAATCAGCTAATGCAAAGACTTGACGATCTTAATATCCTATAGAGCCCCCAATATGTTGCCCTCGTCATCGTTGGCTGGCGAAGAACAGGCCCTCGGAATTGAGGCATAATGTCCTCTGAGATTAGCTTACTCCTTGTAACGATTTTCTCGCTTGCCTGGTTCAGGACATCTTATCTGCGCAGGTTGTCTTACCATCGATATTGTCCTTCTATGGACACCTGCCCACGTTACCATCAAGGAGGTATCGCCATGATCAGCAGAACCGATCGCTCTGGTGCCAAAGGAATCAGAATCCCATTGAAACCCATCAGCGAAGAACAGATTATTGAAGAGCTTTCTCAGCAAAAACTGAGTGAAGTTAGTGGTGGAGCTGCACTTCGGACAGCCCCTAAAATTTATTGTTGCGGTTGAGTCCCTGGTGAATTCTATTCCTTTGTGAAAGAATAACCATTGGCTTCTAGGCCTACATGATGTGAACACTCTTCCAAAGGACATGTCTGCCTATTGCCCGTCTTTCTTTTGATCGCATGGCAGCGGCTTGAATGTTACCTTTGCTTGAAGCGGGAGCCTGGGTCCTCTAGAACTCTCCGCGTGTTCCATGAAACAGGTCATCTATCTTTACACTAGATAGATGACCCTTTAATCCTCTTTTTATTTTGATGATTCTTTTCCTTCGCTAGCCAATTAATCCGGTTACTCAATCTTAGTCATAGGTGTCCACCTGCCTTTTCACTGACAAAACCTTTGCAGAGCAACTATTATGTCAAATTCAACTGAAATGATTTCAGCGGAAAAGCTGGCGACACAGAAATTCCCTAAATTACGTGAAAATATTTGGCATATTTCCGAAAATGCTGGTCCTGAAGATCCCACCTACTTAATTACTAGTACTGGTCAGTTTGAATTGCCAGCTAACTATACAAGAAACTTTTTAAAAATCCGCCCTTTTTGCACCGGACACAAGTCCGTACAATTCATTTCAGAAAAAACAGATGTGAGTGTCGAAGAGATTCTTGCATTTATTGACGTATTTGACGATATTGGCTTGCTTTGTCCTGAAAACCCTTTGTCTCAATCGCTTGACATTGACAAAACACGGGAACTCTTGATCAAGATAATTAGAATATGGTCAAATGAACTTCACGCTGTATACATAGCTAGTGAACTGGCCTTGGGTGGTCTGTCAAGATCCATACTGGTGGGTTGGATGCTTGAAATGTATCACTATGTTCGCGATTTTCCTGCAGCTTTGCGACATGGATCCCAATGTGCAACAGGTGAGCTTAAATCTATCTTAACTCGCTATGCCAGCGAAGAGGAAGGTCATGAACAATTTATTCTAGAAACCTTAGTGAATTTGGGCTTGGATGAGGCTGAAGTCAAATCAAGCGTGCCACTTGTTTCGACCCGCGCCATTGGCTTCTTGTTGCGTGAATTGCTTGAATCAGAGCCTGCAACCACTCTTTTGGCAGCAGCATTGTTGGAAGCAGCAGATTTTGATGAAGAAAATATTGACTTATACAAGACGCGCCTTTCTGTGCTTTATGACATCCCCATAAACGCTCTTGATCCATACTTTACTCATCAAAAAATTGACTACGAACTTGGGCACCAGAGATTGTTGGTAGACAATATTGAGTTAATCAACATGTCTGATATTCAGCATTTGGATCAGGCTGTCAACAAATTACACGACCTGAAGCATGCCTTTGAATTACAAAGCCTGGAAATCAAATCGTATTATGGCGAACCATTGAATGGAAGATATGTGCCACGTCAAAAGATGTCATTTATGAACATATGAATGTTGGCTTACATAAAAATGCGAATAGCAGCACAAGCCAGTATCAGTCACTGTATGGTTGTTGTCGCCTGAACACAAAAGGAGTTGAATGATTCACGTTACGGTGATCACCTGTGACGGCTTTAATGAAATAGATTCTCTAATTGCATATCATCTTCTGAATCGAGTCAAAAGTTTTGGTTTGCGCGTTACTATATGCGCTCCGACGTTGAAGGTGACTTCGATGAACGGTCTTGTGATCAACGCTCAGACAACATTAGAAGAGGCAGGATTGGCAGATGCTGTGATTGTCGGAAGTGGAATGAGAACTCAGGAATTTGCCTCAATTCCTGAGTTTACTTCTAGAATACAGCTCAATCCTGAAAATCAGATTATTGCGGGACAATGCTCAGGCGTCCTGCTTTTGCAAAAACTTGGCCTGCTCTCTAATGTGCCTGTATGTTCCGATTTGACCACAAGGCCATGCCTTCAACAGACTGGTGTGAAGGTTTTAGACCAACCTTTCTTTGCAGCTGGTAATCTTGCAACTGCGGGTGGATGTCTTGCTTCAATTTATCTTGCATCGTGGGTGATTGGCCGATTCAAGGGCATAGAAGTTGCTTTGCGTGCGATTAGTTATATCGCTCCAGTTGGCGAGAAAGATGCACTAATCGCTAAGGTGCGCCGGAACATCTCACCATATCTATGCACAGAAAGCCCATCCTGACAGCCTGCTTGATCAACCCATGTGTTGAGCGCTTGTGTTGAGGTTAACCCAGAAGGAGAAGCCGCACTTTTGCCACAATACTGCTCGTGACAACGCTAGATTCCAGCTCTCGCGGCCGCCGCTGGTCCTCGCCGTTTGAACGACTTAGGACGTCGCTTCATGCACATCGGGTGAGCCGTCAGAGACCAGGATAGGTGGAATGAAGGATCGATCACGTTCTATACCTTGCTGCTCCTGCTTCTTGTCTCGCTGGCAGGATTAAATTCAGACTTGGCCTTTCAAGTTGGTTAGAGTAAAGTCTACCACGCCAGGATCTTCTCAGTCGGCAGCACCTTTGGCCCTCTGTTGACTTGCTGAGAGGCACCTCGATGATGTTTTTTTTCACCAAGCGTGCCACTTTCAAGCGCACGCCCCTTTGATTGGGCTGGATTGCGATGCTTTTTTGTTGCTTTTTAGGGCTTCGCTTAGTTCGGCTCAATGTCCTGCTGCACGGAGCGCGGCTGATCAGGAGGCTCGGGAGCATGTCCAAGAACAAAAGCGATGGCCATCTTCCACACTGTCGTAGAGATCCAAATGGGGACCTTATACGTGAAGGAGATGAGGTTCCACCAGAAAACTTGCGAAAATCCGTTGTTGACCCAGGTGAGGTCTTCTGCACTCCAATGGCCAGGTTGCGTTGGAATGGTGGCCAGCAAGGAAACTTTCTTAATGGCTAAGTCAAGCTTAAAGATATCATTGTTGCGAAGAAAATACAATGTTTTTGGGCTACGAAAAGACAGGCCAGTAATGGGACCTTCACCAAGGTAGATTCGTTCTATTGTACCCGTCACACCATCGGGGCCAGCACCCTTGATCCTGTAAATTCCACACTTCAACTTGACGTTGCCTCCTCCAGCAATATTTCCTGTGGAGAGATATAGGGTATCATCGTCTCCAAAAGCGAAATCGCCTGACATATAGGCCGCCATTTGTTTGCCGTTATCGCATGGGTCGGGGATGGTCAGTTGACTGGGATAGATGGTCATGTAGTTAGTGGCAATTTGTTTTTTAAGATAGCGAATTTGATAGATCTGTTCACCGACGTATTCTGCTCCTTGAGACGTATTATATGAGCTGAAATAAATACGCTCTTCGTTTGGGCCAATCATTCGCACTCTGGCTCTTGATAGATACACCGTTGGCATCGTTTCTGTGTATAATACGGTTTGACTCATTGGACCCGTAGTCTTGCGGATTGAATTAAAGCTTGGGCCACTCACGAAGACGAGTTGTTGGTTGGCAGTATAGGCGAGGCTTCTGATATTGCCGCCGCCGCTGTGGGCTGGATAGGGCAGGAGTCCTGGTTGGTCTGTATCGAATTGCCAAACATCACTGGTGCCGTCGCAGAAGGCAAACTTTTGCATGGCTCCACAATTGGAAAGGGATGTTGCCAGTCTATGGACTGCTGTCGGGTGTGCCGCCGAGCTCGCCGACATCCGCTCTGGTCTCCATTGCCATTTTGAGATCCACCCCGTTTTGCCGCAGGGAGTCAACCAGCTCCGCCGTCCAGTCAGCTCGGCTGTCGCCCCCTCCTCCGCTCCCGAAACAGTCTCTTCTGCAGGGTGTCCACCAGCAAAACCGCCAAAGGGGCCAGGGCGATCGGGCCGAGATGGTCGAGCGGGAAGCGGGCCAGTTCAAAGACGCTCGCCAGCGGGGACACCAGCACCAGGGTGCCGGCCACGAGCGGTTCGCTCCACCAACCCAGCCACAGCAGCGGGTTGGGAATGGGCAGCAGAGCCCAGAAAGGGAGACGGTCGCTGCGACAGGCCAGCAGCGTTCCCATCTGGCTGGCCACGATCAGGCAGAAAGCCACCGTTGAAGCCTCCTGTTGGATCGCGAGAACGGCCGGCGCGGCCCGGTGGTGGAGCAGATCGGGGGCCAACTGTCGCAGGGTGGCCAGATCGATGCCGTTCGTCCGCCAGACCATCAGGTAGCCGGCCATGGACAGGAGACCCTCCACCAGCCCGAGCACGAGGTAAGCCCGCACCATCAGCGGCCGGTTGAGCAAGGGCTGATCCCGAGGACGGGGCGGCTGGCGCATCCCCCCGCTCTCCGGGGGCTCCGAGCCCAACCCCAAAGCCGGCAACAGATCGGTGCCCAGATCGACGGCCAGGATCTGCAGCACCGTCAGGGCTGCGGGGATTCGCAGGACCACCATGGCCAGGAACGGCACGACTTCCGGCACGTTCGAAGCCAGGATGTAGGTGATGAACTTGCCAATGTTGGCCACCACCGAGCGTCCGTATCGAACGGCTTCGACAATCGTGGCGAAATTGTCATCCAGCAGCACGATGTCGGCGGCTTCGCGGGCCACATCGGTGCCGCTGATGCCCATTGCCAGCCCAACGTCAGCGGCGCGCAGGGCGGGGGCGTCGTTCACGCCATCTCCGGTGACAGCCACCACCTCTCCCAGGGCCCGATAGGCCTGCACCAACCGCAACTTCTGCTCCGGCGCCATGCGGGCGAAGACGAGACGGTGTCGGTATTTGAGCAATTGGCGTAGCTGCACATCGCTGATCTGGTTCAGGGTGGAGCCATCGATCACCCGCACCGGATCGGCCCTGGAGGGACGGCGGTGGCCATGGTCGGCTGCGTCGTTGCGTCCGGCATCGTCCGCCGCCGAGGGCTCCAGCAGGCCGATCTGGTGGGCGATCGCCTGGGCCGTGAGTCCGTAGTCTCCCGTCACCATGGTCACCCGGATGCCGGCGTCGCGGCAGCGGCGGATCGCATCGGGCACTTCCGGTCGCGGAGGATCGTAGAGGGCCAACAGGCCGACCAGGGTCTGGCCGGATTCCAGATCCTCCACCGGAGCCGATGCCATGTTCTCCGCTCCAGGACGCAGGGCGACGGCAATCACCCGGAAGCCACGGGAGGCCAGGGCATCGTTGGCGGTCACCACCTGTTGGCGCCGCAGCGGGTCGAGGGCTTCGCTGCCGGCGGGGGTGAGCCAGGCGTCACAGCGCTCCAGCACCTCCAGCGGGGCGCCTTTGGTGATCACCAGACTGCCTTCCGCGTTGATGGGCAGGCGCCTCTCGTTCCACGACACCAGCACCGTCATGCGGCGCCGATGGGAATCAAAGGGAATCTCCCGGAGGCGCGGATGGAGCCGCTGCCGCTCCGCCGGATCGAACCCCGCCGCCAACGCCGCTCGCAACATCGCCGTCTCCGTTGGATCGCCGACTCCACCTTCAGCCTCCAAGCGGGCATTGCCGCAAAGAGCGGCCCCCTCCAGCAGCAGACGTTGGGTCTCCTCGTCGGGAACCGGCAGCCAGATGTCCTCCACCGCCATGCGGTTGCAGGTGAGGGTGCCGGTTTTGTCGCTGCAGATCACGCTCACGGAACCCAGGGTTTCCACCGCAGAGAGGCGCCGCACCAGCGCTTTGCGCCGTGCCATCCGCTGCACGTTGAGCGCCAGCGCCAGGGTGACCGTGGGCAGGAGACCCTCGGGCACGTTGGCGACGATGATTCCGATCGCGAACACCAGGCTCTCCAGCGGCGTCATCCCCACGAACAGCAGGCTCAGGGCAAAGGCGATCAACCCCATCGAGATGGCGATCGTGCTGATCGTGTGGACGATGCGGGCCACCTGCCGCTCAAGGGTGCTCACGCTTCGTTGGGTGCCGGCCGTGAGGTGGGCCACCTGACCGAATTCGGTTTCGGAGCCGGTGGAGTAGACGATCGCCCCCCCCCGACCGGAGGCAATCGTGCTGCCCGCCAGCAGCAGGTTGGGCTGTTCGCCGGTGGGCAACCGCACCCCGGCCGGCTCCCCGGGCTGATCCACCGCCAGCCTGGCGACCGGCACCGATTCGCCGGTGAGCACGGACAGGTCGACGCGAAGCTCATGGCTCAGGCTGAGGCGACAGTCCGCCGGCACCTGATCCCCCTCTTCCAGCTGCACCCGGTCGCCGGCCACCAGCTCCTCGGCGGAGCGGATGCCCAGCGTTCCATCGCGCCACACCTGCACCTGGCGGGGCAGAGACCGTGTCAGCGCATCCAGGGTGCGTTCAGCTTGAAACTCCTGCCAGAAGGAGAAGAGGCCGTTGATCAGCACCACCGCCCAAATCGCCCAGCCGAGTTGCGGCGTTCCCGCCACGAAGGCCATCACCCCGGCGACCCACAACAACAGCGCCATGAAATGCACCATCTGATCCAGGAACCGCAGGACCAGGGGACGGCGCTTCAGGGGCGGCAGCTTGTTGGCGCCATACCGCTCCAGGCGGCTTTGGGCCTCCCGCTGGCTGAGCCCCTCCGGGCTGGTGCGCAGGGCGGGATAGACCTGCTCCAGGGGCAGGGACCAGATCGGCTCAGCGGCGGAGAGCAACATCGGATCACCAGGGTGGGTTTCCCCAGAATGCCCCTGGCCTTGCGCGTTGGCTTGCCGGGCCCGTGTCTGGGTGGTCCTTGGCGGAAGGTTCAGGGCTCCGGGGACACGCAACCCGTCAGTCGGTCCGCCAGCGCCAGGCAATGGTCCATTTCCTCCCAGGGGAGTTGCTGCCGCTCTGGCGTGACCGCAAAGGAGCGGATGCGGCTCCAGTCGGCGGGAGTGAGCTCGGGGGCGGAATGGCGCATCAGTTCGCGGTGATTCGGTGGTGGCACGGGGCGTGATGCCTTCTTTTTCTCCGACCGTTCAGGAGGGCCACCAATGCAGAGGATCTCCCACCGCCACGGCCCCGGGTTCCACCACACTCAAGCGGATGCCGGCCACCACCCTGTTATGGCGGGCCGTGGCCCGCAGGATGTCCATCGCTTCCGGCAGCTCGCCCTGGGGGAGCGTGGTGATGACGCAGCGAGGGCAATCCCGGTCCACCCGGAGGCGCACCGCATCGCCGATCGCCAGCACGCCCCCCACCCAGGCTTCCTCCACGAAACCCGACGCCAACCCTTCCGTCTGGATGAGAATGTTGGGACGAAACCGCTCGACGGCGAAGTCGAGCTGGGGTTCCAGGCGTCGGTAGCGCTCGAGGCTAGCGTTGGTGAGGGCATGGATGGGGCAGGCGTCAAAGAAGGTGCCCTCCGGCAGACGCAGTTCGTTTGTCACGTCCTGAAACTCCCGACCGTCCACGTCAGGCCAGTAGTGATCCAGGCTGGCCGCTTCAGGGGGCTGGTCGAGAAGGCGCAGCTGGCGCCCGAACCGGGCACTGAGCCGGCTTTCCAAGCTCGGATCGTCACCGCGCAGGGTTTCTGTCGGCCCCTCCGGCCCGTGAAAAGGGCCCTGCACAAGCACCGCCGGCAACGGTTGCCCGCGAACGGGTTCCCGCTCAAACCAGGCCCGGAATCGCAACAGCTCCGCCCATGGCCTTGGGTTTTTCGCGCTGGCCACCTTCCGCCTTTCCAGGTCCCAGAGGGCATGGCTGCGATCGCCGACCACTCCCCGCGGTTCGATGGCGAGGCGTTCCAGACGCTCCCCCAACATCGACTTCACCGGATAGCGCCACAGGGACGCGACGTGACCAACACGATCGCCCGGCCCCGGTGCGGACGCGTCAGGAGAGGAGATCAAGGACATGAGGCGACTGTATGTGTCGGCAGCGAGGAGAATCATGCCGCTCGTCACATCCGCGAGGCAGGGGGAGACCCTTTGCGCCGCACGCTCTCCGGGGATGCTCACGCTGTTTTTCTCAGCCCTTGGTTTCCCTCGGACCCCTTCCGCCGTTTCCCCGCGGTTTCAGGTGGAGAGTTGGTGAAGAAAGACCCGATGATCCCCGGGTCATTCGACCAGGCCATCTTCTCCCTGGCGAGCCCGCAGGACTGGCGGAGGAGCAGGCTGAACGGAAAGGCACAGGACGAGCGGAGAGAGACGTCAAGGCCAAGGGAGACCCGTTAGGCCGGGGGAGCCCCTCAGGCCGGGGAAGCCCCGTCAGGCCGGAGGAGCCCCGTCAGGCCGGGGAAGCCCCGTCAGGCCGGGGGAGCCCCCGGAGCAAAAAGCTCTCCCTGCAAAGGGTGATCCGCACAGGGACGGTGCCGCGACGGGGAGGGTTGGGGACCGAAGAATTGGGGTCGAAAGAGATGACGGGGGTTCCCGGCGGCGATTGGGGGCAGGCGGTTTGGGGCGGGGGCGACGGGGTCGGGCCAGGGGTCTGCGGCCTGGAACCGGGCTGGATCGTCCGCCCGAAAGACGGCATACGGGGAGGAGACAGGCATGAGTGCCCCCTTGTCCTTGAAGTACAGCCGTACTATAGCGCGAGCTGGGAGGTGGAGGCCGTCTCGCTCGGGGTGGTGCAAAAAGCCAAATCCCCGAGGCTCTCTTCCGGGGGGGCTGAGCCTCGGGAATGGGGGAATGGCTGCTCCGGGCAGCTGGCTCAGGCGTTCGGAGCCGTCCCGGTTTGCTGGCCGATCACCCAGTTGGTGGCGGCTTTCTGGGTGTGCCAGGCCTGGAGCAGCTGCTTCGCGATCCGCTTGAGATCCTCAGGATCGGCCGTGGCGTCGATCGCTCGGCTGAACCGCTCAATTTCAAAGCGTTGACTGATCGAGAGCTCCATGCTTGTGGTCTGAGGTTGCGCAGTAAAGGGGGAATCCGACATCAGATGATTTCAATTATGTTAAGCAGGTGAAAGGTATCGCCTTCCCTCCGTTACCAAGTAGCCATGGCTACACACCCCTGACGCGGTCAGTATGTCGAAGTATGAACCGACCGCGACTGATTAACATTTCGTATCCCTATGATCAGGGTCTCCTGATGGTGGCGGCATGCGACTGACCTGGTCCGAGCATCTGCAGACCGCCCGCACCCTGGAGCTCACGGGTGATCCACACCGCGGTGAGGCCTTGGCCTTGATGGGCGTCGCCCTCCTGCTGCTGGCGCAGGATCTGCTCGACCAGGAGGCTCAACCCTCCAGTCCTGAGAGCTGAGCGCCCTCGCCCCAACCAGCCGCTTTGCGCCCTCCAGGCCGTCCGCTGTCCGTTGTGCGCTGGTCTTGTTCAGCTCCGATGGTGACTCCACAACCGGATGAGCGGCATCCGAGCGAGGCAGCTTCGTTTCATGCACGCAGGACGCTTGTGCGGCCCGTCCTGCTGTCACCTGTCCTGGTTGTGTCGCGACGCCGCAGACCCGGGTGGCCGACGGGTGAAGTGCCGGCGGATCTGGCCCGGCCAGTCGCGGGGCTGATCGCGCGGGCGCAGCTCCAGGCTCGCCATCGAAGCCGCCAGCGGCCTGCCGCCCCGGGCCACCACGAAACCGGCGTGGGCCGCCACCGCGCCGGCCAGGGCCAGCCAGGCCAGCAGATGGACGATGTACACCCCATGGCCCAACTCCCCTTCCTCCAGCCAGTCCTCCTGCATCAACTTGCCGCTGCCCACGGCCACGGCCAGGGCCAGCAGGGCGATCAGGTTGGCAGGATGACGCAACCGCGCCCGTCCCAGCGTGAGGGCATAGAGGGCGAAGAGCACGGCGAGGGGCCAGAGCGCCACCGCGACCGTGCCATGGATGTCGATCCAGTCGCCGCTCAAGGCCAGGGGGAGCCGGCCCCAGCGCCCGTCAAAGCGGTTGTAGACGAGAAACCCCGTGAGCCAGGCCCCCAGGGCCAACAGGGCCGTGGCTCCATGGAGCAGCCGCAGCAGGGAGGGCTGGTAGGGGCGAGGCATCCCGGTGGCAGGGCACTGCGCCTGTTCTAGCGCCATCACGCGAAAGGGACCCCTCCCGCAGCCAGCGGCGGAGCAGCTCGCGGGCCCGGGGCATGGCGTTCTCCAGCCCGGCGGAAACATCAGTCCCATGGGGAAAGGCAAACGCGGGCACCCGCAGCAAGGCCGCTTCCCCCCGCCAGCCGGAGAGCCGCTCCGCCAGGGCCACCAGGGCCACCGGGTCCCAACCGTGTCCGCCGGGGAGGCCCGCCTCCGGGGGCGGGGGGAGGAGGGGCACGATCCAGGGCGCGTCGCGGTCGGGGTTGGCCCAGGCATCCACGAACAACACCCGCTGCGCTTCCGCCACCGCCAGGGCCAACTCCGGCGTGAGCTGATGCACCGTCCGCAGCACGGCCTGCCGCAGCCCATCCGCTGCACCGCTTCTCTCTGCCTCGCGCTCCAGCTCCTCCAGCAGCCGCGCGCCCACCCCGTCATCGCCCCGCAAGGGGTTGCCGATGCCGATCAGCAGGGCGGCACTCACAGGCTGGGCCGCCGCCGCTCGGCCAGCACCCGGCCCGTGGCGCTCACCAGTCGCACCTCCAGGGGCATCTGGCCGGCGGCGTGGGTGGAGCAGGAGAGGCACGGATCAAAGCAGCGGATGCCCGCCTCGATGCGGTTGAGGATGGCTTCCGGAATGGAGGCGTCTGCGGGAACCGGATCTGGCAGCCATTCGCTGGCGATCTGGTGCACCGTGCGGTTCATTGCCAGGTTGTTCTGGCCTGTGGCGATGATCAGGTTCACGCCGGTGAGGAGGCCCTGGTCATCCACCCGGTAGTGGTGAAACAAGGTGCCGCGGGGGGCTTCGCTCACCCCCACGGCCTCATTGGCGTTGAGGCTGGCCCGTGCCCGCACCCGTCCGGTGCGCAGCTCCTCCTCCATCACCAACCGCTCGATCGCTTCCAGGCAGGCGACGATCTCCACCAGCCGGGCGTGGTGGTAGGCGAAGCTGGAAAGGGCGACGCGGCCCGACCGCTGGCGGAATTCGTTCAGCTCCCGGTCGGCCCACGGGGTGCCGATGCGCTCGCAGACATTCAGACGGGCGAGGGGGCCGACGCGATAGATCCCCTCCGGATAACCGAGGGGTTTGTAGTAGGGAAATTTCAGGTAGCTCCAGGGTTCCACCGCCTCCCCCAGAAAGGAGGCGTAGTCGTCTTCCCGGAGGCCATCGGCGACGATGGCGCCATCGGGCCCGCGGAAACGGATCACCCCCTCGATGTGCTCCCACAGTCCCTCAGGGGTGACGAGCCCCATGAAGAGGCTGGGGAAGGAGCCGAACACCGCCTGCTCCCGCCGCAGGGGCCCATCCAGCAGGGTCTTGAACAAGCCAAGCGCCAGCTCCACCGTGGCCCGGGCCTCCGGCAGGCCGGCCAGGATCCAGTCCCGCGCCTCATCGCTCATCGGGGTTCGGACCCCGCCGGGCACCGCCCAGGCGGAATGGATCTTGCGCCCGCCGAGCAGCTCCAGGATGCGCTGGCCGAATTGCCGCAGGCGGATGCCCGCCCGGGCCAGGTCCGGATCGGCGGCCATCAGGCCGAACACGTTGCGGCGGGCTGGATCGCTCTCCCAGCCGAGCAGGAAATCCGGACTGCTCAGATGGAAGAACGACAGCGCGTGGCTCTGGGTGAGCTGGGCCAGGTTCAACAGCCGCCGCAGCTTCCGCCCCGCCGCCGGCACGCTCACCCCCAGCAGCTTGTCACCGGTTTTGGCGGCGCAGAGCAGATGGCTCACCGGACAGATGCCACAGATGCGGGCGGTGATGCCGGCCATCTCGGTGAAGGGCCGCCCCTCGCAGAATTTCTCAAAGCCCCGGTATTCCACAACGTGGAAGCGGCTGTCGCACAGCCTTCCGTCGTCATCGAGATGGAGGGTGATCTTGGCGTGGCCCTCGATGCGGGTCACCGGATCGATGAGAACGGTGCGGCTCATGGATGGTCGGGGAGCAGGAAATGGATCAGCCGAAGCGCAGCATCGCGGCGCCCTCCATCGGCGGCTTCTCCCCCGCCAGCAGGGGGATCAGGGCCTCCTTGATGCGTTGGGCCGAAGGCGGACAACCCGGCAGCCAGACATCCACCGGGATCACCGCATGGAGGGGCAGCACCTGATCGAGCAGCTCCGGCACGATGCCCGGCGCCCAAGGCAGCTGTGCTCCCTGATCGGCCAATTCGAGGTATCCCCGCCGCAACACAGGCTCCGCGCCGTCGAGCAGATTGCGCAGGCCGGGCACGTTGGCGGTCACGGCGCAGTCGCCGAACGACACCACCCAACGGCTGCGTTGCCGCACCTGAAGCGCCAGTGCGAGGTTGTCGACATTGGCCACCGCTCCCTCCACCAGCACCAGATCCACATTCTCGGGGTAGTGCTTGATGTCGGAGGCGACGGGTGAATAAACCACCTCCACCCGCTCGGCAAGGTCGAAGAGAAACTCATCGAGATCGAGAAACGACATGTGGCAGCCGGAGCAGCCGGCCAGCCATTCGGTGGCGTATCGCTGGCGGGGCTGGGGAGCGGCGGTCATCGGGGGCAAGGGGGTGGGC
>JBKDSZ010000095.1:0-17092 GCA_046340375.1 Cyanobacteriota bacterium | reverse complement strand
CAGTGAGGTAGGTCATGCGGTCGGAATCGCGGGACAGTTGCTCGACGGACTTGCCGGTGTTGTCCGCCAGAATTTCCAGCATGGTGTGCTTGTTGTGGAGCACCTCCTTCGCCCGGATCTGAATGTCGCTCGCCTGGCCGCGGGCTCCGGAGCGAGGCTGATGCAAAACGATCGACGCATGCGGCAGGGCGGCCCGCTGCCCCTTGGTGCCCGCGCTCAGAATCATCGCCGCTGTGCCCATCGCCTGGCCGATGCAGATCGTGTGCACCGGCGGCTTCACGTAGCGCAGGGTGTCGCAAATGGCGAAAGCCTCGGTTTCAAAGCCGATCGCATCGCCCGAATACCAGCTGGTGCCCGTGGACTTGATGTAAAAGAAAATCGGTTTATCTGGATTGTCGAATTCCAGATAGAGCAGCTGGGCGATGATCAGCTCCGTGACATCGATGCCCAGCTGTCGTTTGGCGTCATCGGAGGAAAACAGCGGCAGACCCAGGTAGACGATGCGTTCCTTCAGCAGCAGGGAAGGCAGGTCGGGGGGGGGAGTGCGCAGCACCCCGGAATCGCCGTAGTAGGGAGCCGACACCGTCATCCGCAAAACAGACGCAAGATCCATGCACCCTAGCTGGAGCCTGCGGGTGGCGGCTCCGCGACGACGATCGGTTTTGCTCCTCCCTTTTCGCCGGGACCTTCGGAGGCCCCTCCCTTGCCCCCGGCGCTCTTTGCCCCTCCCCGCTCCTGTCGGGCGAACACCATCCGGCCGGTGGGGGTCTGCAACGCCCCGGTGACCGTCACCGGCAGCCGCTCGCCGATGCGCTTGCGCGCGTCCTCCACCACCACCATCGTGCCGTCTTCCAGATATCCCACGCCCTGATCCGCTTCCTTGCCCTCCCGCACGATCTTCAACTGGAGCGTGTCTCCAGGCTGCACCTCCGGCCGGAGGGCAATCACCAGTTCGCTCAGATTGACCACCCGCAGCTCCTGGAGGCGGGCCACCTGGGCAAGGTTGTAGTCGGCCGTGAGCAGGGTGCCCCCCGTGTCCGCCGTGAGCAGCAGCAGCTTGTCGTCTGCGCCCTTCCCCTCGTAGCGGGTGCTGTTGATCACCAGCCGCCGGCCGTACTCCTCCCGCAGGCCGCCCAGCAGCTTCAGCCCCCGGCGTCCCTTGCCCCGCTTCTCGTTGTTGCTCGAATCGGCCAGAGCCTGCAGCTCATCGATCACCGCCTGGGCCACGATCACCTGCCCCTCCAGCAGGCCCGACGCCATCAGGCCCTGAATCCGCCCATCGATGATCACGCTCGTGTCGAGGATCTTGGCGGTGGCGGGCTGGAGCACCCCTTCAGCCACGAGCAGGGCGTCGGTGCTGGAGGGGTTGAAGAGGCGCAGCAGGGTGCGGCCATGGACCTCGGCCAGGTTGTAGCCGAGCACCCCGAAGAACACATTGCTCAGGACCGCCGCCAGCGGCTTCACCAGCACCACCTCCCAGGGCAGGGGAAGCAGCAGAATGGGGGCCAGAAGCAAGTTGGCCACCAGGAGGCCGAGGATCAACCCAACGGCGCGACTGATGAGCAGATCCGTGGGCATGCTGCGCACCTGCCGCATCAGGCGGCGCCGCAACTGCTGGAAGAAAAACCCCGCCAGCAGGCCGAAGAACGCGCCGAAGCCGCCGAGCACCCAGCGCAGCCCCTCCATGTTGGTGACCTGCAGCAGCAGGCGCTCCGGCAGCAAGTCCACCCCAAGCCAGCCCGTGGCGGATCCGGACAACAGGAACAGCAGCAGGATGAGGACGTCCACCATGGCGACTGGGCCCGGCCGTCTGGCGCATCAACACAGCAGCATGCCTGATCCTGGTGCGTTTGCCAGGCCGGGGTAACCGCTCGTGACGCTTCCCCCACCCCGCGCTGCCTATCTCCACATCCCCTTCTGCCTGCGGCGTTGCTTTTACTGCGACTTTCCTGTGGTCCCCCTGGGCGACAAGGCTGATGGCAGCCGGAGTCCAGGGATCCCGCCCTACCTGGAGGCGCTTCAGTCCGACATCCAGGCCAGCCCTCCCGGCCCCCCCCTTTCAACGGTGTATTTCGGCGGGGGCACGCCCTCCCTGCTCACCGCGGCGCAAGTGGAGGGGCTGCTGGAGGCGTTGCGGCGGCGGTTCGGCGTCGCTCCAGGGGCCGAGATCACCCTGGAGATGGATCCGGCCACCTTTGACCAGGCCCGGCTGCTGGCCGTGCTGCGCGCGGGCGTCAATCGCGTCAGCCTGGGAGGGCAGAGCCTGGATGACGCTGTGCTGGCGGGGCTGGGACGCCAGCACCGGTGTCACCATCTGCTCGAAGCGGCGGGTTGGATGCAGCAAGCCAGGCGAGAGGGACTGCTGCGCAGTTGGAGCCTGGATCTGATTCAGGGGGTGCCCGCCCTGCCGGGGGGGCCCTCCCCGACCGCGCCCGAGGCCTGTCGCGCCCACTGGGAGGAGCAGCTCGCGCAGGCGATCGCCCTTCATCCCCCCCACCTCTCGGTCTACGACCTGACCCTGGAGCCGGGAACGGTCTTTTCCCGTCGGCTGGAGCAGGGCGCCTTGGAGCTCCCCGACGAGGATCTGGGCGCCGATCTCCTGGAGCTCACCGCCGCCCGCCTGCGGGCCGCCGGCTATGGCCGCTACGAGGTCTCCAATTACGCCTGGCCCGGCCATGCGAGCCGGCACAACCGGGTCTACTGGAGCGGAGCGGGCTGGTGGGGCTTCGGGATGGGGGCGACGGCGGCGCCCTTCGGCCGGCGGCAGGCCAGACCCCGCACCCGAGCCGGCTACGCCGACTGGCTCCGCCAGGGTGGAGAACCGACCGAGTCGGCGGCCACGCCCTTCCCCCTGGATGAACGGGTGCTGGTGGGGTTGCGCCGGCGGGAAGGGGTGAACCTGGAGGCCCTGCTGGAGGAGGAGGGCCTGGGAGCGGAGGCGTTGGAGGCGATCGGGGAGCGGCTGGCGCCCTGGATCGAACGTCAGTGCCTGCGGATCGAGGGGCAGCGCTGGCGGCTGACCGATCCGGAGGGATTGGCGCTCAGCTCCTCCGTCCTGCGAACGTTCATGGGGTGGTGGCTGGAGCAGCCCGGTTCGCAGCCGTCCGCTGCTGAAGCTTCCACGCCCTGAGGGCCTCCACCGCCCTCCCCCGGCCGTCCAAAAGCGGAGGGGAAAACGGGGGGGGGTGGTCGGTGAGGCCGAGCAGATCGGCGGTGACACGCACCTGGCCATCACAGGAATCGCCGGCGCCGATGCCGATCACGGGAATGCGCAGGCGCTCGCAAAGCGCGGTGGCGAGGGGCGCAGGAATGTGCTCGACCACCAGGGCGAAACAGCCTTGGGCTTCCACGGCAAGGGCCTGCTGGGTCAACCGTTCCCCGGCGAGGGGGTCGGTGGCCTGACGCCGGTAGCCCAGGCGATGCACCGACTGGGGCGTGAGGCCCAGGTGCGCCATCACCGGGATCCCCATCCGCACCATGCGATCCATGGCGGCCAGGGTTTCCGGCTCCGCACCCTCCAGCTTCACCGCCACGGCGGGGCTTTCCTTCAACACCCGGCCCGCCGCCGCCATGGCTTCATCCAGGCCGCATTGATAGGTGAGGAAGGGAAGATCACAGATCACAAACGGCGCCGAGTCGCTCTCGCTCTGCAAGCCCCGTCCCACGGCACGGCAGTGGTGGAGCATTTCGTCCAGGGTGACGGGCAGGGTGGTGGCATGCCCGAGGACCGTCATGGCCAGGGAATCGCCCACAAGCACGGCATCGGCGCCAGCCTCGCTGACGATGGCGGCCGACAGGGCGTCCCAGGCCGTCAGGATCACGATGGGTTCGCCGGATTGCTTGCGCCGGAGAAGGTCGTTGGGGCGATGTGGCAAGGGGAAACGATGGGGTGGCTGGCGAGCGAGGCGGATGGGGAAGGCGTATGCTGAAAGTGGCCCGGATCCATGCGGCCGAGACGCCCAAACCTGGTCAGGACCGGAAGGTAGCAGCCACACGGGATGCTCTGGGCAGGCGTGGTCTCCGGGTCACCCCCCTGATTCCAGGCGTGATTGTCGGTTCACCAGGAAGGGTGGGATCTTCGCGCCGCGCTCCGGTGCGGCGGATTCCTCCCCTTGGCTGGCAAAAGCTGTGGACACAGGCCGCTCTGGACGGTAGGTCCCACCGCTCTCAAAGCCGGTGGCGATCACGGTGACGTGAATTTCGCCCTCAAGCTGCTCATCCACCACGGCGCCGACAATGATGTTGGCATCGGGATCCACCACGTCATAGATCACTTCCGAAGCCGTGGTCATGTCTTCCAGGGTCATGTCCTTGCCGCCGGAGATGTTGATGATGCAACCCTTGGCGCCGTCGATCCGGGCGGACTCCAGAAGGGGGCTGCTCATGGCGGATTGGGCGGCCTCGCTGGCGCGGGACCGGCCGGAACCCACCCCGATGCCCAGCAGGGCTGTGCCGGCGTCGGCCATCACCGAGCGCACATCGGCAAAGTCCACGTTCACCAGTCCCGCCTTGGTGATGATTTCAGTGATGCCCTTCACCGCCATGCGCAGCACGTCATCCGCCGCGCGGAAGGCATCCTGAAGGGGTGCACCGGCGATGGCGTCCCGGAGACGGTCATTCGGTATCACTCTCAACGTGTCCACATGCTCCGCCAGCTGGGCAATTCCCTGTTCCGCCTGCCGCAGGCGCTTCCTGCCTTCAAACCCAAACGGTTTGGTGACAATTCCTACTGTCAAGGCGCCACAATCCTTGGCCACTTCCGCAAGGATCGGTGCCGCCCCTGTGCCGGTGCCACCACCCATGCCGGCGGCGATGAACACCATGTCCGCCCCCTCGACCGACCGCTGCAGATCCGCCCGTGATTCCTCCGCCGCCTTCTGCCCGATCAAAGGATTGCCGCCAGCTCCGAGCCCGCTGGTGAGCGCCTGACCAAGCTGGATGCGCTGTGGCGCAGCAGCTTGCAATAAAGCTTGGGCATCCGTGTTCAATACCCAAAAACCAACTCCCTGAAGCTCGGAGGCAATCATTCGATTGACCGCATTGCTCCCGCCGCCACCGACGCCAATCACCTCACTGCGTGCCGATTGACTGGGAATGATCCCATTGGCGGAGGGGGTGTTCTGGCTCATCACAAGGGGCGATTGCGGGATCGATGACGTCGGGCGCTGATGGATTCTGCCAGGCAGAGAACCACCGGAGAGGGACAGGGTCGTGTGTGGCGGGGCCGTTGTTTCGGAGTGGCTGTTGCTGTTGCTGGATGGCTGCATTATGTCTTTGGTGGAACCCCCCGTCTGTAACGGGAGTGGATACCTTCACCTGGATCACTCCCGGACGCAATCCCTTGTGTGGAATGGCTCGCAGATCCTAGGGGTGGGGTCTGGCGGTGGAGGGGGCACCAGGGACGGGTCCATTGGCGGTGGCGGCGCTGGCTCCACGCAGCGTAAGTTCCGGTTGCTCGGGATCCGTCAGATCGATGCTCAGGGGGCGCTGGCCGACAAGGTGGCTCGGCAGGTTTCGATTCAGGTGACCCACCACCTCCAGACGACGCGCGAGCTGGGAATCCACAGGCCCCAGCCGGAGGGGCCCCAGGTGACGGGTCGTGAGCCAGAGGGTGCCATCCGGCTCGAAGCGGATCTCCTTCAGCCCAGGACCGATCTGCTCCCGCGCCTGCAGCACCCTGCCGAGCACCGGCCGATTGCGCTCGTTCCAGCCGACCACATCAATGGTGGCTTTGCCCGCCAGCCGCTGGCGCGCGCCTGGGTCGGCGTTGATCCAATTGCCGGTGCGGTCCACAAACCCGCTCTCCGGACCCTTCGGGGTGCGGCGCTGGGCCCGGGCCACCGCCTCCCGATCCACCAGGTCCACCCGCAACCGGGGCGGAAGCATCAGACGCGTGACCTTCACGCGCTCCACCGGCAGAGCCTCCGCCAGGGTGCGGCTGAGAAGGCGGGGCTGCAGGGAGAGAAGAGGTTGGGGAAAGCGCAGGCCGGCCGCCGCGATCACCTGGTCACGGCTCACCAGGAGGCTGCCGCTGATCGCCACCTGGTTGGGGCCCTGCAGCATCCAGCCCTCGCGCAGCAAAACGAACCCCAAACCCGCCGTCACGGCGCCGTAGACCAGGATCCGCCAGCCGTCCTGGAGGCGTTCGATGCGTCGCTGGCGGCGCAACTGGCGGCGGCGTTCCACTCCGGGCAGGGTGCTGGGAACGGGAGGAGGGGAAGGGGGCATCACAACTCGCAGCGAGAGCGGGCCATGAGTTCGTTCATCCAGCGTCGCGCCCGCTCGGCATCGCTGAAGGGGAGATCTTTCTGCTGGCCGCCTCCGACGAGGCGCAGCCTGCAGGCCCCTTGACTCTCCTCCGTGAGAGGGGCTTCGCCGGACCGCAGGGAGAGCAGCTCGGTGAGCTCCAGTTGTTTGATCACAAAGGAATCGCATTCCCGAAACTGGCCCGCTTCAAAGGTGGCCCAGCTCAGCACGCCATCCATCAACCGAGCCGCTCCCGCCGCGTCCAGCTTGGCCAGCTCCGCGCCAGCGGCCCAGTCGCGGAAGAGGTTCTGTCGGCGCCGCTCCAGCCACCCGAGGGAGGCCAGGAGCAGGAAGACAAGCAGCAGGGGAATCCAGAGGAGTCCATGACCCATGGCGTCAGTGCGTGATCTGTGGCAACCGGTGGGATTCTCTCGCGTCCCGCAGCAAACGGTGCAAAAGATCGGTCAGCGGCAACCCGCTCGCCGCCCAGAGCATCGGATACATGCTCTGGCTGGTGAACCCCGGCAGGGTGTTGATCTCATTCACCCACAGGGCCTGTTGGGTCTCGCTGAAAAAGAAATCCACCCGCGACAGCCCGGAGGCTCCCACCGCCCGGCAGGCGCTGATGGCCATCGCCCGCGCCCGCGCCGCCACCTCTTCCGACACCGGTGCGGGGATCAGGGTGTGGCTGGAACCCTCGCTGTACTTCGCCGCATAGTCGTACCAGTCGGCCTCAAAGCGAATCTCCCCCAGCACGGAGGCCTCCAGGGCCTCCTCCGGGCCCAGCACCGCGCATTCCAATTCGCGAGCCACCACCCCCTGCTCCACCACCAGCCGGGGATCCAGCTCCACCGCGACGCGCAGCCCCTCCAGGAGGCTGGCGCGGTCGCTGGCCTTGCTGATCCCCACCGAGGAGCCCAGATTGGCGGGCTTGACGAAGCACGGATAACCCAGGGTCCGCTCGATGCGCTGCAGGAGCTCCGGGGGCGGGGCAACGTCCTCCGATCCGGGCGCGATCAGGTCGGCCCGCGAGAGGCTCAGGTAGGGCACCTGGGGCAGGCCCGCGGCGCTGAAGGCGGCCTTCATGGCCTGTTTGTCCATGCCGATGGCCGAGCCCAGCACGCCGGAGCCCACAAACGGCCGCCCCATCAGGGTGAAGAGCCCCTGGATCGTTCCATCCTCCCCGTTGGGGCCATGGAGCACGGGAAACCAGACCTCCACCTCCAGGGCGCCCTCGGGGAAGCCCTGAAAGCCCGCTGATTCGGCGGGGGGGAGGGAATCGGGGGCTGGCGGGGTGCCCGCGGCGAGCACGGCTTCAGCCACCGCCGGCGGCCACCAGCGACCCGCCTGATCGATGTAATAGGGCCGCGTGTCGTAGCGCTCCGCGTTGGCCCCGTCCCGCAGGCCCCCCATCACCGTGCGGGCCGAGCGGATCGACACCGCATGTTCCCCGGAGGCTCCGCCGAACACCAGGCCAACACGGGTGGAGCCGGAGGCGGGGGAGATGGGCACGAGCCGGCGACGGACAGAGGCCAAACGGTATCAGCGGCCAGCGGATGCGCCAGGGGGAGGAAAGGTCTTCAGCGGTGAATCACGCCGAAGCCACCCAGCAGCGCGGCCCCGGCCATCAACCACAGCGGAGAGAAGCGCGTGCGGAGCACAAGCGCGCAGACCGCGAGCGAGACCAGGAGGCCTGCGGCGTTCGTGTCGGAGAGCCGCAGGATCTTCACCCCCACCGCAAACAAGACCCCGAGGGTGATCGGCCCCATGGCCCTCTCGAACGCCAGGCGCCAGGGGCTGTGACTGAAGCGGTTCCAGCTCAGGCAGGCGGCCACCACCAGCAGGGTGGAGGGCAGCAGGATGGCCGCCTCGGCGGCGAAGGCTGTGAGCAAGGCCCAGCCGGGCCCCTCCCGCCAGGCCGCGGCCATGCCGAGCAGGCCCACGAGCATCGAACTCGGCCCTGGAGCCGCCTCCGCCAGGGCATAGATGTCGTTGAACTGGTTCGGGGTGAGCCAGCAGAACTCGTCCACACTGAGGTGGTGGTATTCCGTGAGCAGGGTGTTGCCGCCGCCGACGGAAAACAGCGACAGCCCCAGAAACGTGAGCAACACCTTCAGCAGTTGGCCCAGATCGCTCAACCGCACGGGATCGCAGGCGCTGGACGCCACAGCCAGCAGGGCAGCCCCGATCATGGGCGGGAGTCCCCTGCAGAGCGGGGCCAGTACCAGAGCATCGCCAGGGGGGAGAGCACGAGCAACAGGGGCACCAGGCGCACGTGAAACCCCTCCATCGCCACAAACACCAGCCCCGCCAACAACAAGGCCACGGGATCCTTGCGGTAGGCCGGCAGGATCTTGAAGCCCATGGAGAGCGCCAGCCCCGCGGCCACCGCCACCATCCCCGCCAGAACCCGGTCCACAAGGGGCAGGTCGTGGAAGTGGAAATAGGCCATCCCGACGGCCATCAACAGGCCGAAAGGCAGCAGAAGCATGCCGCAGAGGGCCACCAGAGCCCCCCGCAGACCGTGAAAGCGGGCCCCCACGTAGACGGCCAGGTTGATCTGGTTCGGGCCAGGGAGCAGGCGGGCGATGGTGAGCCCTGTGAGAAAGGCGTCGTTGGTGAGCCAGCGGCGCTCCTCCACCAGGATGCGTTCACTCCACACCGAAAGGCCGCCCCCGAAGGAGGAGAGGGCCACCCGCAGAAACCCCGTGAACAACTGCGGCAGGGTGGGGGTTGGTGCGTCAGTCATGGACGAAATGGGGATCCGGTGGCAGCTCCCCCACCTCGTGCACGGAGGGATCCAGGGGATCGGGGGCGTCGTAGTGGCTGGCCCGGTCCCAATCGGCCGCGAAGGTGGCCTTGAGCCGGCTGACGACCGCCGGCGCGTCGCTCTCGATGCCGAGTTCGCGGCGCAGATCGAAGGCGCTGCGATCGATGTTCATCGAGCCGGTCTGGGCATAACGGCCATCGATGAGAATCAGTTTGGCATGGAGTTTGAGATGCTTCTGCCGCCGCACCTTCACGCCAAAACGTTGCATCACCCGCAGGGAGGAGAAGGTGTCGTAGATGTCCCAATCGCTCACGCCGTGCTTGCCGCCACAGAGCACGCGCACCTTCACGCCCCGCTCACGGGCGCGGATGATGCGCTCCAGGATCACCGCGTCCACGAACTTGGGATGCTGGATCCAGAGGGTGCGTTCGGCGGCGTCGATCAGGCGGGCCATCTGACCCCGGCTGTAGGTGCTGCTCCAGACCAGGCCAACGGTCAGGTCGGGTTGAAACAAGGTGCGCCGCCAATCCGCCTCAAAGCCAGCCCGCACCTGGGCAACAACGGCGTCGTTGCGACTCAACACGCCGTAATCACGGGTTTCATGAAAGTATTTGTCGGCGAGATTGAAGGTGGCGATCAGAGCCGCCTGCCCGTCAATGAGCATGGATTTCTCATGGGTGACGGGGAAAGCCTCGCTGGTCCAGGCGGTGGTGATCCCCAGGGATTGGAGCCGGGTGAAGGTGTCATCGTTCCAGCGATCCCCGCCTGAAGTGTGGGGATTGAGCATCACGCGCACCTCCACACCGCGCTCTCGGGCGCGGCCCAGGGCGTCGATCACCGGTTCAGACTGGAGTTTGAACTGCTTCAAGAGCAATTCTTTCCTGGCCTGGTCGATCAGGGCCAGAACGGCCTCGGCGCCGTCATCCGGCATCACCAGCAGCTCCTGGTGGGTGTGGAGCGGCGCAGACATCTCCGCAGTGGTCAGATCCCAACTCACCCTATCGGCTCTCGATCGCCTCGCCGCTCAGGGAGAAGGGCCGCGCCGTGTCGATGCGCACAGGCACCAGATCCCCGGGCTGATGGCTGCCGCCACGGCCATCGACAGCGGGGAAGAAGGTGAGGCGATTGGTGCGCGTGCGCCCCATCAGCTGGGCGGGGTCGCGGGGGTTGCCGCCCTCCACCAGCACCTCCTCCACCCGGCCCAGATAGCGGGCATTGCGGCGATGGGCGGTCTGCTCGACCAGGGCATTGAGCTCGCGCAGCCGGTCCACTTTCACGGCCTCCGGAAGCTGGTCGGACCAGAGGGCGGCGGGGGTGTTGGGGCGCGGGGAGTAAGCGGCGGTGTTCACCTGGTCAAAACCCATCGCGTCGATCAGGGCGAGGGTGCGGCGGAACTGGGCTTCGCTCTCGCCGGGAAAACCCACGATCACGTCCGCGCTGATGGCGGCATCGGGCATCCGCTGGCGGATGCGGTCGAGGATGCGGCGATAGCGCTCCACGGTGTACCCCCGGCCCATGGCCTTCAACACGTCGTCATCCCCGCTCTGAAAAGGAATGTGGAAGTGTTCGCAGACCTTCGGCAACCGGGCGCAGGCGTCAATCAGCCGCTCGGAGAAATAGCGCGGATGGCTGGTGGCAAAGCGGAGGCGCGCCAGGCCGGGCACGTCGTGCACGTGGGCCAGGAGGTCCGTCAGGGTATGGGAACGCCGGCCCTCCGGGGTGATGCCGGGCAGATCGCGGCCATAGGCGTCGATGTTCTGGCCCAACAGCGTCACCTCCCGGTAGCCCCGCCGGGCCAGATCCTCCATCTCCTGGCGGATGGCGGCCGGCGCGCGGCTCTGTTCCCGTCCCCGCACGGCGGGGACGACGCAATACGTGCAGCGCTCATTGCAGCCATAGATCACATTCACCCAAGCGCACACGGCGCTCTCCCGACGGGCGGTGGTGATGTCCTCCAGGATTTGATGCTCTTCGGTGGCCACCACCTGGGCGCCGCTGTCCACCCGCTCCAGCAGGCTGCCCCGACGATTGGCATGCGGGGGGCCCATCACCAGATCCAGCTCGGGAACCCGTCGCAGCAAGGCTTCACCCTCCTGCTGGGCCACACAACCGGCCACCACCAGGATCAAATGGGGATTGGCCCGTTTGCGCATCGCCTGACGGCCCAGATAGCTGTAGACCTTCTGTTCCGCGCTGTCGCGGATGGAGCAGGTGTTGTAAATCACCAGATCGGCGCTGTGCTCATCCTGGCCGGGCGCATAGCCCCGGGCCTCCAGGATGCCGGCCATCCGTTCGGAATCCGCCTTGTTCATCTGGCAGCCGAAGGTGGTGATCCAGTAATGGCCCCGTGGCCCGACATCCGGCGTGGACCGGATCGCGGGAGAGGAAGCGGGGGCCGGGGAAGGGTGAGTCGCCGTCATCCCACCAGTTTCGGCCATGGCGGCCGTCTTGGCGGCGGGAGGCGCGGATCGCATGTCAAGTTGGCAGCGTCCCCGGGCCCGTTGCCCCATGCGCTGCCGTCTGCATCGCTTCGCCCTGACGAAGGCCGTGCCGCTCACCATCAGCCGCGGCACCACCAGCGCGGTGGAGCATCTCCTCTTCACGCTGGAGCATGAGGGGCTGACGGGCCTGGGGGAGAGCGGCGGCTTCGACACGGGCCACAGGCACCATGACACCGATGCCATCGCCAGCGAGCTGGAGGCCGTGATCCCCGCCCTGGAGGCCTGCGACCCCGAACCCCGCCAGGCCTTGGAGCCCCTTCTGGCGCCGCTCTCCCCCCCGGCGCGCTGCGCGGTGGATCTGGCCCTGTGGGATTGGTGGGGGAAACGGCTGGACCGTCCCGTGGGCCAGCTCTGGGGGCTGGAGATCGCCGCAGCCGTTCCCACCAGCGTGACCCTCGGCCTGGGGACCGTTCCCCGGGTGTTGGAGCGCCTGCGGGGCTGGTGGCAGGTGTGTCCCGCCAGCCGGGTGAAGCTCAAGCTGGGGAGCCCGGAGGGGCTGGAGCACGACCAGGCCCTGGTGGTGGCCGTCCGGGAGGCTTTGCGGGAGCGATGGGAGTCCAGCGGGCAGGCCGCGGAACTGCAGGTGGATGCCAACGGGGGCTGGGATCTCGATCAAGCGCAGCGGATGGTCAACAGGCTGGCGGACGCCGGTGTGGTGCTCGTGGAGCAACCCCTTCCCCCCCTGGCGGACCCGGAGGACGACACCGCGGGCTTCGCCGCCCTCGACCTGGATTGCCCCATTCCCCTCGTGGCCGATGAGAGCTGCTGGACCCTGCCCGACCTCCTGCGCCTGGCCCCCCATGTCGATGGCGTGAACGTCAAATTGCTCAAATGCGGCGGGCTGTCGGAAGCCCATCTGATGGCTCAGGTGGCCCGGCGGCTCGGGCTCGACCTGATGGTGGGCTGCTATTCCGACAGCGCCCTGCTCAATGGCGCCGCCAGCCAGCTGCTGCCCCTGACGCGCTGGTCCGATCTGGACAGCCATCTCACCCTGCTGGACGATCCTTTCACCGGCCCTCGCCTGGAGGGGGATGGGCTGAGAGCCGGCTCGACCCCCGGTCTTGGCGTGCGGTTGCGCCAGAATGGAGCTCTTGCGCTGGTCGCTGACCCGCCAGGAGCCCTCCGGTGAGGCCGTCTCCGATGCTCTCCGCCGCTGCCCCGGTGGTGTTGTTGCAACACCATGGTCTGGACAATTCGCGTGGCAAGACAGGCCTGGCTCTGCTGCGCTACCGCCGGGGGCCGATCCCGGTGGTGGTGGACCCCGCCCATGCCGGCGGCTGCCTGCGGACGATCACGGGTCTGGAGCGGTCCGCGCCGGTGGTCGGCAGCCTGCGGGAGGCCTTGCCCCTGCTGGCGGCTCCCGAAAAGGCGGTGGCGGTGGTGGGGTTGGCCCCGTCCGGGGGGGGCTTGCCCGTGGAGATGCGTGACGACTTGCTGGTGGCCCTGGAGGCCGGCCTCTCCCTGGCAAGCGGCCTGCACACCCCCCTGGCGGAGGATCCGGACCTGGCTGCCCGCTTGCGACCCGGGGCCTGGATCTGGGATCTGCGGCGGGAGCCGAAGGGGTTGGGCGTCGCGACGGCCCAGGCGGCGCAGCTGCCTGGCCATCGTCTGCTCGCCGTTGGCACCGACATGTCCGTCGGGAAGATGAGCGCCTGCCTGGAGCTTCAGGCGGCCGCGATCCAGCGGGGCCTGGATGCCCGTTTCGTGGCCACGGGTCAGGCGGGGATCCTGATCAGTGGCAGCGGCGTGCCTTTGGACGCCATCCGCGTGGACTTCGCCGCCGGGGGGGTGGAACAGGCCGTGGTGGGGGCGGCGGCGGCGGCCACGCGGCGCACCCTGGTGTTGGTGGAGGGGCAGGGATCGCTGTGCCATCCGAGCTCCACAGCCACTCTGCCGCTCATCCGGGGCTCCCAGCCCACGGCGCTGCTTCTGGTCCATCGGGCGGGACAGACGAGCATCCGCAACTCCCCCCACATTCAGCTACCGCCCCTGGAGGAACTGAGTGCCGTGGTGGAGGGCTTGGCGGCCCTGGGGCGTCCCCGACTCGCCGCCTCGGCGTCGCCGGGCCCCGCTCCGAAGGTGGGGGCCATCGCCCTGAACACGGCCCATCTCAGCGATGACGACGCCCGGGCCGCCCTGGCGGCAACCCGGGACTTGACCGGCCTGCCCTGCGAGGATCCCGTGCGCCATGGGGGAGGTGCCTTGCTGGAGGCCCTGCTGGCCGGTCCCCTGGCGGAGCTGGAGGGCCACAACAGTTGAAGGGCGAGCGAGGGGATTCGAACCCCCGTATAGCGGCGCCACAAGCCGCTGCCTTAACCACTTGGCGACGCCCGCCGTGGTGTTGCGACCCTACCACCGCCCGTCCCCCGAGGTCGTGGCGATGGGGCCAGCGGCCGGGCGACTGGTCTGCCAATGTTGGGGTGTGATGCGCAACGAACTGTGACGGCGGTCACCAGAGGGCTGGCGGTTGCCCTGCTGGGCAGTGGACTGGTCGCCGGCCTGGCGATCACCAACCCGGGGCCGGAGGCCTTCGCCGAGTTCGGCGGGGGACGTCTCACCGCCCTGCTGGTCAAGGAGGTCTGCAACCAGGAGGGGTTGACGGGCATGTTGCGGCTGTTGATTCGCAAGTGTCCGGCCTTGATCCAGTCGCAGCGGCCGGCGCTCGAAACCCTGGTGCGCGTCAGCACCCGCCGCCGCAATTTCCTGCTCTTCAGCACATATCACACCGAACTGGATCTGGCGGCCCTGCTGCCGGGGCTGCGCCAGATTCCCGATCTGCGCTTGCCCCGCTCCGAGGCCACCACCCTGGCGGGCGCCGGCCAATTCCTGATGCTCCAGACCGGGGAGCCTGAGCGCACGATCCGGGTGCCGTGACGGGACTCCCTCCCCTTGCCATCCCCCGCGGCCTGCTCGATCCAGGGCTCGCCCTGGGGGAGCCCGACGCGCAGGGTCTTGTGCGCGTCTGCCTCTCCCATCATGAGGGCCACCTCACCAGCGTGACACCCCACGGGGGGGGGGAGCCGGCGGAGGGCCTTCCCCTGGCCCTCACTCCCCTGGTGGAAGCCCATGCCCATCTCGACAAAGCCTTCACCGCGCCAGCCCATTGGAACGGGTCCGGCTCCATGGCGGAGGCCATGACGGTGAACCGTCGCGAGGCGGAGGAACGCACGGCAGAGGGGGTGCGCCTGCGTGCGGAGCGCGCCCTGGAGCAGGCTTGGCGCTACGGCCTGCGGGCCATGCGCAGCCATGTGGACAGCCTGGGCCCCTGGTCGGCCCCCTGCTGGGAGGTGCTGAGCCACCTGCGGCGGGAGTGGGCGGGGAGGGTGGATCTGCAGCTGGTGGCCCTGGTGCCCCTTCGCCATTGGCTGACGCCGGAGGGGGAGCGGCAGGCGCGGGAGGTGGCGGCCCGGGGGGGCCTCCTGGGTGGGGTGCTCGGCCCCCCTTATCGCCCTGACAGCCAGGACAGGGAGGCGTTGCGGGCCCTGCTGGCCCTGGCGGAGCGGGAGGGCTGCGGCATTGATCTGCATGTGGATGAAAGCGATCAACCGCCTCCCCGCGGCCTGTTTCTGCTCCATGACCTCCTCCGGGCCGAGCGCTTCCACGTGCCGGTGACGGCGAGTCATGCCAGCAGCATGGGCCTGCTGGAGGATCGGGCCCTGCGCCGCCTGGCGGATGGGCTGGCGGAAGCGGGCGTGGGGGTGGTGGCCCTGCCCACCACGAACCTCTGGTTGCTGGATCGGGATCCGGAGCGCACGCCGAGCCGTCGCCCGCTGGCGCCGATCCGGCCGTTGCAGGCGGCGGGCGTGACCGTGGCCGTCGGCGGCGACAACGTGCAGGATCCCTGGTTTCCCGGCGGGGATTTCGATCCCGTCGAGTTGATCCGCCTGGCCGCCATGGGCTGTCAACTGCTGCCCTGGCAACGGGCGGGGCTGGCCCCCCTCACCACCGCCCCGGCCCGGCTCCTCCATCTGGCGTGGGATGGGGTGTTGCGGGTCGGCGGGCCGGCGGATCTGGTGGTGTTGGGGGCCAGGTCGTGGCCGGAGGCGCTGGCCCGCACCCCCCAGCGGCGGGTGTTGCGCAGCGGCGTCTGGCTGCCGCCCCCCCTGGCCGAGGCACCCTCCCCCGTGCTGCGCCAACTCGGAGCCGCCGCCGAGGGGGCGCTCGGCGACTGACAGTGGAGGCCGCGTCGCCCCTCGCCTCTCCGTTCCCATGCCGTCCCTCGCCCTGCCCCCCCTTCCTCCCCGCCCCTCCGAGGCCCTGATCCGCGCCCTGGAGCGCGAGCTGGCGCAACGGGTCCCCAGCCTGCGGGTGTCGAGCACCCCGGGCGAGCTGGAGAAGGTGTCGACGGATTTCCATGGCTTTTCCCCCGTGCTGCGCCAGCTGCTGGCCGGGTGTCGAGCCCAGCTGGCCGTGAGCCCGCGCGATGGGGACGAGGTGCGATGTGTGGCCGGGGCCTGCGCCCGCCTGGGGGTGCCCCTGACGGTGCGCGGCGCGGGCACGGGCAACTACGGCCAGTGCGTGCCCCTGGCGGGCGGCGTGGTGCTCGACCTGGGGGGGCTCACGGCGGTGCGGGAGGTGGATCCGGCCACGGGGGTGGTGGAGGTGGAGGCCGGCTGCCCGCTGGTGGATCTCGATCGGCAACTGGCCGCCCGCAGCCGAGCCCTGCGCCTGGCGCCGAGCACCTGGCGCACGGCCACGGTGGGGGGATTCATCGCGGGGGGATCGGGCGGGATCGGCTCCCTGCGCTGGGGCTTCCTGCGCGATCCCGGCCATCTGCTCGGCCTGGAGGTGGTGACCCTGGAACCGGAGCCCCGTCTGCTGCGGTTGGAGGGACCGGCCTGCGAACCTCTCAACCATGCCTACGGCACCAATGGCATCCTCATCGCCCTGCGCCTGGCGACCGCGGAAGCGGTGGCGTGGTGCCAGCTGGTGGTGGGCTTCGACGACGGCGAGCAAGCCCTGGAGGTGGCCCGGCAGCTGCCCCGAACCGCCCTGCTGCTGCAGGAGCTGTGCCTGCTGGAGGCGCCCCTGGCGGAGGCCATGCCCTGGCCCGCGGGCTGCCCGGGGCCCGCGCCGGGGGAGGGGCGGCTGCTGCTGTTGCTGGCGCCGGATGCGGTGGCCGTGGCGGTTCCCTGGCTGGCCGCCCGCGGCGGTCGCGTGGTGTGGCAAGCGCCGGAGGGCGCCTCCCGGGGGGTCCCCCTGCGGGAGCTGACCTGGAATCACACCACCCTGCACTGGCGGGCCCGGCATCCGGAGTGGACCTATCTGCAACTGCTGCTTCCCGAGCCGGAAGGGCCGTTTCTGGCTCGCCTCCGGGCCCGCTGGGGCGACCGGCTGCACTGGCATCTGGAAGCCGTGCGCCAGGAGGGAGCCAGCCGCCTGGCGGGGCTGCCTGTGCTGCTGAATGAGGGGATCCCCTCCCTCGAAGCCCTGATGGCCGACTGCCGGGAGGGCGGGGCGGTTCTCTTTGACCCCCATGTGATCACCGTGGAGGACGGGGGCCTCGGGGTGATTGACGCGGAGCAGGTGGCGTGCAAGCGGCGGCTGGATCCGGCGGGCCTGCTCAACCCCGGCA
>JBKDSZ010000094.1:0-13942 GCA_046340375.1 Cyanobacteriota bacterium | reverse complement strand
CCACCAGCAGGCGGGTTGCACTGCCCAGCCCTTGCAGGCAACGGCCCATATGGATCACCTCCGCGCAACCATCGCGGCCCCCGTCGCTGATGCGGCCGAGATAAGGGGCCACATAGGTGGCTCCCACCGCTGCCGCCGCGCATCACGGGGCGGGCTGGAATGGGATCAGCCGCGCTGGGGAGCTCGGCCTCTCCATCAGCGCCGGTGGCCCGTTCGGCCGTTTGGCCTTCCCTCTCTGAAACCATCATCGTCTCGGCGCCCAAGGCCAACGAGCAAACGACTAACCTACCAGCCAGAACGCTTGGCCCTTCCGCCCCTGACGCCCTCGCCGACCGAGCCACCCCCGGCCGTCTTTCTTTTTGACATCGACGGGGTGATCCGCAACGTCAGCGGCAGTTATCGGCGGGCGATTCAGGCCACAGTGTGTCACTTCAGCGGTTGGACGCCCGAGGTGGCCACCATCGACGCCCTCAAGGGAGAAGGCTTTTGGAACAATGACTGGGAAGCCAGTCTGGAGTTGCTGCGGCGCCACCGTCGGGACGGAACCCCGGACGCCAATCCCTTGCCGAGCCTGGAGGAGGTGATTGAGATGTTCAGCCGTTTCTATTTCGGCGGTGATCCCTTGGGTCCGCCAGCCCTCTGGCGGGGCTTCATCCGAGACGAGCCCCTGCTGGTGGGGCCGGCGTTCTTTGCCGATCTGAGCGCGGCAGGGATCGCCTGGGGCTTTGTCAGCGGGGCGGAAACCCCTTCCGCACGCTTTCTTCTGGAGGAACGGCTGGGCTTGCGCCAGGCGCCATTGGTGGCCATGGAGGACGCGCCGCAAAAACCCGACCCGGCCGGTCTGTTGGCCCTGGCCGAACGAATCCTCGCCCCCTGGAGCGGGAGTCCAGACGTCCAGTCTCCGCCGGTGGCCTACTTGGGTGACACCGTGGCGGATGTGGAAACCGTCTGTCGCGCCCGCGCCTGCAGGCCGGATCAACGCTTCCTCGCCCTGGCCGTCGCACCACCCCATCTTCACGGAAAGGAGCACGTCGCCCAGCGCCGTGCCTACGAAGAGCGGCTCCTGGCCGCTGGAGCGGAACATCTGCTCGCCAGCACCGCCGACCTGGCCATCGCGCCCCGCGACCTGATCGCCGCCCTGCTCAACAAGCCGGTTTCCGGATCCCCTCAGCTCCTCCCGTCGGCCGACCCCGGCCAGCCGACGATCTTTTAATTTTCGCCCCATCCCAGTGGATCGCGTCCCGTTCTTCCGGGATCGGAGGCGGCCCCTGACATCCGACCGATCGACCCTCGCGAGCCTTCCTTGGCCAGTCCCCAACCCTCCAGACTCGGCTTCGGCACCTCGGGGATCATGGGCGCCGCCCTCACCTCCCGTGGCCGCCTGCGCCTCCTGGACGCCGCCTTTGACGCCGGCATCCGCCACTTCGACACCGCTCCGCTCTACGGACTGGGCCTGGCGGAGGAGGTGTTGGGTCGTTTCGCCAGGCGGTGTCGGGGCGACATCACGCTCACCACCAAATTCGGCCTCGAACCTCCGGCCATCCCGGCCCCTCTGCGCCCCGTCGTGCCCATTGCCCGTGTTCTGCACCGCCGCCTGGGCTGGGGCCGGCCCAGCGCCCTCCTCCGCCTGGCGCGGCGCGGCACGGGATCGGCACCAGCCGTCACCGCGCCTCTTCCCGACGGCTCCCCTGCCCCCTCCACCGCCCCCGCCCCCGGCGGCGCCCCGAACCCTTACGACCTCGCCGCCTTGCGGACCAGCCTCGAAACCAGTCTGCGCAAGCTCCGGACGGATCACGTTGATTTTTTCCTCCTCCACGAATGCCAGCCCGCTCAGCTGACGGAGGAGGGCGTCGCCCTGTTGGAGGCGCTGGTGGCGGAGGGCAAGATCCGGCGTTGGGGTCTGGGCTCGGGCCGGGCCTCCAGCCGGGTGATCCTCGAGCGCTGGCCGGAACGCCGCGCCGTGGCGCAGATTCCGGATGATCTGCTGCGCGACGACACCGCCTGGTTTCGCCGCCAGGCCGCGCCGCCGCTGTTCACCCACAGCGTCATGCGCGGGCCCCTGTGGGATCCCGCCCGCCAACCGCTCCTCCGGACCCTGCTTCAGGGATGGGCGGAGCGCACGGGCCAGGATCCCGCCGCGCCGGGCCTGCTGGGGGACCTTCTCTTTGTGGGCGGCCTCTTGAACAATCCCGAGGGCTGCGTGCTTTTTTCCTCGGGCCGCGCCTCTCGGGTGGAGGCCCTCGGAGGGTTGGCACGACGACTGCCCGAGCTGGGACCTCCCCTGAGGGAGCTGCTGGCGTCAGGAGGGTGGTGAGCGGTGTTCGTGAACTTCGACGACAAGGGAACCCCCACCACCTTTGAGGCGGACATCTGTCTGGTGGGCAGTGGCGTGATGGGACTGGCCCTCGCCTCCCGTCTCGCACGCCTCACGGCACAACGAATTCTGATGGTGGAGCAGGGGGGGCTGATCGACACCGACGCCCTCTCCGCCGTTCCGGAGGAGTTGAACGACGGCGATGTGACCTCGGGCGTGCTCCATTCCCGGGCGATGGGCTTCGGGGGATCCAGCCGGCGCTGGGGAGGCGAGGCCCTGCCGTTTCTCCCGCTGGATCTGAGCGATCGGCCCTTTGTGTCGCCACGAGGACCCTGGCCGATCCGCCATGGTGAGCTTCTTTCCTTCTATCGGGAAGCGGCAGGTTTTTTGGCCCTGAGCCCGATCCCCTTCGAGACGGATCTCTGGCGCCATCCCACCCTGGCGCGGTGGTTCGGAGAGGACCAGCCCCTGTCCATTAACTTCTCCAAGCACAGTCCGATCGCCTATCTGGCGCGGCATCACCGGGACGCGATCGCCCGCTCCACGCGCCTGACCTGCCTGCTCAACGCCAAGGTGGTGGCCATCGAAATGGACCCCGAGGGCCAGCGGGCGGAGGGGGTGCGCGTGCGATCGCTGGCGGGGAAGGAGGCTCTCTTGCGGGCACGAACGGTCGTGCTTTGCGGCGGGGGCATTGAAAACCCGCGGCTGCTGCTGGCCTCCTGGCAGGGGGATCGGCGTGGCATCGGCAATGGGCAGGATCTGGTGGGCCGCTTCTATCAGGACCATGTGGGCTTCTACGGGGCCCGCCTGCGGCCGCTCAACCGGCGGCTGTTCGCCCATCTGTTGGCCAGCTTCCTCACGGGCCGGCAGAAATACTTGCCCAAACTGCAGCTCAGCCCGGCGTTTCAGAGCGCGCAGGCCCTGTTGAACGTCACGGGCAACATCGCCGTGGAAGAGAGCGACCAGTCGCCCCTGCAGACCCTGCGACGGCTGCGCCGCCTCCTTGGCGCCGGGCGCCGGGATCCAGGCGAGCGGGCCAACTTGACGGATCTCGCCCGTCTTCTCCAGGCCCCCCTCGCTCTCCTCCCCGTCCTGGCGAGCACCTTGCGGGGGCGGGTGCATCTGCCGCGGGAGGCGGCCTTTTTCCTGATCGGCAACGCCGAATCCGAGCCCCTGCGCGACAGCCGCGTTCTGCTCTCCGATCAACGGGATGGCTACGGTCTGGAGCGACCGCTCGTGCGCTGGCGGATCAGCGATCGCAGCCTGGAGGCCCTGCGCGCCTACTTCGGCGCGGTGAAGCACACCCTGGAAGGTGCCGGCATCGCGGAGGTGGCGTTGACGCCGAGCCTGAGCGATCCGCAGCTCGACTGGAAGGCCAAGGCGTACAGCCTCTACCACCACATGGGGGCGACGCGCATGGCCCACAGCCCCCAGGAGGGCGTGGTGGACGCAGATGGCCGGGTCCATGGCGTGTCCAACCTCTACATCGCCGGCACCTCCGTCCTGCCCACTGGCAGCGCCTCCAACCCGACCTTCACCGCCCTGGCCCTCGCCCTCCGCCTGGCTGACCACCTCGCCAGCCGCAGCCCCGCCTGACTGCGGGCTTTCACCAGGCGGGATCGTCCCATGGTTCCACCGTGAGCGACGCGGCGCTGGCGGGCACGACGGCGACACAGGCGCGCAGGGTGTCGCCATTCACGGTGATCTCGCAGGCGCCGCACCCACCCCCCAGGCACCCCGTCGGGATGGGGACACCGGCGTCGTGGGCGGCCACAAGCCAGTCGGTGCCGGCGGCGACGACGGTGCGGTCGCCGTTGGGCCAGAGGATGGCCGTGACGGGGGCGGAAACCCCTGCCGACCCGCAGGGCTCAGCCATCTCCCCCCCGCAGCGGTTCCAGGTTGACATGGGCTTCAAAGGCGTCGGCCAGTCGGTCGAGCAGGGCCTCGCGCTGACGGCTGTGGTGGGGTTGCTGTTCGCTCAGGGGGGGGAGCTGGCGGCGGCGGCGCAGCTGGTTGAGCCAGCGGCGTCGCCAGGGACCGCTCTCGAAGACCCCGTGGAGGTAGGTGCCCGCCACCAGCCCTCCCCGGGAGCCATGGGGTTGGACCCAACCCAGGTCGGCCTCGGCGCCGAGCGGTTGGCAGGGGGGGCCATCGGTCTGGTGGAGGAGGGTGGTGCGGCCGCGATGGAGTTCAAAGCCCTCGATGGCCAGGCCATCGGCACCGGCGTGGGGCGGCTCGGGCCAGAGGGCCAGGACCCGGCGCTGGCGCAACACCTTGCCGGCGTGGACGTCGGTGCGGAGGGGCAGCAGATTGAGTCCCGCGACACTGGCGCCGCCGCGACCGGGGATCTGGCCTTCGCCCTGGCCCTCCAGGCCCTCCGGATCCCGGATCTCCCGCCCCAGCATCTGCAGGCCGCCGCAAAGGCCGAACACCAGCCCCCCCGCCGCCACGTAGTCGGCCAGGACGGTCGCCAGCCCGCTCGCGCGCAGGGCCGCCAGATCCCGCAGGGTTTGCTTGCTGCCGGGGATTACGACCGCGTCCGGCTGGCCCAGCTCCTGCCCTGGACGGTGCCAGACCAGCCGCACTCCGGGCTCCGCCTCCAGGGGATCCAGATCGGAGAAGTTGCTCAAGGAGGGCAGCCGGATCACGGCGATCTCCAGCTCGGCGGAACCCTTGCGGCTGCAGCGCTCCAGCAGATCCAGAGAATCCTCGGGCGGGAAGAGCTCTTCCAGCCAGGGCATGACCCCCAGCACCGGAAGGCCGGTGCGGTCCTCCAGCCAGCGGCGCCCGTTCTCAAACAACTCGCGGCGACCGCGGAAGCGATTGATCAGCACCCCCTTGATCAAGGAGCGCTCCACAGGCCGCAGCAGGGCGAGGGTGCCCACGATCTGGGCGAACACCCCTCCCCGCTCGATGTCGGCCACCAGCAGACACCGGGCCCGCAGGTACTGGGCAAGCCGCAGGTTGGTGAGATCGCGGGCCTGAAGGTTGACCTCCACCGGGCTGCCGGCCCCCTCCAGCACGAGGCGACCCGCCGGATGGCGTTCGCGCAACTCCCGCAGGCCCTGGCGGATGGCGGCCCATCCCGGCCGGAACCAGTCGCGGTAGTAGTCCTCCGCGCGGGTGGTGCCGACGGATTGGCCAAGGTGGATCACCTCGCTGGTGCTGTCGCCCTGGGGCTTGAGCAACACCGGATTCATGGCGCAGCGGGGCTCCAGGCCGGCGGCCCAGGCCTGCAGGGCCTGGGAGTAGGCCATCTCGCCGCCCTCGGGATCCACCCAGGCATTGTTGCTCATGTTCTGCCCCTTGAAAGGCACGGGCGTCTCGCCCCGGCGCCGGAGCACGCGACAGAGGGCCGCGCTCATCAGCGACTTTCCCGCCCCGCTGCTGGTGCCGAGCACCATCAGGGGCCCGGGGGCCCTCATGGCGCGGTGACGACCGGCGGCACCGGATGTGGTCGCATGATCGGTCCTCAGCGCCGGAAGCCTAGGAAGCCGCCCGCCCGGCCGCCCGCCTCCCCTGTTGCCCGCCAGCCTCGTTACCATCGCGCCACTTCGCCTCGCTTCACCGATGGCTGTCAGCTATCCCCGCAAGATTCTCAACAGCATCGGGCCGAAGGAGGTGTTCGGTGAAGTTGTGAAGGAGCGCAAGGCGCAGGTGTTGTTTCTCAACAGCTACCGCTTCAACGAACAGCGCTCCTGCAGCGAGCTCACCGCCCTGGTGGAGGCGCTGGACGGTCAACCTCGCGAGCTGTGCCGCGAGATCTCGCACCACATCAACGACGAGGCCCGCCATGCCGTCTGGCTCACCGATCTGCTCTGTGAGATGGGGGAGGACATCGGCACCCCGAAGAGCGGGTCCTACATCGATGAGCTCAACGCCCTGTTCGACAAGGGGGCGGACGCTGTTCGGCAGGAGGATGGCCTGATCTCCGCCCTGGCCTCGATCAACGCCACGGAGAAACGGGGTTGCCAGACCTTTTCGGCCCATATCGCCGCCCTGCGGCAGGCGCCCGCCAGCGAGGAGAACCAGCGCATCCAGGACACGCTGGAGAAGATCCTGCCGGAGGAGGCCGCCCATGTGCGTTGGGGAAGTCGCTGGCTGGGAAAGATCGCCAGCCAGAGTGCGGAGCATCGGGAGCGCGTGAACGCGGCCAAGCGCAAATACGCCCTGATCGAGCAGGCGGCCTTTGAGGCGGGCATGGACATCACGGCGGGAGCGGAACTGCGCCGTCTCGGCCACCTTGTGGAGATCGCCAACACCCTTCCCGCCTGGGAGCGCCCGGGCTACGTGCTGGAGCGACTGCCCCAGGCCCTGCTGGCCCCCAATCTGCAGAAATCCCGCCTGTTCGCCGTGCGGCGCGTCCTGGAGGACAGGCCGGAGAAGCTGGTGGAGCAGTTCATTCCCATGTTCCTGAGCGGCCTGCGCCATCTGCGCCCCCCCATGGCCAGCAGCTCCATCTGAGCCCCGACTGCCAACGCCCCCGTCAAACGCCCCCGTCAACAGATGCGGGGCAGCAGCTCACCGCTGGGAGGCAGGAGCAGCCGCTCGCTGCCATAGCGGGTGCGCATCACCACCCGCCCCTCCCCCGGTTGCACCTCTCCGATCCAGCGGCCGCCGCGGGGCGCCAGCTGGGAGAGGGTGCTGGCCAGATGGTCCGGTGGCACCACGGCCAGGAAGCGCCCCTCATTGGCCAGGTGGAACGGTTCAAAGCCGAGGATCTCGCAGGCGCGCGCCACAGCGGGCGGCACGGGCACCCGCTCCTCCTCGATCTGAAAGGTGGCCGCTGCGGCGCTGGCCAGCTCCTGCAGGGCGCTCGCCAGGCCACCGCGGGTGAGATCCCGCAGGCAGTGGAACCGCGTCCCCCCCTGGAGGCAGCGCTCCACCAGGGGCCAAAGCGGCGCGCAGTCGCTCGTGATCGGTGGTTCCAGCGCCAACCCGTGACGCGCGGCCAGGATCGCCAGCCCATGCCGCCCCAGATCGCCGCTCACCACCAGCTGATCCCCTGCGGCGATCGCCCCGGGCCCGATCGGCCAGGGGCTTTCCACCACCCCCACGCCGCTGGTGGTGATGAACAGCCGATCCGCCTTGCCCCGCTCCACCACTTTCGTGTCGCCCGTGACGATGGCCATCCCGCAGGTGGCGGCGGCCCGGCTCATGGAGGCCACGATCCGCCGCAGGCAGGCCATCTCCAGGCCCTCCTCCAGGATCAGGGCGACGCTGACGCGGGCCGGGCGGGCGCCGGCCATGGCGAGGTCGTTGGCGGTGCCGGTGATCGCCAATTGGCCGATGTCGCCGCCGGGAAACTCCAGGGGATGGACGACATAGCTGTCGGTGGTGAAGGCCAGCTCGCCCGGGGGGAGCCGCAGGAGGGCGGCGTCGTGGAGGAGCTCGGCGGGATTGGCGTAAAGGCACCGCAGCTCCTGGTCCAGGAGGGCCTGCGTCAGGGTGCCGCCGCCGCCATGGCCCAGGCGGATGCGCTCCTCCTCCGTCATCGGCGGTAGCGATGCCAAGCGGCGCAGGCCCCTTCGCTGGAGACCATCGGCGCCCCCAGAGGATGCTCCGGCGTGCAGGCCCGGCCAAAGGCGGCGCATTGGTCGGGGGTGGCGCGGCCCTGGAGGATGGCCCCGCTGATGCAGACCGGCTCGCAGGTGGGGCAGGCCAATTCCTCGCCAGCCTCCGGATCGGGGAGGGCGAAGTGGCGGCGGGCATCGAGGACGTCGAAGGGCGGGCGCAGGGCCAGACCGCCGCCGGGGATGGGGCCCAGCCCCCGCCAAGGCTGATCCACGGCCTGGAACACCTCCTCCAGCAGGGCGCGGGCGGCCGGATTGCCCCGCGGGCGCACCACCCTCCCGTAGGCGTTGGCCACTTCGGCCCGACCCGCCTCCAGCAGGTCGACCGCCTGGAAGAGGCCCGCCATCAGATCCTCCGGCGCAAACCCCGTCACCACCACGGGCACCCGGTAGCGCTCCACCAGGGTCTCCAGCTCGGCGGTGCCCAGCACGCCGCAGACGTGGCCCGCCGCAAGAAAGGCCTCCACCCCGTTGGCGGGATCGGCCAGGATGGCTTCCATGGCGGGAGCCACCCGCACATGGGCGGTGAGCAGGGAGAGGTTGGGCAGGCCCAGGGCCAGGGCCTGGCGGGCCAGCAGGGCCGTGGCAGGTGCCGTGGTCTCGAACCCCACGGCGAGGAACACCACCCGCTGATCGGGGGCGCCGCGAGCCAGGGCGAGGGCCTCCAGGGGGCTGGTGAGCAGCCGCACGTCGCCGCCCGCCGCTCGCGCGTCCAGCAGGTCCACCCCCGGGCGGTTGCCGGGCACGCGCGCCATGTCGCCATAGGTGCAGAGGATCACGCCCGGTCTTCGGGCCAGAGCGATGGCGTCGTCGATGGTGGCGGCGGGGGTGACGCAGACCGGGCAGCCCGGCCCGTGGATCAGGCGCAGGCCGGGGGGAAGGAGCTGGTCGAGCCCCCAGCGCACGATGCTGTGGGTCTGCCCCCCGCACACCTCCATGACGGTGTGCGGCCGGGTGGAGCGTTCCGCCAGGCGCCGGGCGAGATCGGAGACGGTGGCGGCCAGGCTCACCAGGGGCCTGGAGCGTCCAGGGCCCGCTCCGCCTCGAAGGTCTGGAGCATGCGCATGTATTGCACCCGCTCGTAGTCGCGGGGAGTGGGGCAGCGCAGCTGGCTCATGCAGCCGATCAGCTCTTGAACAGAGCCATGGTCGTGGTCGTGGAGCCAGAGGCGCAGCTCCTCCTCCAGGCTGGTCAGCCTGCTGGGTCCGTGGCGCAGCAGGGCGCCGACCACCTGGGTGACGCAGGCGCCGGCCATCAGCAGGCGCACGATGTCGGCGCCGCGGTGCACGCCGCTGGAGGCGGCCAGGTCGAGGGAATGGCGGCCGTGGAGGAGGGCGATCCAGCGCAGGGGCAGGCGCAGGTCGTGGGGGGTGGAGAGGAGGAGGTTGGGGCGCAGTTCCAGGGTTTCGATGTCGATGTCGGGTTGGTAGAAGCGGTTGAAAAGGGTGAGCCCGTCGGCGCCGGCGCCGGCCAGGCTCCGGGCCATGGCGGAGAAGTTGGTGAAGTAGGGGCTGAGCTTCACCGTCAGGGGAACACGCACCTCGGCGCGCACCTCCCGCACGATCGCCTCCACTTCCGCTTCCAGGGAGGCGCTGTTTTGGCCGGGATCGGTGGGCAGGGAAAAGATGTTGAGTTCGATGGCGCTGGCGCCGGCCTCCTCCAGCTGGCGGGCATACCGGACCCAGCCGCCGGGATGCTGCCCGTTGAGACTGGCGATGAGAGGGATGGTCAGGCGCGCACGGGCTTGCTCCAAATGGCGGAGGTAGAGCTCCGAGCCCACATGAAAAAGGGACGCCCGGGGCACATAGCTGAGGGATTCGCCATGGCTGTCGCTGCCCTGCAGGCTGAGATGGTGCAGATTGAGCTGTTCCTGCTCCAGCTGCTCTTCGAACAGGGAGTGGAACACGATGGCCGCGGCACCCGCCTCTTCCAGCTGCTGGAGGGTGTCGAGATCTTCGCTGAGGGGAGCGGCGGCGCCCACCACCAAGGGACTGCGCAGGGGAAGGCCGAGCCAGGTGGTGGAGAGATCAGGCTGGGCCATGGGGCGCCTGGCCGGGTGGGGAGAATCCCATTCTGGTGTTTCGGAGCGAGGGTGGCTGCTGAAGACGCGGGGGAGGACCGAAAGGGGCTGGCGTTGACAAGCTTTCAACGCCACCAGATCGGGCAAGAACAGAGCAAGCTGATCTGGAGAAGAACGGGGGACATGGAGAGCCTCTGGTTGTGTTTCGTGCTGGGGGAAGGGAGGGTTCCCTTCGTCGGGTTGTCTGTGCGGCTGATGCACGGCTGAGGATGCGGGGATCAGGGGGGCGTCAGGGGAAAGACTCCCTGAGTGGGGCCGCAGAGCCGAACCGGACATCCATCCGGGCCATAGAGGGCGTCGGCTGGCGAGAGGCAGCCGAGGCGGTTTTTCAGGGGCACCTGCTCCGGCCGGATCTTCAGGGGTTGCAGAACCGACTGCCCGGGGGGCACCACCAAGCGGCAGGGGGAGGGCACCAGGGCGGCCTCCCCGTCGATGGCCAGAGGTTGATCGGGCGTGAGGGCCTCCCGGGCGGCAGCCTCGGGCCAGCCCGTGCTGACCGGCGCGACCGCCAGGGCGACGGCGAGGGCGCTCCAGAGCCACCCCAACCGACCGGCCGTGCCATCCCGCCGGGGGTGCCCACTCGCCATGATGGTTTTCATACCGGCTGCGTCCCAGTCTCCCTGCCCATGCCGTCTCCGTCGATCGATCCCGCCGACCGCGCCCTCGTGCGGCAGCTGGCGGATGCCTCCCGCGACTTCGACGCCACCGGTGCGGATGCGGAACGCAACTGCTGGCTGGCGGTCCATCGCCATGTGCACGGCGTGCTTCCCTCCGAATACGACATCCGGGAGGTGCCCGAGGATCTGTATCTGGCGGTGCTGGCCCATCGGAAAAACAGCCAGGGACAGGGCTGAACGCTCGTCAGCGCGAAGCCTGAAGCCCCCCGTCCCGCCCCGCGACCTCCACATCCTCCGCTGGCGAGGGAAGTGCATGAAAAATCCCCTCAAAGGCCAGAAGCCAGCGAGGGGAAGAATGGAGACAAGGTTCCGAATCAGGTCGGAGAGATTCACTCCAGCTGGGGCCAGTCGCGCTGGGTCCGAAACGGTTCAGAGCGGAGATCCCGGTCGTGACCGAGCAGACGAAGCCCCTCTCGATCAGGCCCAGCCCTTGGCGGATTGGTCGATCACATAAGCCGCCACATCAGCGATGTCCGCTTCGCTGAGCTTGCCGCCGAAGGCGGGCATGGCGTTCTTGCCATTGGTGACCTGATAGGCCACGGCGGCCTCGGGACCATCAGCGTAGTTGGCCAGGTAGGCCTTGAGGGCATCCGCCTTGAGGGTGCGCTCGGCGTTCACCACGTTGCCGCCGCCCATGTGGCAGGCGGCGCAGTTGGCGGAAAACACCTGGGCGCCATGGGCCGGATCAGCCGCGAAACTCGGGGCGGCACCCAGCACCAGGGCCAGACAGAGAGCGAGGAGAGAGAAAAGACGACGCATGGGAGGTGCAGGATGCACACGCAACCGGCACAGGTTAAAGATTGGCGGGGCCCTCCCTGGCCTTCCCTGACAGATCTGCAACATTTGCGGCCCGCCCGTCAGCTCGCCCATCAGCCCGTCCGTCAGTCCGTCCAAGGCGAGCGCCTCAGACCCGGGCCAGCGGCCCGCGGTGCGGAAGCCACGCCTGTTCCAGCACCTCTTCAAGGGTGGGGGCAAAGCTGGTGTAACCGAACCGCTCCGGAGGGCTCACCGGCTCATGCACGAAGTGGCGCTGGCGAATCGAAAAGCGATCCCAGTCGTTCACCTCCAGCCGCAGGAGGCGAATCAGCCCCTCGATCAACCAGCCCCGCAAATCCACCCCCACCGGTGGCCGCCAGACGCCCCGCCAGCGGCAGAGGATCGCCACGGCCTCATTCACCGTCAATGGGGCTTGGCCCAGCACCAGTCGCCGCACCGGACCCTGCCCCGGCTCGGGATTGGGCTGGTGCGGCGTCGTGGCCAGGTGGGCGCAGACCGTGGCGATGTCGGCGGCGTGAATGAAGTGGAAACTGGCATCGGCCCGCAGCCAGCGCGCCAGCCACAGCCAGCGGGACGCATCGACCAGCCCGGCCGTGAGGTAGCTGGTGGGATGGCGATGGGGGCCGTACAAGTCGCCGCCGAACACCAATGTCGGGAAGACGGCCACGATCCGCTTCGCCAGGGGGTGGTCCTCCAGATCCATCAGGCACTGGGCCTTGGTCTGGATGTACTCCGTGCCGTAGGGCAAAGCCTCTTGGAGGAGCCGCAGATTGCGATCCAGGATGCTGGCGGTGGAGAAATAGATCACCTGCTCCAGGCGTTCCGGATCCAGCAGGCTGAGCAGGCGTTTGACCGCCACCACGTTCACCGCCCGGGCCCGCTCCGGATCTCCCCAGGCGGTGGCGGTGTGGATCACCCGCTGGACGCTGGCGATGGCCTCGGCGTGGGGATCGAGATCTCGCAGATCGCCCACCAGCAGCGTGATGCGCCGATCTGAACGGGGCACGGCCTTGAGCTTCTCAGGATCCCGCAGCAACAGAAGCAGATGGGCCTCGCTGTGGCGGAAGAGATGATCCGCGATGTATTGCCCCACACAGCCGCTGGCGCCTGTGATCAAGATGCGTGGCGCCGCGCTCACACCGTTGCTCCGAGGAGTTCGGGAATCGCCTTGCCTGTTTCAAAGAAGACGCGAGCGTTGTCCTCGGGCGTTCCCGGCAGGATGCCGTGGCCGAGATTCAGGATGTGGCGCCGTCCCCGGGCCTTGCGCACCGTGTCGAGAATGCGGGCGCGGATGGCCTCTGGCGTGCCGAAGAGCAGACCCGGGTCCACGTTGCCCTGCACCCCCACCGAAGCCGGCAGCCGGGCGCAGCCATCCGCCATGTCCACCGTCCAATCCAGGGAGATGATGTCGATCCCCGTTCGCGCCATGCGCTCCAGCACGCCGGCGCTGCCGGAGATGTACAAAATCAGGGGGGTGTCGGGATGGGTGGCCTTCACCTGATCGATCACCCGCTGCTGGTAGGGAGCGGCGAAGACGTCATAGTCGATCGGGCTGTGCTGGCCGGCCCAGGAGTCGAACAGCTGCACCACCTGAGCGCCGCTGTCGATCTGATAGCGCACGTAGGTGGCGATCGAATCGGCCAGCTGGCCCAACAGCTGGTGAAGCAGGGCCGGCTCCCGAAACGCCATGGCCTTGATGACCGAATAGGTCTTGCTGCTTTTGCCCTCCACGGCATAGGCAGCCAGGGTCCAGGGTGCGCCCACGAATCCGAGCACGGTGGCGGCGTTGCCCACATCCCGCCGCAGCCGGCCCAGCACCTCGCCCACAAAGGGGAGAGCCTCCGCAGGTTCCAGAGGCCTCAGGGCATCGACCTGGGCCTGGCTGCGGATCGCCGGCTCGATGCTCGGCCCCTTGCTCTCAATGATGTCGAAATCGATCCCCATTCCCGGCAAGGGGGTGAGGATGTCGGAGAAGAGGATCACCCCATCCGGCTGGAACGCATGGAAGGGTTGCATGGAGATCTCATAGGAGAGATCGGGGTTTTCCGAACGCTCCCGAAAGCCGGGATGGCGATCCCGCAGGTCGCGATAGACCTTCATGTATCGCCCGGCCTGACGCATCATCCACACCGGTGGACGCTCCACCGACTCCCCTCGGGCAGCGCGCAGCAGGAGGGGGAGCGTTTCAGCCATGGAAGCGAGATGGCGGGCAAAAAGAAGATTGGCAACCTAGCGGAGCGCTCTTCGCCGTCTCTTTGTTGCGCCGGGAGTCGGAGCGGGGCGCGACGTGTTTCTTCATGCTTGCTCCATGCCAGAGGGGCTGCCTCCCGGCGGCAACGGTAGATTCATCCACACTGGGCCCCGGGTTGATCACCCTCATGGCCTCGGTCCGCTTCCCTGGCTCTCCTGGTCGTCTGCTCCCCGGTCGCTTGCCGCCGTCCACCAGATGCCGTAAGGATCAATGGAGAGACCAATGGCGCTCCCGGCAGCGGCCATCGCCATCAATTCCTCGGTGGTGCGG
>JBKDSZ010000093.1:0-13213 GCA_046340375.1 Cyanobacteriota bacterium | reverse complement strand
GGAGACGGGGGCGGGACGGGCCCGCCCCGGGCGCGGGCCCTCTGGGGTCCCGGGGCGCTGGGTCCCCCTCCCTGGCTGTGGCGCTGGAAGCGCCACCTCGACCAAGGCTTCATGGCCCGCTTCGCGGCGCTGCGCCCCATGGCCCCTGCGGCTTCAGCCATGGAGCCCATGGGGTGTCGGGGTTGCGCCGCCAAGCTCGCCGCCACGCCTCTCCGCGGCGCCCTCACCCGCCTGGGGGCCTGGTCCGGCGATCCTTTCCCTCCCCGTGCAGAGGATGCGCCGCTGGTTCGTGATCTGCCGGGAGGGGTGCGCCTGCTGCAGAGCGTGGATGGCTTCCCCGCCCTGGTGGCTGATCCCTGGCTCAACGCCCGCCTCACGACCCTCCATGCCTGTGGTGATCTTTGGGCCAGCGGCGCCACGATCGACAGCGCTCAGGTGGTGGTGACCGTGCCCCTCGCGTCCGTCCCCGTGCAGGAGGAGCTGTTGCTGCAGACTCTGGCCGGGGTGCGCTCCGTTCTGGATCCCCTCGGCGCGCGCCTTCTGGGGGGGCACACCCTGGAGGCGCGGGATGGCGCAGGGCTGGCGGTCACCCTGACGATCAACGGTTTGGCCCCGGGCGACCGCCATTGGGGCAAGGGTCCCCTGCGCCCGGGGGATGCGCTGATCCTCACGCGACCGATCGGCACGGGGGTGTTGTTCGCCGCGGCGCTGGCCGGGGTTCCCTGTGGTCCCTGGCTCGATGCGGTTCTGCCCCAGCTGGAACAGGACCAGTCGGCCCTGGTTCCCTTGCTCGCCGCCCATGGCTGCCGTGCCTGCACAGACATCACGGGGTTTGGCTTGTTGGGCCACCTGGGCGAGATGCTGGAGGGCCTTCCCCGGGCAGCGACCAATCCTTCGGGGTCGGCGGAACCGGTGGTGGTGGATCTGGTGGGTTCGGCGATCCCGGTCTTTCCCGGCGCGCTGGAGTTGTTGGCGCAGGGTTTGGCCAGCAGCCTCGCCCCCGCCAACGCCGAGGCCTTGGCCCTGCTCGGGGACAGGGTGCGCTGGATCGGACCGGAACCTCTGAGGGCCGGCGTGTTGATCGACCCGCAAACCTGCGGGCCCCTCCTGGCCGCTGTGCCCGCGGATCGGGCGTCCGCGGCGTCGCAGGCTCTCCACCAGGCGGGCTTCCCCCACGCTCGCGTGATCGCCAGGGTTCGCGATGGACTGGAGCGCTAAGGCGCCTTGACAAGACCCTGGCGGATCAGGGCGTCGGCGCCCGCCTCCGGGTCCAGCGCTCCGAGATCCACTGCGGTCACCGCGTGGGCCGCGATCTCCCGGTCGTAGGAGCGGTCGTAGTAGTCGAGCATCAGGGCGCAGGCGTCCTCCATGGCGCCCCGGCTGATCGCCTCCACAGCCGCTGACGTGCGCTGGGGGCCCAGGCGTTTCTGGATCCGTCGGGTGGCTTCGATCAGGGCGGCGGGATCCTGGGGGCCGTAGATCTCCACCAAATGCCGCAGGCGCTCCTGCAGCGGACGGCGCACCTCCAACACCGGCGCCCCCCGCATCTGTCGCCAGAGCCCTGCGGGGATGCGACAACGACCCACCTGGGCGCTCTCCGCTTCCAGCCAGATCTCCCCGGCTCCCTGGTGCCGTTCCAGGGCGCCGGCCAGGCGATTTTCAAACTGCTCGCTGCTCGGCTGCTCCGGCAGGCCCAAGCCGCCGAAGCTGCTACCCCGATGGTGGGCCAGCCCCTCCAGATCCACCGCCGCCACCCCTCGGCGGGCGAGGGCCAACAGCAGGGCGGTTTTGCCCGTGCCGGTGCGCCCCCCCAACAACCGAACTGGCCAGAACTGCTCCATTCGCTCAAGCACCCAGCGGCGATAGGCCTTGTAGCCCCCGTCCAACACCACCACCGGCAGGTTGAGGGTGGAGGTGAGCCAGGCGACACTGCCGGACCGCAGGCCGCCGCGCCAGCAGTGCAGACGCAGGGGATGGTCGGGCGCGGCGGCCTGCGCGGCGATCAGCGCATCGGCCAGCGCGGCCATCCGGGGGCCCGCGAAGGCCAGGCCCTGCCGGACGGCGTCTTGGCGCCCCGCCTGTTTGTAGAGAGTTCCGACAACAGCCCGTTCGCTGTCGCTGAAGAGGGGAAGGTTGCGGGCCCCGGGGATATGGCCCTGTTGGAATTCCGATGGGGTGCGCACATCCAGCAGGGTGCCCTCGCCGCTGAGGAAGCTGTCAATGGCGATCGCTTTTGACATGCCGCTGTTCCGTTGACCAGGGGCCTGTTCTCAGATCTCGCCGATCGCCACCTGCTGAATCACCCAAGGGATGATTTCATCCAGGGCTTCACTCAGGCTGGTTTCCGCTGTGAACCCCAACACTTGCTCGGCTTTGCGGGTGTCGGGAATGCGCTTTTGCACATCATATTGAAAGGGTTTGTCGCTCACATAGTTAAAGGGTTTGTCGGGGTTCATCTTGGACCAGATCAACGCCGCCAACGCGATCACCGACGTGGACACATCGGTGGAGAGGTTGAAGTCGTTGTTGACTGCGTCCGGATGTTCGATGGCCATCCGAATGCCTCGGGCCAGGTCGCCGCCGTAGGTGTAGTGCCGAACCTGTTGGCCGCTTCCAAGAATGTGCAGAGGATCTTGACCCTTGGCGATTTTCTGCACCAGATCCGGCACCACGTGGCTCATGGCGAGGGTGACGTTGCCTGAGAGGATCTCCTTGTCCACCAAGGCGCGCTTTTCCCCGATGCCGATGCAGTTGAACGGCCGAATGATGGTGTACGGGAGTTGGTATTGCTCATGGGCTCCCTGGGCGAAATACTCCACGGCCAGCTTCTGAAATCCGTAGGTGGAGAGGGGCGGAGGGGAGGTTTTCTGCATTCCCTCCGCTGTCGGGTAGACGTCGCACGACTAGAACACCATGGTAGAAGACAACACGGTGATCTTCTGCTGCGATTTGTGCTGATGGGCCTGGATGGCTGCATAAAACGTGCTGGCGGTGATGCGCTCATTCTCCGCCATTAAGTCATAAGCAAATTCATGGAAATAAGAAATGCCACCAATCAGAGCTGCCCCTGCCACCAGATGCTGGCAGCCGTCGAGAAGATGGATCAATAGTTCCGTATCTTTAGCATCCCCCTCAACAAGCTTGTAGTTGGGATTGTTGTCGTATGATTTTTGCACCCGTCCGTACTTGCTGAAATTGTCCAAGCCGATCACGCGATACCCGCTCCCCAGTAATTCCTCCACCAAATAGCCCGCAATGAAGCCGTTGGCGCCGGTGACAAGAACCGATTTTTCGTGTTCTTGATTAGGCTGAGAAGACATGGTAAACCCTTTTTGTGCCGTAATTTAGTTTAGCATAGGCTTTGTGGGGAACGGCAACGATGATCGTGTCGGCTGAGGCAATCACCTCCTCCGCTGAATACCAGGAATCGTGCTGACAATAGGCATCGCTGCAGAGCACCTCGGCTCCCCGAAACTCGAGAATTTTCTTCAGTCGAAACGAAAGCGAATCGCGGGTGTCGTCCACATCCGCCTTGAAGGCCATCCCCAGTATGCCTACGGTGTGCTGTTGCAGCTCCTCCCCCCGAAACAGGCGCTCCACAATGAAGGCGGGATAACCTTCATTGATATTCATAGCCGCCTGTCCAAGAAAGAACTGATTACCGTAGAAGGAAAAGAGCTGAATCGTATCTTTCAGTAAACAGGGGCCAGCCGCAAAACCTGCCTTGGGCAAAAATTTATTGCGTTCATACCCCTCGGTCATCGCGTGGTGAACACGCTTGTAATCACACCCGTAGGATTCAGCAATCATTGAAAATTGATTGCTGGCCGCGAATTGAATATAGCGCCAGGCATTGGAGAAAAGTTTGGCTAGCTCAGCCTCTTCAACAGAACATGTGATGATCATTTCGGTCAGATGACGAAACAATTCGGCGGAGCGCGCAACGGCAGACTCGCAGGCTCCAGAAATGATCTGAGGGAGATTTCTGATCTCTTGAACGGCATAGCCTTGCACGATCCTTTCCGGGCAATATGAAACGTCGTGAATGTTTTTGGTTGAGAGGATGTCGCTGATGCGTTGAAAGGCACCCGGGTAGACAGAACTTCTGATGACCACCAAACTGTCCGTCTCAATATTGTTCGAGATCTCCTCAATGCAGTTCAGAAAGGGGGCAAGAATCGGTGACATGTATTCATCCACCGGTGTGCCAATGCAGACGATGGCCACATCGGCTTCCCTCAAGCTGGCATAAGAATCGCTCAGGTGCAGCCGCCCCTGTTGCAATACTCGGGCAAGAATAGGCTCGGCCCCATATTCAACAAACGGCAGACGTCCGTTGAGCACGGTGTCAAAATGCTGTCGATTGGAGTCGAGCAGGGTGACCGAAAAGCCGGCCTCGGCAAACATGATTCCCAGTGGAAGACCGATGTGACCCAGACCGCCGATGATGCAGATCTTGGTCTTGTCTGGATTCATGTGCCTCAAGAGGCGGACGGAGGCGCAAACTTAACACTTCTCTCCCGCTCCGAACCGTTGCCTCATCGGCCTGATGGGCCCCGACTGACCGATCCCTCCACGCGCGCCGTGATGTCCTTGATCAGGTCCGTTCTGTCCTGACCGCCAAGGGACCCCTCCCTAAAGTGACGTTTTTTCCGATGCCTGTTCCTGGAGGTGGGTCAATGCGTCGTCGCACATTCGCGCGAATGGTCTCTGCCGGCCTGATCACCGCCGGGTTGACAGGGGTCATCCCCTCCACTCTCGCGTTTCCCGCCGCGGCTGCCCCTTCAGCGGCTCCTCCGACGCTGCGTCTGAGTGCGATCCCCGATCAAAATCCAGAGAAGCTCAATCGCCTCTATCCGCTGGTGGCGAAGGTGCTGTCCCGCCAGCTCGGGGTCCCGGTGAGATACGTGCCGATGGTGGATTATCCGGCGGCGGTCAGCGCCTTTCGCACCGGCGATCTCGATCTGGTCTGGTTCGGTGGCCTCACCGGCGTTCAGGCCCGCCTCCAGCGCCCCGGCGCCGTCGTCGTGGCCCAGCGCGACATCGACGCCGCGTTTCGCAGCGTCTTCATCGCCAACCCCGGCAGCGGTCTGCGTTCCTTCGTTCCTCAGAAAGGATTGACCGCGCTCAAGGGCAAGCGTTTCACCTTCGGATCGGAGAGCTCCACCTCCGGTCGGCTCATGCCCCAGTGGTTCCTGGCTCAGAGCGGTGTCCGGCTGAGTGATTTCGCCGGTGGAGCCCCCGGCTTCAGCGGCAGTCACGACGCGACCATCGCCCTGGTGCAGAGCGGGGCCTATGAGGCCGGTGTGGTCAACGAGCAGGTCTGGCGCAGCAGCCTTCGCAACGGCAAGGCCAACCGCGCCAAGGTGTTCCACCTCTGGACCACCCCCGGCTATCCCGACTACCACTGGCTGGCACAGCCCGATCTGGATCGCCGGTTCGGGCCCGGCTTCACCGCCAGGCTGCGCAAGGCCATCCTCAGCTGGCGACAGTCCAACCCCGACGAGAAGACCATCCTGGAACTCTTTGGCGCCCAGCAGTTCACCACCGCTCGCGCGGAGGACTACAAGCGCATCGAGGAGGTGGGTCGTCAGATCGGCCTGATCCGTTGAGCGCTGGGCACGGCCCCATGGAGACCCTGCTGGCCCTGGAGAGCGTCACGGTGCGCGGTCGCGATCAACCCCGCTTGCGGCAGGTCAGCCTGACCGTGCGGCCGGGGGAGCGCGTCGCCCTCCTGGGCGCCAGCGGAGCGGGCAAGAGCACCCTGCTGTCCGTGGCGAATGGCCTGATTCGACCGGATGCCGGGCAGGTCCTCTGGAACGGCGCTCCCCCGGCCCGCTCCAGGCGAGCCCGCCAGCGCCAGCAGTACCGCGTCGGCACCCTCTGGCAAGACCTTCGCCTGATCGAGGAGCTCAGCGTGCAGCAGAACCTCAACACCGCCGGCCTCGCCCACTGGAGCTGGCCACGGGTGTGGCTCAACCTGCTGCTGCCTCTTGAAACGGAGCACAACGCCGCCGCCCTGGCGCAGGTGGATCTGGAGGCCGCCCTGTTGCCCCGGGCCGTGGCGGAACTCTCCGGCGGGCAGCGCCAACGGGTGGCCATCGCCCGACTGCTGCGCCAGGAGGCCCAGTTGTGGCTGCTGGATGAGCCCCTGGCGAGTTTGGATCCGCGTCGGGCGCGGGAGATCCTGGCGTTGCTGCTCCGCCATGGCCAGGCCCCCAGAGGCCTGCTCCTCAGCCTGCACCGTCCGGATCTGCTGGCGGGATTCGATCGTGTCATCGGCCTCCGCCACGGGGAGCTGTGCGTCGACCTGCCGCTCGCCGCCCTGGAGCCCTCCCATCTGGAGACGCTCTACGGGGGCACACCTTCCGGTGCTGGCTGAGATGTCCGCCGCCCGGGTTCCTCCGCCCCGCTGGCGGATCGCCACGCCCCTGCTGCCCCTGTTGCCGGCCCTGGTGGTGCCTCCGGTTCTCCTCGCCCTGCCGGGCCTGGTGCACGCGGGAGGGTTTGATCTCCTGGCTCGCTTTGGCCTGGCCGCCCTCCACCCCTCCCTGGATCCGCTGGTCTGGCGCTCCGCCCTCACGGGTCTGGGCGTCACCCTGGCCATGGCCCTGCTCGGCTGGACCGCCAGCCTGCTGGGCGGACTCCTCCTGGGCTGCGCCAGCTCCCTAACGGTGTGGCGGGTGGCGACGGGCCAGCTCTGGCCCGCCCGGGCCCTGCGGCGCCTGTTGGCCCTGCCCCGTTCCCTCCACGAACTGCTCTGGGGGTTGCTGCTGCTCCAGCTGCTCGGCTTGCGGCCGGTGGTGGCCATCGTGGCGATCGCCCTTCCTTACAGCGCCCTGGTGGCCCGGGTGCTGGCGGATCTGCTGGACGGGCTCGACACCTCCCGGCTGGAGGCGTTGCGCTGCGCCGGCGCCAGTGCTCCCGCGGCTCTCCTCACCTCCCTCGGCCCCGCCCTCCTTCCCGGCTTGCTGAGCTACGGCGGCTATCGCCTGGAGTGCGCCCTGCGCAGCGCCACCCTCCTCGGCGTCTTCGGCCTGGGTGGGCTTGGCACCGAGCTGCGCCTCACCCTCCAATCCCTGGAATTTCGGGAGCTGTGGTGCGGCCTTTGGCTCCTGCTGGCGGCCATGCTTTTACTGGAGCACAGCCTGACGGCCCTCCGCCGCCGCTGGCTGGCGCCGAGGCGGCTGCGCCTCGCCCAACGGCGGGAGACAGCGACGCGGCCCCTGGCGGCGGGGGGTCGGGAACTGGCGCTGGTGGCGGTGCTCCTGCCCCTGCTCTGTTGGGGGCTGGCGGGGGCCATGGGGGTGCGGCTGGCGGATCTGGCCACTCCTGTGGCCCTGCCTCCCCTTGGCACGCCCCAATGGGGGACGGTGCTCAGCCTGCCTTGGGCGTCGCTGATCGGCCAGACGCTTGCCCTGACCTTGCTCGCCGCCGCCCTGGCCATCGGCCTGGCGCCCCTGCTGCTGCTCGTGGTGGCCCCCTGGCCCGGGGCCCGGGGGCTGGTGCGCTTCGTCTGGGCCCTGGGCCGCCTCTGGCCCCCCCCGCTGACCGCGCTTCTGTTGTTGTTCGTTCTGCGGCCGGGCCTCCTCACGGCCGCCCTGGCCTTGGGATTCCACAACCTGGGCATTCTGGGCCGCCTTCTGCTGGAGGCCCTCGACGAGGCCCCGGCCGGCCCCCGCGAGGCCCTTCAGTTGATGGGCGCCGGTCCCCGCTGGAGCTTGCTCCACGCCTCCTTCAGCGCTGTCGCCCGTTCCTATCTGGCCTACGGGGCCTACCGGGCGGATGTGATCCTGCGGGAAACGGTGGTGGTGGGTCTGGTGGGCGCCAGCGGCCTGGGCAGCCAACTCCTGGAGAGCCTCAGCGCCTTTGCCTGGGAGCGGATCCTGGCCCTGGTGGCGGTGTACGCCATCCTCACCCTGCTGGGAGAGGAGCTGGCGGATCGGCTGCGCCGACGGCTGCTCAACGGCTCCAACCCCGCAGCGGCGGAGACGGGCCCGAGGCCAGCAGATCCCTCTCCCCCCGCGACCTTTCCCGATCCTTAATCGGTGCCGCGCGGAGGCGGCGGAGAATGAAAGCAGCACCTCGGCCTGGCCCGTGTCTCTCCTGGACGACCTGCGGCGGCTGCGTGAGCGGCTGGCGGCCCTGGAACAGCGGGAGGCGGACACCCTGGCCTCCATCGCCCCGCCCTATCGGCAGAGCGCCCGCAACCTGCTCCATTTCATCGCCTTTCACCAGAGCAACCACCCCGGGCTGGTCACGGCTTTGCGGGAGCGGGGCCTGAGTTCGCTGGACGGGTGTGATGGCCATGTCGCGGCCTCCCTGGGGGCTGTGATCCACGTCCTGGAACAGTTGGAGGGGGAGTCGCCCGGTCCTGGTCCCGTGCTGGAGGGGCCCAGCCACCGCTGCGGAGAGGAGCTGCGCCAGGGCCACAGCCAGGCGCTTTTCGGTCCTGCCGCCGAGTGTGGCGCACGGGTGATCATGGTCACCCTGCCAGCGGAGGCCGCCGATCACCCCACCTGGATCGCTGATCTGGTGGAGGCGGGCATGGGCATCGCCCGGATCAATTGCGCCCATGACACGCCAGCCGTCTGGCGGCGCTGCATCGAGAAGGTGCGGCTGGCGAATCGCGCCAAGGGCCGCTCCTGCCGAGTCGCCATGGATCTGGCGGGCCCCAAGCTGCGCACCGGTCCCCTTCCCGCAGCCGTCGGCGTGGTGGAGGGTCGCCCCCACCGGGATCGTTTGGGGCGCCTGCTCCAACCCGCGCGCCTGCTGGCCCGCGCCACCGAAGCGGCCGAGCCAAGGGAGGGGGAGACGGTGCTGCCCGTGTTGCCGGAGGGATGGGGGTGCCTGGAGCCGGGGCACCGCCTGCGGGGGCGCGACGCCTCGGGGCGCTGGCGGGAGCTGCAGGTGGTGGAGGTGGCTCCGGAAGGAGTGCGGCTGCTGTGCCATCAACGCTGTCGTTTCACGGCAGGTCTTCGGTTTGCACAGGAGGGCGGTGAGGGCTGGCTTGAGGTGGCCCCGCTGCCGCCTGTGGCCGGGGAACGGCTTCTGCGGGTGGGGGATGCCCTGCGCTTGACGGCGGCTGTCACGGACGCGGCGGATGCGATTCCCTGCGGCTGTCCGGAGATGTTCCATTCCGTCCGCGAGGGGGAGCCCGTCGTGTTCGATGACGGCCGCATCCAGGGCCGGATCGAGGCCGTTCAGGCGGACGAACTGCTGGTGCGGATCACGGTGGCCCGCCCGCGCGGATCCCGGTTGCGCGCCGACAAGGGGATCAACCTGCCCGAAAGTTCCCTCACCCTTTCATCGCTCACCGCCAAGGATCTGGAGGATCTCGAATTCGCCGCCTCCCATGCCGACATCCTCAGTCATTCCTTCGTGCGCCGGCCGGCCGATGTTGAGGCGCTCCACCAGCAATGGGCCCGTCGGGGGCAGCAAGGGCTGGCCCTGGTGTTGAAGATCGAGACCCGTCAGGCTGTCCTTCAGCTGCCCCGCCTGCTCCTGGCGGCCATGGCCCACCCGGTGCCGCTGGGGGTCATGATCGCCCGCGGAGATCTGGCGATGGAGTGTGGCTGGGAAGCCATGGCTGAAATACAGGAGGAAATTCTTCACCTCTGCGCCGCTGCCCATGTGCCCTGCATCTGGGCCACCCAGGTGCTCGACGCGATGGTGCGCCATGGCACGCCCACCCGGGCGGAGATCACGGATGTGGCCATGGGATCGCGGGCCGAGGCCCTCATGCTCAACAAAGGCCCCAACCTCACCGCCACCGTTCAGACGTTGCGAACCATCCTGCTGGAGATGGAAACACACCTGCCCGAACACAGGCGCCATCAAGATCAATGGCGGAGTTGCTTGGCCTTCTCCCATACTCCGGTGGAAACTCCGGTGGACCCGGGCTGAGCCAGCTCGGCCCGGGCCTCTTGGCGAGAGGCCTCGCTGGCAAAGGGCGTTCACGCCGCAGTCGGCAATCACAACGGTGCCTCTGGGTTGGCCGGAGCGGCTGCCGCGAGCCTCCATGGCCTGCAGAACGTCGAGACCCTCCTTCAGCTCACCGAAGACCACATGTTTGCCATCCAGCCAGGGGGTGACTGTGGTGGTAATGAAAAATTGGGACCCATTGGTGTTGGGGCCCGCATTGGCCATGCTCAGCAGACCGGCCTTGCCATGCTGGAGCGAGAAATTTTCATCTTCAAAGGTTCGGCCATAAATGGATTCGCCACCGGTGCCATTGCCTGCGGTGAAGTCACCTCCTTGGCACATGAAATCGGGGATGATGCGATGGAAGCTGGAGCCCTTGTAGGTCAGTGGCTTGCCCTGCGCTCCAACGCCTTTCTCCCCGGTACAGAGGGCACGGAAATTTTCGGCCGTCTTCGGCACCACATCGGCAAAGAGCTCAAAGATGAGGCGCCCGGCGGGCGCCCCATCAATGCTGATGTCAAAAAAAACCTGCGGGTTGGGACTGGACATGGACGGTGGAGTTGTCATCGGGTTTGATCCGACGCGATCATGCCCCACCGCGCCCTCAGCCGCGCATCACGTCAGCGTGGAGCAGGTCCATCACAGCCAACACCCGATCCGTGTCCGCCTCAGGGAGCCCCAAGGTCACGGCGAGATTGCTGAGAATGTTGCGTTCATCCGCCTCCAGCGGGCCGTCGGACCGCATGATTTCTGCGGCCACGGCATAGGCGGTGGCCCGTTGACGGGGATTGAGCACCTCAGCGGCCTCCACCATCAGGTGCTGGGCTCCTTTTTGGCGCATGTCGCGCAACAGCCGATCCATCAGCCGAACCATGCCCGCGTCGCCGTAATCGCAATAGGGATGGCGATAGTCCAGCGCGTGTCGCAGAGCCCTGGAGCCAGCCATGCTCAGCACCCCGTCCCAGGAGACGGCGGCCAAGGCGATGGCCGCAAAGGCGCTGGGGGCCTCCAGGGGGCCATCCGCCTGGACGTTGGGGGCAGTCATGGTGGGCGGGGGGGAGGTGAGGGTCATGGGAGGGGTGGAGGGGAACCCGTGTCTGTTCACCAACCAAGGCGAAGAACCGCGGACTTGCCGATAGCCGTTCCAACACTTTTCCCGGGTTGAGTAGCGATACCCAACTTCGCGGGCCGCAACGGCGTCCCGGCCTGGCACCTGCTCCCTCATGGCTTGCTGAGAACGTTGGCCGCGGATTTGCGCGCCTCCACGATGACCGACTCCCCATGGCGCTGCCAAAGGTTGACCGGGTCAAGGGCGGCGATGGTGGTCTCGCCGGGAGCGAGATCGACAATCTCCTCAAACCCATGGGAGCTGAGCAGGGTTTGGTAGACGCGAAAGTCCATCTGAGCCCGATAGAGCACCGGGGGCCAAACAGCGCGCTTCAGACGGGCGGCCAATGATCCCTCTCCGGGATGGGGAAAGGACACAACGGAGGTCAACCATGTGGCGTCTCCCCGTTGCAGATAGGTCTGAACCGCCAGGGACACACTCATGCCGAGAAGGCGGATTTGGCCTCCGGGCTTGAGGACGCGAGAGGCTTGCTGAAAGAAGTGAAGAATTTCAGCTTTAGTGAAGCAATCGATCAGATGGCTGGAGTAAATGATGTCTATGCTTTCACTTTCAAAGGGCCAGTGATCACGGGCATTGAGATACATGATCGGATGCTCTTCCAGAAATCGCCAGAAGGCCAGCCTCCCTTTTCCAAGTCTGCCGGAGCGCCGAAGCAGCCAGCGAACCGGCGCTGGCAGAAGGGAGAAAAGGCGGGTGGACGGGCCGCCGTCGCAGTTGATCCAGCCCTCCAGATAGGTGAGGCCACAGCCGATGTGCAGGCGGGTGAGGTGCTCGGATTCGGGAGTGGCGCCGTGCAAGGGGGTCATTCGGTCTTGGAATCGTTTCACGCAGATCGGCGCTCGGTCGCCCGCCGTCTACCGCTTCTGGAAATGGCCGCAGCTGGAGCAGGGACCATCCGGCAGCACGGCACAGCGCAGGAGCGGACTCAGGGCATTGAAATGACAGTGCGGATCGCCAATCACCCACTGACCGTTCCACCACACGGCGTCGGCTGGTCGGGCCTGCTGTTTCACTTCGAGGGCCACGGAGGTGAGGTGATAACGGCCGTTGCGCAACGTGTAGCGATGGCGCCGTTGCATCACCAGCAAAGGCTGGCGGTCCAGGTCCATCCAGAGACCGGGCCCGGGAATCTTCTGCGCTTCCTCCACCTCCAGGCGCGCCAGCAGACGATCGCTGCCACTCAAGTGAACGTCCACCCGCATGGGCCGAACCTAACTCCCGATCTCCCCGTCCGCCGCGGGGGGGGGCGCCAGGGCGGGCTCCTCGCGCACCGAGAATCCCCACACCAGGAGAATGGCGACCGACACCAAGAGGACCCATTCCGGAGGAGAAAGCCACGGAAGGCCAAGCCGCACGAGCAACCGCAAACCCACCAACCCCACCGCGATGTAACCGGCAGTTTCCAAGTTGGGATAGATCTCCAGCCAGCGGCTGAACAGCCCAGCGGTCAAGCGCAGGGTCAAGACGCCGATCACCCCACCCGCCATGACGATCGGCAATCGGTCGGTGACCGCTACAGCGGCGGCAATGCTGTCGAGGGAAAACGCCAGATCGGTGATCGCCAGCGTCAGCACCACATCGCGCAGGGCGGTTGGGGAGGCGGCCCCATGCTCATTCGCCGATGGGCTCCCCTGATCCAACGGGTCCGAATCGGAGGGCGATGCCGTTGAGGGCCCCCAGGTCGCCCACAATTGGCGGCCGCTGAGCCAGAGCAGATAGGAGGAGGCGGCCAGTTGCAGGGGCCAGAAGGCGAGCACCCAGCGGGCGGCCCCGATCAGCAGGAGCCGGAGCACCAGGGCCAGGAGCAGGCCGATGTTGAGCGCCTGCCGCTGCTTGAGCGGGTTGTGCAAGCGCCGCGAGATGGCGGCCAGGGCAATGGCGTTGTCCGCGGACAGGATGGCCTCCAGGGCCACGAGCAAGGGCAGGAGGAGGAGAAACTCATGCCATTGGTCCGCCCCGATGATCAGGGGTGAGAGAGAGGGAACGGTTTCCACTTCCATGAGGGTTTCCAGGACGGTCGTCCAGGGGGGTGGTGTCCTGGCGGGGCTGAGCGATCGCTCGCCGATGGAGCGGAGCTGCCCCATTCTAGAAAAGCTCCCTCCCGGCCACGCCTCCCCCCCGATGGACTTCCGGGCTCGTCTTGTCCATGCGGATTCCGAG
>JBKDSZ010000092.1:0-18913 GCA_046340375.1 Cyanobacteriota bacterium | reverse complement strand
TGATGGAGCACGACGCGGCGCTCGCTCAGGCCGCGGCTCCGGGCCGCCTCGACGTAGTCCGACGCCAGGGCCCGGCGCAGATTGAGCCGCAGGGCGTTGGTGAAAATGCCACTGAGCAGCACGCCCAAGGTGGTGGCGGGGAGCACCAGGTGGCGCAGGGAGCCCAGGAGCTGGGGCCAGCTGCCTTGACGCAGGCTGTCGAGGAGATAGAAGCCCGTGCCGCTCGGTGGCGGGAGGGTGGGGGGGAAGCGCCCGCCCACGGGCAGCCAGCCGAGGGCGACGGCAAACACCAGTTGCATCACCATCGCTGCCCAGAAGGGCGGGAGGGCATAGGTGCCGATGCCGAAGAGGCGACCGGCCAGATCGACCCCGCCCTCAGCGCGGGCGATGCCGCTGAATCCCATGGCCAGCCCCAGAACGGCCGCCAGCAACAGCGCCACCGCCCCGAGTTCCAGGCTGGCGGGGAGGCTGTCGCGAATGATGCGCGTGACTGGCTCCTCGCTGCTGAGGGAGGTGCCCAGATCGCCCCGAAGCAGATGGCCCAGAAAGCTGCCGTACTGGGCGAGCAGCGATTGGTCGAGGCCGAGCTGCTGGCGCAGGGCGGCGCGGGCGGCCTCCGGTGCCCGGCTGCCGAGGAGGGCATCGATCGGATCGCCGGGCGCCACTCGCAGCAGCAGGAACACCAGGGAGGCGATCAGCCAGAGCATGACGGGCACCAGTCCCAGGCGGGCGGCCAGGTAGCTGAACAGGGCACGGCGGCGGCTCATGGTTGCCCTTCCTCGCTGCGCAGGGCACTGAGCACGACGCGGCCGGATCCATCAAAACGGGGGGTGCGCAGCCGCGGTTGCGCCCAGGCCACCGGAGTCACCACCCAGAGGGGCAGATAGGGCACCCCGTCCCCCGCGCGACGCTGCACGCGCCGCATCAGAGCCAGGCGTTCGTCTCCAGCCAGCGCGCTGCTGCGCAGGAGGTCCTGTTCCAGCCCGGGGGCGGTCCAGAAGCTGCCCATCAGCACACTCGCCCCCTCCCGACAGCGGCTGCCGTCCGCCTTGGCGCAGCTCAGCATGGGGGTGAGGTAGTTCTCCGCATCGGGGTAATCCCCCAGCCAGTCGAGCAGGACCATCGTGAAGGCACCTTTGTCGAGCTGGGAATAGGCGGTGGTGGATTCCATGCCTTCCGGGGTGAGCTGGACACAATCGGACAGGTCGCGACGCAGCTGGGCCTGCCAGGTGAGGGCAAAGAGGCGATCGCTGGGAATGTCGGAGCGGAAGGTGAGGGGGAGGTCGAGACGGCGACCGTGGCAATAGCCCGCCTGGCGGAAGAGCGCGCGCGCCCGGGCCGGGTCGTCGGGGGGCCAGGCGGTGGGCTCGGCGCCGGGAAGCCCGGGGGGCACGCGGGACCGCAGGGGGGGGCGCAGGCCGAGGCTCACCCGCTCCTGAATGAGACGTCGATCGAGGCTGTGGGCCAGGGCCTGGCGCAGGCGGAGATCGTTGAGAGGGGGCTCGGAGGGGAGCAGGGAGAGGAAACCGATCTCCAAGGGCGGGCCGAGGGCTTCCTTGAGGCGACCGGCCTCGGCGAGACGGTGCAGGGCCCGTTGATGGTCGATCTCCAGGCTGTTGGAGAGGAGCACATCCACCTCGCCACTGCGAAGGGCGCCGAAGAGGGCCGTGGAGTTGCTGTAGCTGATCAGCATCAGGCCCTGATTGGCCGGCGGCGGGCCCCAGTAGTCGCGAAAGGGAGCCAGGCGCAGCTGCTGACCGCCGTGGAAGGCCAGCCGGTAGGGGCCGGTGCCCACGAAGCGATCGGGCAGGGGCTTGTCGCGGAAGGCCCGGTAGGCGGAGGGCGAGACCGGCGTGAGAACGATGGAACTGAGCAGCCGCGGCAGGGGGGAGAAGGGCCGCTTGAGGGTCAGCTCCAGGGTGTGGGAATCCAGGGCCCGCATGACGGAGACCCGATCGCTGAGCTGGTAGCTGAGGGTGCCGATCGCCAGAAAGCGCCGCAGGGAAAACACCATCGCCGCCGCATCGAAGGGCGTGCCGTCGTGGAAGCGCACGCCGCGGCGCAGCGGGATGCGGGCCTTCAGACCATCGGGACTGAGCTGGGGCAGGGCGGCGGCCAGGCGGGGTTCCACCCGTCCATCGGCGGCGATGGCATAAAGGGGATCGCCGACAGCGCTCAGGAGTTGCTGCTCGCCGATGCGGGAGGCTTTGGCCGGGTCGAGGGAAGCGATGCGACTCTTGGTGGCCACGATCAGGGTGCCCGGAGGCCTGCTCGGCTGACAGCCGGCGAGGGCGACAGCCAGGGCGGCGCTAGTGCCGCAGAGAAGGAGGCCAGGGCGTGCCGACCGGGAGAGAAGGGAGGCCGCGGCGGAAGTCACACCGGAGGGGAGGGGACTTCCATTCAAGAGGACCGTCATTCAGTGGGGCCGCCCCCTGCGGAGGGGCGGCAGGGCGACCGGTCAGCAGGCGCGGGGGAGAGGGCGGCAGGCCACGGGGCCGACGGCGCTGAGGGCGAGTTCAAACACAGGGGAGCCGCTCCGGGCCAGGGGCCAACAGCGGAGCCAGCAGCGATCGGAGTGCGCGTCGAGCCCGATCACCTGGTACAGCTGACTGTGGGAGGCATGGTCGCCAGCCAGGGTTTCGGGAAGGCGAATGCAGTCCCCCTGGTGGAGGTTCATGATGAAACGAGGCGAAGATGAAGGAACGAGGCTGAGGGAGCGAGGCTGAGGGAGCGAGGCAGAAAGGAACCAGATCTGGATTCTTGCTTAAGGATTGCCAGGCGGAGGCGGGGATGGGGTTCGTGGCGCACCTTCTCCAAGCTCCCATCAGGACATCCGCACGGGGAGATCAGAGCGTGCGCAGACAGGCCGCCACGGTTTCCACCTCGTTCAGGGCGGTGATCGCTGTGAGGGCACGGCGGAAATCCGCCTCCACCACATCGTGGGTGATCACTACGATCTCAGCCCGGCCACTGCTAGACTCATATTGCACGATCGACTGGATCGACACACCCGCCGCGCCAAAGGCGGTGCCGATCTTGCCGATCACACCGGCCTCATCGCGGGTGCGCAGACGCACATAATTGCGGTGGCGACTGTGGCTGCCATCCACCAGTGCACACCGCCGCCAGCTGCCGGCGGCCAGCAGCGGATCGAGGCCAGCCCCGGCGCCACCCACCTGGCGGATGCCGGCGATGTTGAGAATGTCGGCCACAACGGCCGAGGCCGTGGGGCCAGCCCCCGCCCCTGGACCGAAGAACATCACTTGTCCCACCGGATCCCCCTCCACGAGGATGGCGTTGTTGACCCCATGCACACCCGCCAGGGGGTGATGGCGGGGGAGCAGGGCGGGATGCACGCGCACATCCAGGGGGAGGGCGCCCCCGTCGACCTCCGCCAGGCCATCCAGCCGTTCCGCCACGGCGAGCAACTTCACCACAAAACCCAGCTGGGAGGCATAGGCCACGTCGCGAGCGTCGAGGCGGTCGATGCCCTCCGTGGCGATGGCGGCTCGGTGCACGGGGCCACCGAAGGCGAGGGCGGCGAGAATGGCGATCTTGTCGGCGGCGTCGTGGCCTTCCACATCGGCGGCGGGATCGGCTTCGGCATAGCCGAGGCGCTGAGCATCCGCCAGCACGGCTCCGTAGTCGGCGCCCTCCTCCGCCATGCGGCTGAGGATGTAGTTGGTGGTGCCGTTGATGATGCCGCTCACCCGCTGGATGCGGTTGCCGCCGAGCGACTGCTTGAGGGGTTCGATGATCGGGATGCCTCCGCCCACCGCCGCCTCGATCAACACGTACACCCCGCAGCGGGCGGCGGCGGCGGCGATCTCCTCTCCGTGGCGGGCGATGACCGCCTTGTTGGCCGTGACCACCGGCTTTCCGGCCTCAATGGCCCGCAGGATCAGGGAGCGGGCGGGCTCCAGTCCACCCATCACCTCCACGACGATCTCCACGCCGGGATCATCCACCACGGCCTCGGGATCCAGGCACAGGAGAGCCGGGTCGAGGGCCACGGGCCGCGAACGGGCGGGATCGCGCACGGCAACCCGCCGCAGCTCCAACTCCCGCACCAGGGGGTGGCGCCCCTCCGGACTGGCCAGGATCGCGGCCACGCCCGCTCCCACCGTGCCCAGCCCGAGCAAGCCCACCCCGATGGCCATCAGCCCATCCCGCAAACCGCTGATCCTAGAAAGATGCCCGCGAAAGACTGCGGGCGGGGTCAGGAGGGAGCGGCATCGCGCAGCTGAAGGGCCCGGGCCCGCATGGTCTGAAAGATGCTGAGGAAGCCGTTCGCCCGCGAGGGGGTGAGGCTGGCCTGCAGACCGGTGGCGGCGAGAATGGCGGGATCCAGGGCGAGGACCTGCTCCGGGGTGAGCCCCTCCATGCCTTGGATGAGGAAGGCGAGCAGTCCGCGGGTGATGGCCGCGTCGGAGTCGCCCTGCCAATGCAGCCGGCCGTCCCGCAGCCCGCCCACCACGTAAACCTTGGAGGCGCAGCCCCTCACCTTGAACTCCTCCAGGCGGAGATCCTCGGGAAAGGGAGGGAGCTTCTTGCCCAACCAAAGCACATATTCGTAGCGGCGTTTGGGATCTGCGCTGCTGCGGAGGCGCTCCACCATCTGATCCAGAACCGGGCTGCCGCTGCCCCCGGCTGGTGGCATGGCGCTCATGGGCGGGGGCGGTGAAGCAGCAGGCCTGCCATGGCGCCCAGAAGAGCCACTGCGCCCAGGGACCCCAGCGTGTGAGAAAGGGGGTGCAACGACCGGCCGACCTGGCCCTGAAGGCCGGAGGGAACGGAACCGGGCAGCTCGATGTAGTCGCGATGGCCGGGCCCGGCATCCACCTGCACCTCCCAGTCGCCCCGCGCCTGGGAGGGCAGGGCGAAGGTGAGCCGGCCGGACGCATCGGTCTCGCCCAGTTCAACGGAGGCGGTGCCATCCGGACTGACCATGCGCACGGAAGCCTCCCGCGCGGGCAGACCGGAAGAAAAGTGGCTTTCCAGCTGGTAAGGCGCACGGGACAGATGATCACCCACCCGCTCCAGGGTGCTCTCAATGCCATGGGCCCGCGCCGCAGGGGCGACCAGAACGGTCAGGACATAGACGCCGACCAGGAGGGGCCAGCGGCGGGGAGCTCGGGGCGCAACCATCGCTGCCATCGATACAAAAAGGGCTGACTCAGGATGACAGGCCCGTCAACCCGCGTTCCAGCGGCTGTTGGTGCCCCGAGCGGCCTGCACCATGGAAGCGATCGTGCTCACCATCAGGGAAAGGGCTTCCCCCGCCCCCTGACGGGCTTCCAGCTCAGCCGCCAACACCTGGACGGCCACCGTGGGCATGGCGCCAGGATCGGCGGCTGCGGTGGACGCCGGGGCCAACACCAGGCGCTGCGAGGGGGACAAGGCCAAAAGAGGGAGTCGCGCTAAAAGGATCCTGGCAAATCCCGCGGGCAAGGGAGAGCGGAGGGGCAAGCGTTTAAGAGGTTGCAACACTCGCCGAGGTGGCGCCGCCGGGGTCCAGCCGATGGAGACCGGTTTCCGTCAGCCAACCAGGGAAGGGCACATCCCAGGGTTCGCGGGGGAGGCGGGGGACGACGCAGACGGCGGGCCCCACCACCAGGGCCGGCACGACCGCCCAGAGGGGGTCGCTTCGCAACCGGTCGTACCAGCCGCCGCCCGATCCGAGCCGCACGCCGCTGTGATCCACGGCCAGGGCGGGCACCAGCAAAAGCCCGAGCGCGGCGGGCTCCAGCGGGGTTGCCGCCGTTGGAGCGGGGATGCCCACCTGATCGGGAGCCAGGGGATCGCCAGGGCGCCAGGGGAGATAAAGCAGGCGGTCGTCGCGGATGGCGGGCAGGGCCAAACGCTCCCGCCAGGGGGGCGGCAGCTGGTCGGGCAGCGGGCGCAGATCGGGTTCGTGGCCCACGGGCCAGTAGAGGCCGAGCCACAAGGGAGCCTCCAGCAGAGAGGGCAAGCGGGCGGCGGCGGCGGCGACCAGGGCATCGGAGGCGGCGGGCAGGGCCTGGCGGCGCCGATCGCGGAAGTGGCGGCGGAGGCTGGTCTTGGTATCTGGTGGCGGCTCAGGGAGGGGCAGCGAGTCGGGCGTGGAGCGCGGGGCTGTGTCGAAGGGGAAGGGCACGACGGACTGCTCTCGCTGGAGGGCTGGGCCGCATTTTGGCCACCACGGCCCCACGGCCGTTCCCTTCCGCCGGGAGGGAGACCAGCCGAGCCATCGACAGCGGCGCGGGCGTGAGCGACCCTGGGCGCAATCCCCTCGGGCGGCGGCGCCCGCCCTCGCCGATGCGCATCCTTGGCCTCGATCCCGGCTTGGCCCGTGTGGGCTACGGCGTCATCGAGGTGGAGGCGGACGCCCGCGGGCGGCCTGGACAGGGACGGCAGCGGATGCTGGATTGCGGGCTGATCCGCACCGACCCGGGCCGGGTAGAGGGCCAGCGGCTGGTGGAAATCGCCGCCGATCTGCGGGTGCTGCTGCGCCGCTGGCAGCCGGAGCTGGCGGCGGTGGAGAAGTTTTTCTTCTACCGCTCCAGCACCACCATCTCCGTGGTGCAGGCCCGGGGGGTGCTGATGATGACCTTGGCCCGCTTCGGGATCCCGGTGGTGGAATACCCGCCGATGCAGATCAAGCTGGCCCTCGCCGGCCATGGCCACGCCGAAAAGGGAGATGTGCTCGACGCGGTGATGCGCGAGCTGGAGCTCGCCGTTCCTCCCCGGCCCGATGACGCGGCCGATGCACTGGCAGTGGCCCTCACGGGTTGGTTTCAGCGGTAGGTCAGCGACTGGCGCCTGCAGCCGCGCCGGGGATTGAACGCCAGGCGTTCACGCCTTTCTCCGAGGAGAACGCCGATGGCGTCAACCGCCTTCACCGCCTGCGCTCCAATCACCGCGAATCCCCCAGCAAACGCCAGCTCTTTCTTCACAACTGCTTCGTCTTCTCTGGGTAGAGATGCCTATTGCAAGACAGGCGGTCTTGCCTCCTCGCCGCTTCCTTGGGCAGGGGGGTCTGCAACGCACTGGCTGGGCATGGGGCGGCCTCAGGCCTGCCGCAGTCGCGACCAACCGTTCCGATTCGTCTTTTCAGCCATGGCATTCCCTTTTGCCGAGACGGCGCCAAGATGAAGGAATCTCTCCTCCCCAGCCCAGCGCTGGTTCAGCCTGACGATGGAGCAATTCTTCTATCGCACCCTCAGCTTCGATGACCTGGAGGTGCTCGTGTTGGTGGAGGACGGGGGGGCGACGCCCCGGGAGGTGGATGAGGCGCTGGGAATGGGACGGCGCGAGACCGTGGGCGTGTTTCGCCACCTGCTGCGGCGGGGACTGCTCGATTGGGTCGGCCGCGTCGGGGCTGTGGGCACCGAACCGGGTCCCCGCTCGTTTTACGGGACCCCCTTCCATCTCACCGCTCTGGCCCACTGCCTCCGGCAAGATGAGGCCTTCAACCTCAAGGCCTTCGGGGCTTCCCTGGGCGTCGTGGACGACGACCTCCTGGAGTGATGGATCGCGCCAAGCGGCGACCGGCTGCGGTCTCCTTGTCATCCCGCCAGCGCCAGCTCGAAGGCCCGCCGGTCGTCTTCCCCGCTCGGCAGCGCCCGCTCGAACACCTGACAGAACACCTTGACCACCCGGTCGCCGGAATCAATGGTTTCCAGAGGGTCCTTTCGCAGGCGGTGGCGCAGGCAGCAGGCCACAACTCGCGCCACGTCATCATCGCTGACGGTCTGGCGTCCCTCGAAGGCCGCCAGGGCCCGGGCGGCCCGATTGGTGACGATGTCCCCCCGCAACCCGTCCACATCCAGCTCGCCGCACACCGCCGAGATGCGCAGGCGCAAATCATTATCGATGGTGACGCCCCCCAGCCGCTCCTGGGCCTCCACCACCCGCTCCTGCAGCGCCTCCTGGGCGGCGGCGCTGGCCTCCAGGAAGGCCACCGGATCAGCGTCAAAGGCCGTGCGCTGATCCACCACCAGCACCCGCAACTCCGGATCCCGCACCGTGCGCACCTCCACGCTCATGCCGAAGCGATCCAGCAACTGGGGGCGCAGCTCCCCTTCCTCCGGATTGCCGGAGCCGATCAGCACGAAACGAGCCGGGTGGCGCACGGAGATGCCCTCCCGCTCCACCGTGTTCCACCCGGAGGCGGCGGCATCCAGCAACACATCCACCAGATGATCGTCGAGCAGGTTCACCTCATCGACATAGAGCAGACCCCTGTTGGCCTTCGCCAGCAAGCCCGGCTCAAAAGCCCGCACCCCCTCGCTCAGGGCCTTCTCGATGTCGATCGTGCCGCAGAGCCGGTCTTCCGTGGCCCCCAGGGGAAGATCCACCATCGGCACCTGACGCAGCTCCGTGGGCAACGCCTCGCCGCCAACGGCCCGCCCGCGCACCTCCTCACTCTGGAGATCGGGATCCACCGGTGAGCTGTTGTAGGGATCCCCTGTCACCACAGGGATCTCCGGCAGGAGATCGGCCAGGGCGCGAATCGTGGTGCTCTTTCCCGTGCCCCGATCCCCCATGATCATCACCCCGCCAATGCGGGGATCGATCACGTTGAGCAGCAAGGCCAGCTTCATCTCCTCCTGGCCCACCACTCGGGTGAACGGAAACACCCTGCGCTTGCTGCTCACACTCACCGGTCGGACGAAAGGGGGCGAACGGGCGATTGTTTCACAGCCTCCGGCCCGCCCTTCGTGGCGGGAGAGCCCGCAGCGGGGAGTGGGGCCGGCAACAGGCTGAGCACCTGGGGCGGCGTGGCATCTGCCGGATAGATCAGGCGCACCTGCACCTGCCGGGTCGCCCCCGGCGCCAGAGACACCAGGCCCAGGGGCGGCCCCTCCTGCCCGAGCCGTTGCACCAGATGGAAGCTTTGGCGCCCCATGGGCCGCCCCTCCGGCCCATCCAGGCCGCTCACCTCCACCGTGCCGCGAAACACAACAGGGCCGACGGAGGGGGCGCCGTTCCCGCTCTCGGCGGTCAGCGGCACCCCGCGAAACCGCAAGCCGCCCAAGGGGTCCCGGGTCTTGAGGGGGGATTCGAGTGCCAGCGCCAGTCGCACCGAGCGGCGGCTGTCGTTGCGCAGCGGCAGGGTGAGGGCGTAGGTGACCCCGTAGTTGCCATGGGCCGCCCAGGCCGTGCCCGGATAAAAAGGCCTGAGTTCGGCGGTCTGCACCTGGCCGGTGCCAAGGGTGCCCCGCTCCAGCGAACTGATCGGCCAGGAGATCGGCGCCCGGGACGCCGAAAGGAAGGGCTGGCCCGGATCGGTGAGGCGGCCGGTCCAGGTGGCGCCTCGCTGCACCCCGCTCACCCGCGAATAAACCATCGGCCCCGGGGCGCCCCGGGGCGTGGGGACATGCTCCCGGGGACTCAGCCCCCCGGCGAGGATCGAGGCCCACACCGCTGGAGGCGGGGGCGCTCCCTCCGGTCCGAAGGCCGCCAGGGTGGCCACATCCACAGGGCCATCGCTGTGGAACCGCAGCTGCAGGGAGCGCCCGTTCAGCAAGGGCTCCAGCCCGCGCACCGGCAGGGGAAGGACCAGCAGGGGCGTGAGGGTGCCGGGCTGAAGGATCCAGCGGTCGGGCCAGTCCCGTCGCGACGGGGGCAGACGCAGCAGCAGCTCCGTGGCCACCCGGCTGCCCGGGCCCGACCAGACCGGCGTCAGCCCTTGGGGCATCAGGGGCGGCAGGGGCAGGAAGGGCGCCTGGGGCTCCTTGCCATCCACCGACTGGGAGAGGGCCGTGGCACCCGCCAACAGCCGCAACGGCACCGGCTGTTCCCCCCGGGGAGCCGCCACCACCGCCACCCACAGGGTGGAGGAGAGGGTTTCGGGCTTGCCGGCGTAGACGTGGTGGCTGAAGAGATCGAAGCTGCCGGTCAGGGGGGTGTCCAGATGGGCGGTGGGGTCGGCCAGGGTGAGCGTCCCGAGGCGACGACCGCCCGCAAAGGTGGACAGCAGGATGCCGGGAGCGATGATCAATTCGGGGTTGTTGTCGTTCAACAGCGGAACCGCATCGAGACCGCCGGGGAGGGCCTCCACCGCCTGGGACCGCAGACGATCCGGCCCCGCCGACTGGGCCAGGGCGGTCGTCAGCCAGGCGCCCGCGCTCCAGAACGCCACCACCACCAGCCAGCGGGCCCGGGCCGCACCGCGTTGCCAGGGAGCAAGTCCGGTCATGGGCGCTTCCCGACAAGGGTCCGGGCCACCTCGGCCGCCATGGCGCGGATCAACTCGCCCGAACGGGGATCATTGAAGGGACCTTTGACCATGAACGCGGCCACAGCCCGCTGACCATTCGGCAACTGGATGAGCCCTGCATCGGAGTAGGCGATGCCGATGTCGCCTGTCTTGTTGTAGACGGTGATGCCCTCGGAGAGGAGTTCACTGTCCGGGTCGGCGGCCTCCTTGTTGAAGGCCTTCAACAGGCCGGCTGGCAGGAGGGTGTTCGTGTGCGACGTGCCGAGGATTTCGCGGAAGAGATCGCGGGCCCGGGGGCCCAGCTTCTCGCCGGTGTCCACCAAGGCGATGGAGCGGGCCAGATCACGGGCACTGCTGGTGTTGGTGCCCCCCAGATCGGGCAGCCAGTTGCGCAGCACCGTGGCCGGCAAGCCCAGCTCCTGGAACGTGGCGTTGAGGGCCTCCTTGCCCCCCAGCCGCTTGATCAAAAGGTTGGTGGCGGTGTTGTCGCTGATGCGGATCATCTCGGTGGCCGCCTCATGAAAGGGGAAACGGGTGCCATCCGGTTTGTTGGCCATCCAGCCAGCCCCGCCCCCGCGGGTTTCCTTGGTGAGCAGAAGGGATTCATCCCAGCGCAGGCGGCCCTGGTCGTAGCGGTCAAGAGCCACCAAAAGGATGGGCGTCTTGATCGAACTCGCCGCCGGCAGGGGCCGATCGGGTTGGAGCGCCGCGTAGCGGCCGTCATCGAGGACCAGCAGAAAACCCGAGGCGATGAGGTCCTTCTGGGCTGCCGCCAGCTTGGCCCAGCGCTGGCTCACGGTGGTGAGTTCCCGCCGGGGTTCGAACCGCCCCGTGCCCCGGTGGCCACCCGCGCTCACCTTGGACGCCGGATCCAGACGCGGCACCCCCACCGCTCCCTGGGCCAGGCGCGGCGCCAGCAGCTTCAGGCCCGTGCCGGCGATCACCCCCAGACCAGCGCCGATCACCACGAGCCGGAGGATCAGCAGAAGGGGGCCACTCCAGGGCGAACCGGCGGAGCGGGGCGGGCGACCGTTCGTCACAGGATGGCGTGGGGAACAAGGCGCTTTGACGCTAGTGGGCCTCCCCGTCGCGCACACCCCGGCGGCTGGCCCAGCGCAACTGGCACACCATGCCCCGGAGCAGGGCCACGTCGTTCTCGCTGAGCTGGGCGCGCTGGAGAAGGGCGCGGAGCTTGGCCATGCGGGCGCGGGCGGTGTGATCGTGCAGGAAGCCCACCTCCAGAAGAAGGGCTTCCGCATCCGTCAAGGCCGCCTCGATGGCCCCCCGCAGGGCGAGGGTCGCTGGCGGTTCCGCGACGATGGGGGCCGCCTCCCCTCCCCGCGGGCCGGCGGACTGGCGCAGGGTCCAGAGCTGGTGGAGCGCCACGGCCACCGCGTGGGACAGGTTGAGGGAGGGATAGGCGGCGGCGGCGATGTGCAGGAGACAGCCCGCCTCCAGCAGCTCGGTGTTGGAGAGCCCTCGATCCTCTCGCCCGAACACCAGCGCCGCCCGCTCCCCCGTCCCGCCAGTCCCGAAGCGACCCGGCTCCGCCCCCAGCAACCACGCCAGCGCCTCGACCGGCGGATGCAGCGGCAGGGGCGCGCCCTCCAGGCGTCCGGTGGCGGCCACCACCCGGCGGCAGTCGGCCAAAGCGGAGGCCAGATCAGGAAAAATCTCGGCGCGCTCCAGATGGCTGACGCCATGCACGGCCATCTGGCGGGCGTCCGCGCTGAGGGGATCACAGCGGGGCGCCACCAACCTGAGCTGATCGACGCCAAAATTCGCGCAAAGGCGAGCCACGCTGCCCACATTGCGGTCTCCCCGGGGTTCCACCAGCACCAGATGGAGGATCAAGGAAGGCTGTGCAGGAAGGCCAGCAGATCCGCCATGGTTTGCGGATCGGGCTGGAAGCGGGGCATGGGTGGCGTGCGACCACTCACGACCTGCTGTATGAGCTGGCGGTCGTTCTTGCGCTGCCCGACCCCGTGCAGGTTCGGCCCCACCAGCCCCTGGGCGGCCAGGCCGTGGCAGCCGGCGCAGTTGAGGCGAAAGAGCCGCCCCCCCGTCCCCGTGTCTCCCCGCAGGTGGAGGGTGGCCCGGGTGTAGGGGTCGTCGCGCAGGCCGGGAAGGAGCACCACCAGGCTGAACACCAACACGGCCATGCCGGCCACCAGCGCGAGGAGCGCCAACAGACGTCGGCCGCGGGGGGGGGAAGACGCCTCCAGCGCGGGGGCGGCTGGAGCGGCCGGGGAGGACGCGGAGGTGGCAAGGGAGGGGGGGCCTGTCACAGATCGAGAGGCAGTCGCCAGGGGGGAGAGGGACGTGGAAGAATGGGCGCACGCGCCTCGTGCTGATTCTCCGTGATTGAACCCCTCCTCTGCGGCATCGTGCTCGGATTGATTCCGGTCACCCTGGTCGGATTGTTCGTCGCCGCCTGGAACCAATACCGCCGGGGCAACGCCCTGGGCTGACCCAGCCGTTCCTCCTGTACACGGCTCCTGAAGGATTGAGGGCCGTGTGCTCTGGGCGATGGTCCATCGACTCCGATCCGGGCCATCTCCCAGCGTGGGTTGTTTGTGCCGTCCCCCCTGGGGCGGGTCGATGCGCTCTGGACGACCTCCCCCGATGAAGCGGTCGAATCGCGTCGGCCAGCCGCTTGGACCATGGCCGCCCCCCCTCTTTTCGGTTCCAGTTGTCCGACAAGCCCCCTTCAGTCAGGCTTCAGCCCCCTCTGGTCCAGCGGCGCGCCCCCCTGAGCGGGACCCCGAGCCGAGAGAAGCCGGGACCTCTGGTTTTCCAGGAACCGATGGACAGGCCGGGTTGGGGCGGCGGCGTGAAGCCGTCCGACGCGCTGGGACCTTTCAGGCCTGATCGCGCGACACCCAAAGCCAGCCATGCAAAAATTGCATAACGCGAACCTGACAGATTCAGGCGTCGAATTGTTGCGGCGTTGCATGATCCAATCGCTTTTGCGCAATCCAGTCGTGGGCGGGCATCAAATTTGCTCTACGCTGCCGCCAGGCAATGCGAAGCCCTTCATACAGTCAACTCCTGCCGTTGACCAATGGAGTGGAAGCATATTTGGACTGTTCCTGACCTGATAGACAGGTTTAGCACCTTTCCTCGCATTGTCGTTCATCCTTGCTTCCTCAAGCATGGAGCCATCGACACAGCGATCCGACACACTCCATCATCCACTACGCGAGCAGCTTGAGGTTTCTCAGAATCCGGGAATTTGCGCCAACCATCTCAGCAAGGTTCTTCCGCTTCGTCATTTCGATTCGCTGACCCCGCCATCGCAGTGGTGGCATTGCGATGGCGCCCTCCAGGCGAACCAACTCCCGATCGCCGCCAGCATCGGCTCCCCGTTTCACCTGGAATGCAACGGCCATCCGCTCCATTGGCTGGTGTTGGTGCACGGTGGACACCTCACCATCCAGCAGAACGATCAGAGCCATGACATGGTCGCTGGGGATGGGGTGCTTCTCACCGGCCATCCCTGGACCCTCCAGGCGCAACACAGCAGCATCACCACGATCGGCTGTGATCCGCTCCTGTTGTTGAGCGCGGCACGCAGCCTGGCCCCCGGCCAATGGTCGCCCCCCTCTGCCTTGCAATCGCCCTTGCGGAGTCTGTTCCCCCTCCCCACCCGCACGGATGGCCGCTGCGCCGCCCTGGTGAACGTGATCATTCTTGAGCTGCCAGCCATCCACCACATCGTCCAGTTGGGCGACGGCTTTTTCGAAGGCTTTCTGCTGCGAGAGCATCTTTATCGCCTGATGGCCTCGCTTGTGTTTGCCGACCTGCGCCAAGGCCCTTCCAGCGACGGCAGGGAACCCTCGAACAGCGACCGGCGACTGGATCGACTGCTCGACTACATCTCGCTCCACCTCTCGGAGCCCTTGCCATTGAGCGTTCTGGAGGAGCAAAGCCACTACTCACGCCGCTCACTGCACTACGCCTTTCAGGAACGGTTTGGTTGCAGCCCCCTGCAGTGGATTCGCCAGCAGCGCATGCAGATGGCCCTCCAACGTCTGCGGAATCCCCTTCCCCATGATTCCGTGGCCAGCGTGGCCCTGTGCTGCAGCTACCGCTCCCAAAGCCGGTTCCGCATTGATTTCGAGCGCAGCTTCGGCTGCAAACCCTCTGCCGTGTTGCGGGGGGAAGCGGTGCCCGCCAGCACCCTGCCCGCGGACAACAACAACGACGACGACGACAACGCGTCCTGAGATCCGCCCGGGAGCAGGGGTCCCTCAGGACTCCAGCGCTGGCTCCTGCCCCAGCAGGAGCACGAGACTGCCCCCATGGGTGCCCCGCCGCCGCTCCATCCAGCCCGCCGGCAGAGACGGCGGGGCCAGCCGGTCGCACTCCAGGATCAGCGTGCCCTCTGGAGCGAGCCAGCCGCCCTCGGCCACGGCCCGAGTCAACGCCCCGTGGAGGCCCGCACTCCAGGGGGGATCCGCGTAGATCAGATCAAAACGCTTGCGGCCACTGGCCCGGGTGCCCCGTCCGAGAAACCGCAAGGCCTCCTCCACCACAACCTCCACGGCGAGGGCTCCCCCCTCCTCGGCACCTGCCAGCCCCCGGGCCACATCCTCCAGATTGGTCCGCGCCACGGCCGCCACCCGCCGATCCTTCTCCACCAGCACCACCGCCGCGGCTCCGCGCTGAAGCGCCTCGCAGGCCATCACGCCGCTGCCACCGCAGAGTTCCAGCCAGCGACAGCCCCGCAGTTCAGGGGCCAACATGTTCATCACGGCCTGACGCACCCGGCCGGTGGTGGGTCGGGCCACCTCCCCCCGGGGGCTCCGCAACCGACGGCCCCCACTCAGCCGCAAAACCATCGTCAGACTCGCTCGACCCAATCCAGCCAGCGCCGCAGCATGGCGGCGCCGATGGTGCTCGATTTCTCGGGGTGGAACTGGCAGGCGGCGATCCCATCCCGCCACACCGCCGCGGTCACGTCGCCTTCCCCCCAAGCCACCCGTGCCGTGACGCTGGCGGGATCCGCCGGCACCGCCGCGAAGGAGTGGACGAAGTAGACCCAGGTCGCGGGCGCCTCCAGCGGGAGCAAAGGCGAGGGCTGGGCCGGCAGGAGCGGTGCCCAGCCCATGTGGGGGATCGGATGGCCGGGCCAGCGGGACAGGGCAGCCACATGGCCCGGCAGGAGCCCCAAGCCCTCGCCCCGGCCCTCCTCACTGCGCTCAAAAAGCAACTGCAACCCCAGGCAGATGCCCAGCAGCGGGCGCCCCGCCGCGCAGGAGCGCCGCAGGGGCTCCACCAGATCGGCGGAGGCCAACCGCTCCATGGCGGGATCAAACGCCCCGACTCCCGGCAACACCAGGGCCGCGCACCCATCCATGGCCGCCGCGCCGTGGACCGGCACCACCTCCGCCCCGAGCCGCTCGAAGGCCCGTTGCACCGAATGCAGGTTGCCCATCCCGTAATCCACCAGGCCCAACCGTGTCATGGCTACCTCACAGCGGCGCGCAGAGCCGCTCCCCCGGATGGTTCAGGGACGGAGCGGTGAGCAAGTCGAGCCCATTGAGGTGATCCAGGAATTGATAGAGCCGGCCCACCCGGCGCTTGTCAAAACGCAGACGGAGGCAGGGACGCAGGATGCCGTTGTCATCCACGCTCTCCCCTGCCGCGATGGCTCCATCCTCCAGCAGATCACCAAAGCTTTGGTTGAGCTCCGGAAGCCGCTCTTCGGGAATGGGGGCATTGAGCAAGAGCTCCACCCGATCCTGCTGAAGACGGGCGCTGTGGTAAACCCGATAGAAATGACAGATGCGGGCCACGGCATCTTCGGCACAGCTGGCCTCGACGACCAGGGCCCGATCCTCTGGCAGGATCAGCCCACGATTGGCCAGCACCTCGGTGACATTGGCCCGCCAGGTCGACCAGAAATCATCCCCCTCCGGCGCCAGAACCACCAGTGGAATCGGGGATGTGCGACCGGTCTGGATGAGCGTGAGGGATTCAAACAGTTCATCCAGGGTGCCGAAGCCGCCGGGCAACACCACCAGCGCATCGCTTTCGCGCAGAAAAAACAGTTTGCGGGTGAAAAAATAACGAAAATAAAGCAGGCGGCCGGAACTGGCACTGACAAAGGGGTTGGGATGCTGTTCAAAAGGCAGATCCACATTCAGACCAATGCTGTGGGGGGTGCCCGCACCACTGTTGGCCGCTTCCATCACGCCACCGCCAGCGCCGGTCATCACATCGAATCCCGCCTCCACAGCCAGGCGCGCCACCTGCTCCGCCAGGGTGTAGGAGGGGTCGTGGGCCTGGGTGCGGGCGGAACCGAAGACGCTGATCTTCCGGGCCCCGCGGCTGGGACGGAACACCTGCAAAGCTTCACTGATGTCGGCCAGGCAACCGCTGATCAGCCGCCACACCTCCTCATCTTCCTTCTCCGAGCGGGAAATCTCCAGGAGCGACAACACGGAACGCTGGATCAGACGCCGCTGCGGATGTCCCTCCAACTCCTCGGCAAGGGCTTCCAAAGGGCCGCGGCCGCGGGCGGGAAAGGAGAGCGAGCAGGCCGTGCTGGACAGGGGACGTACGGCGAGGGGGAATCGAGAGGCCAGGCCAGGAGCAAGAGCTTGCGCTCAGCTGGCGATGTGCTTGCTGATTGTGTTGCTGAGGGTGGTTTTAGGCACAGCTCCAACAACGGTTTCCACTTTGAGGCCTTTTTTGAAGATCATCAGGGTGGGAATACTGCGAATGGCGTATTGGCTGGCCACATTCGGATTCTCATCCGTGTTCAACTTGTAAACCTTGAGTTTGCCGGTGAATTCCTGGGCAATCTCATCCACGATCGGGGCCACCATCCGGCAAGGACCACACCAAGGCGCCCAAAAATCCACAAGCACAGGGACATCGCTGTTCAGAACGTCCTGTTCGAACGACGCGTCGGTGACAGCCGGGGCGCTGGACATCTGGATGTGCGGCAGTAGATCAGGCCATTTTAGCAACGGTGATGCAAGCATTCCGCCACAGTCAGGCAAGCGTTGCAGGTCGTTGCACTGCGCTGACCGAAAGACAAAAGGCCCGGACGCGCCGGGCTGAACGGTGTGAGGAGTGTGCGAGCCGTAGCCCCCACACCCTCAGGGTAGCGCCCATGGGGCGTGCCGATCCCGAAGGCGCCACACGGCGGGGCTATTTGCCCATTCCCAGCTGCTGGGCCTTCTGGTAGACCTTGCCTTCCGTCAGCAGGGAGGGGGCCACCACCACGTCCACCTGCTGCATCTCGCGCAGGGTGCGGGCCCCCAGGGTGCACATGGAGGTGCGGATGCACCCCAGCAGATTCTGGGTGCCGTCATCCAGGCTGGCGGGACCCCGCAGGATCTTCTCCAGACTGCCGCTGGTGCCCACCTGAATGCGCGTGCCCCGGGGGAGCACCGGGCTGGGGGTCGCCATGCCCCAGTGGAAGCCGCGGCCAGGGGCTTCGGCCGCCCGCGCGATGGGCGAGCCGATCATCACCGCATCAGCCCCGCAGGCCAGACACTTGCAGATGTCACCGCCGGTGACGATGCCGCCGTCGGCAATCACGGGCACGGCGCGGCCACTCTCCTGGAGGTGGTGCTCCCGTGCAGCCGCGCAGTCGGCCACGGCGGTGGCCTGGGGGATCCCGACCCCCAGCACCCCTCGGGAGGTGCAGGCCGCCCCCGGTCCGATGCCCACCATCACCCCTGCGGCCCCCGCTCGCATCAGCTGCAGAGCCACCTCGTAGGTGACGCAGTTGCCGATCACCACCGGCACCCCCAGATCGCGACAGAGGGCCTCCAGATCCAGACTTTGCCGGCCCACGGGACCCACATGCTCGGTGGAGACCACCGTGGCCTGCACGAACAGCAGATCCGCCCCGGCTTCCGCCACTGCGGTGCCCAGACGCAGGGCCGCTGCCGGCGTGGCGCTCACCGCGGCGATGCCGCCCTGCTCCCGGATCTCCGCGATGCGCTGACGCACCAGGGTTTCCTGAACCGGCTGGCTGTAGAGCTCCTGCATCAACGGCACGAACTCCTCTTTGCCGACCGCCGCGATCCGATCCAAAACAGGCTCAGGATCCTCGTAACGGCACTGAACCCCTTCCAGGTTGAGCACGCCCAGGGCCCCGAGGCGGGAGAGTTCCACCGCCATCCGAACATCCACCACCCCATCCATGGCGCTGGCGATGATCGGGATGTCCCGCTGGATGCCAGCCAAGCTCCAGTGGCTGTCCGTCACCTCCGGATCCACCGTGCGACCACCGGGCACCAGGGCGATTTCATCGATGCCGTAGGCGCGACGGACGGTGCGGAAGCGGCCGAGCGAAAGGGTCAAGGGAACCAGGGGGATTGGCGCCAAGCTAACAAGCTGCGGAGCGCCTCCCCCCGCACCCCCGCTGAGGGGCCCGGCTCAGGAGCCGCGAAAGGCATCCCAACGCTGCTTCCAGTTCTCCAAAAGGACCTGCCTGTCGCTTCGGCGGGTGAGGCGGTTGACGCTGAAGCGCACCAGAACGATCAAGCCCACGAGCTGCAACAACCGCGGCAGCAGGGGCAGATCGTCCAAGGTGTCGAGCAGGGCTCCATAGAGCTTGAGCACGAGCAGAACCGCCAGAAGCAGCCCCAGGCCGCGCAGGGGGCCGCTGAGGCGATCCCACTGGCACGGAAGATCGGCCTGCTCCAGCCAGGCTTGCACTTTCCCCACAAACAGATCCCATTC
>JBKDSZ010000091.1:0-9753 GCA_046340375.1 Cyanobacteriota bacterium | reverse complement strand
CGCATGACAATTGAATGTGGCATGGATCTTGAGTTGGCAATTGCTTGCAGCTCAAGACGAGCGTCATCACTAAGAACCAGCGGTTTAAGTTGGCGTCCTCTGGGCATTGAAGCGATCCTCTTGTAGACATTAACCTATTATGCGCTACTTGCGGGTCGCTACACTAGCTGGTCGCGGACTGGAGGCTGGTGGCACGGTTTGCCGGAAAGGGCTTCTGGCTTTTGCCAGCGGGAGATCTGACGAGAGCCAGCGAGTCCGTTTGTCACGTGGGATAAGTTGACCCGCCTACATGCATGAACCTCCAGCATCTACAGCTCCATGCGAAGCTGAGATGTTCAACCACCTGAATGGCGGTGAGTTACACACCAATCAGGTCCTGTGACGATGGATAGGAGCATTAACGTGATGGGGTAGCACAACTAGTCTTAGACTCGATCTGGCGCTATTCATAGACCCAATGCTCCACCCCAAAGCCAGTAGGCCCGAGCCTGCCAGAGGCCACGCGGAGATAGCGCTCGGCGGGCAGTTGGCCCTTGCGCAGCTGGCCTTTATGCAGGTGCTCCCAGATCACATAGGCGCTTTCGAAGGTTCGCTTGCGGCTGCGGCGGGTGCCGCGACTGTAGAGGTCGCGCGCGGCGCGGCGCACGTCCCTGTCCTTGGCCGCCGTGCGCAAACCATCAAGTAGGTCGAGCGAGAGCTGGTGCGCGACCACGAAATTGGGCGAGCCAATTGCGTCCGAGCGTTGCAATTGTTCCAAGAGCTTGCGCTCAAGCGCGGCTGCCTCGCCGTCGCCCGCCACCGCCAACGCGCCCGCCAGCGCGATCGGGGCATCGGCGATATGCGGGGCCCAATTGGCAAGGTTCTCGAACCAATGCAGGCGGGTGCCGATTTCACCACTCCGCGCGAGGATCAGCGCGGCGACGCTGGCGGCCCATAAGTCGTTCTGTTTCTGCGCAAGGATTGAGATTGCATCGTCGCGCATGGCTCCCGAAGCCCAGTCGAGTGTGGCGAGGGCATCGGCATCGGGCATCCGCTTGAGTGCGACCACAAGAGCCTCGACTCGCTCCTCGACAGCAATGATATCGATCAGGAAATCCGCCCCGGTCTCACGCATCAGCGGAGCAATCCGCAAGGTCACGCCGCCGTTGTAGAGCGGCACTGGGGCGCGCATCGTGGGCAGTCCGGCGACGCTTACATTCAGCCGCAGCCGCGTCTTGCGCGGCATGGGTCGGCGCTCGCGGATGGTGATCGATACGACGCCCGGCGCGGCGCGCTCGGCGTAGTCAAAGGCGAGATCGGAGGGCGGCAGCCAGCCGGTCTGACCATTTTCCGGCACGCTTTCAGAGAGGCCGATCTCGAAGACGGGGTTGTCGGTACTTGACTGCCCTAGGCTGACTCCCTTGGATTCCAGCAGAGCCTCGTAGAACGCCGTAAAGTTCAGTCGTTCACCGCCGTCTTTCTTGGTGCTGACATAATCCGCCTCCCGTACTAGATCCGATTTGGAGACATCGCCCAGCGCCTTAACTATGGCGAGCGGGTAGGTGAAGGAAAGCTCGCTACCTTCACTGTTTGCGAGGTCGCCCAGCAATTGCCGATGGATCTTAATCGCCTCACTCGATGAGCCAATCCCGATCATCGAATCGGCGCCTAGCGACCGGGCGAGTCCGTCGGCCGCCAGCGATCCCACCGAGGCGACCGCTGCTCCAAAACCAGTCTTGAGCGTCTGCGACTTGCGATAGGCGCCCGCGAGCTTGCGGCGCAAATCTCCCTCAACCACCTGCATCGCAAGCGGGCTGGCCGCTTCCTCGCTGTCATCCATCCACGCCTGCGCCGCGAGCGAGACCGCGCTGGTGGTGCCAGACGCCGAATCGAGAGCGAGCACGAGCTCGGCGCTACGCTTGCGGCCAAAATCGAAGATCTGCGCGTGATAGTTGCCCGGCGGCACCTCGAGGATCTCGCGCGCATCCGTGCCGGTCATCACGAAATCGGCCAACGAGAGGCCTTGATTATTGTAAATCCGGACTTTGTAGGCCCCGTCTCCGGGAGAGGCAAGCGTGAACCGCCCGGCGGGGAGCAGGTCGTCCTTGCTAGCGCTCATGGCTGGTAGACCTCGTGTCGGATCACCGGCGGATTGATAAGCGGGATGGTGTTCTCTATACGGTCCGCACCTTCGCGCAGGAACAATGTTACCACGCCGGCTGGAAGTTTCCGGCTGATTATCCATACGTCGCCATTCTGGTCAGTTTCACGCATGGCCAGCACCTCGGACGGGTCGCCGGCGGCATGGAGGCCGAGCGGCGCCACGTCTATCAGGCCACGCGGCTGCGTATCCCAGCTGATGTGGAAGACGACCTGGGGCTCGGCAACCTCGCAAAGCGCAGTCATGATCTGCGCATTGTCATTGCCGAAGCCGCCGATGCGCAATTCGCGGCGGAACAGGCTGAGCGAGAGTTCGGGCACGCCCTGCGCCAGCTTGCGCCCGGTGATGACGTAGCGGGCCCCGCGCGGCTCGAAGCAATAGCGCTCGATCCCCTCGAGCAGCGCCTGCGTGAAAAAGGCAACTCCCTCCTTCCCGGCGTAAGTGCGCAAGCCGAAGTCGGTGCCCATCACCAGCGGTCGAGCCCCACCCTGCATGTTGTATTCACGACGTTCGGTGGCGCCGACTGGGACTGGCTGGATGCCCACCAAGCCGCGAATCTGGTCGACGATTTCGGTGAGCAGTTCCTGGCAGGCATCGAGGAAGAACCAAGCGGCGCCAGGACGGAAGCGAATCGGTACGCCCGATGCCATGCTGCTGACATTGAGCACCTGCTCCCACTTGTTAGTGCGGCTCTTCACATCTTCTAGGACCATCAGTCCCTCGCTATCGCGATCGGCGAGGCCGTGGGAGCAGCCATAGAAGAGCATGTGGTCGCGCCGGTCGCTGCGGCAGCGAGCGAACCAGGCCTCATAAGCCTTCTTGACCTCAGCCTCGCGCGCCGGTTCTACCGCATCGCGGCGCTCCGCCGGAAGGCCCAGATCTGCTCGGGGATCGTGCTCGGATAGCGCACGGAAACGGTCCTCGCCCTCATTGAGGTGGGGGTCAGAGAGCAACAGCTCGATCGATGCCAGCTTCGCCTCGAAACGGTCAGCATGCTTAAGCAGCAGCTCGACCATGGCCTCTGCGCTGTCAGTGCAGGCCTTGCGATTCACATCGCCATCAAAATGCGGGAAGCGGCCGCAACCAATGACAAGCGCGTGCAGCTGCGGCTCGTCTTCGGCCATCACCGCTCGCCGGTCGTAGACAAGCGTCACGAGACGATCCCCGCCGCCTTCAGCCGCTTGTAGAGCCGCCGCTGAAACACTGGCGAGGTGAAATAAGCATTGTGGGCATCGGCGATATTAGCGTTTGTGTCGCTATGGAACTGCTCAACTTCGGTGAACACACCGCGCGCACCAAAGGAGAGCACGTCCATCTTGTTGTATACATGCCACCAGAGTTGGCAGGGGGTGGGGCGGATGCCATCGCCATCTCCGAACAGGCCAAGTTCTTGCAAAAGCCCCATCTGTGTTCCGACTGTCAGGAATAGGTCGATCTTGAGCTTGATGCCGATTTGGCTCTCGAACTGCTGGAGAAGCGCTGCATCAGTCAGCATGTCGTAGAGGATATTTGCCCCCATCGAATGGCCGACGACGACTAGCTTCTCGTTACTGGCCTCGGCCTTCTTGGCGGCCTCGACCAGATCGCCGCCGATGGCCGCACGAATCTCGTTGAAGCGATCGTCGCCATTGCCGCCGCGCTTCAGGTAGATGAAGGCATCTCCGAGAAACATCGCCACCGCAGGGGTCAACCGTCTCGCCAGTCGAGCTGCGGGGCCGTCGACAAGCCCAATGCCTTTACCGAGCAGCCACTTGCCCGCTTTGTTTAGCGCCTCGCCGAGGCCGAGCGCCTGCACATCTGCCGGGCGTGCGGCACGTTCGAGCCGTGTAATGAAATCTCCATCGTTTGCCGGCTTGGGAGTGTTCATCCAGCCAGGCTTTGCCACCTCGCCCTCTGCATCTTCAAGCGCGACGAGGTAGTCAGCGATCTGCAATGCGAGCTCGGGGTCGCCGGCGGGATTGTCCGGATTGGCGAGGATGAGGCTCAATGAATTGACCGTGGCGGCAAAATCTTCATCGGCAGCGTCGCGTAGTGCAGTCCCGGCAAGATCGCCAGTCGAGAGCGTGGCTGCAATCCCGGTGACATCCTCCGGTCCGCCTAGAGCAAGCGCGACATCGCCGTCGAAATTGATCGACTTGTATGTAGCCGGTGCTCCGAACTTGCCCCAATAGGGATCGTAGAACTCGACTGCACCGCCGCCAAAGCCCATCTCCTGAAAAGACTTGCGGCGCCGCGCAACGTCTTCTTCATAGTCCTGATCGCCCGGTTGGTTGCGGACCGACACGCCGTGAACGAAGACTAATTGCGTCATCATTTCCTCCGAGGAAATCTGTTAAATTTACTTCGCCAGCTACTTTCTCATTTTAGCAGATCCGCCGGCCGCGCACCGGGCGGATGCCCGGCACCTCCCGCAGCCGCTCGGCGGCCTATTCGAACGCCTCCGCCCCAGAGGCGCCCACCTGCTTGCTGGCGTAGGTCGGGCCGATGCCACGGATCATTCCCGAACCCAGGTACTTTTCGATCCACTCAGCGGTGGTGGGCGCTGGGGCCTTGAGCAAGAAGACCTTGAACTGCAGGCCGTACTCCCGACTGTCCACCCAGGTGCAGCAAGTCACTCTTCCCAAAGGCTGAGCCCTCAGAGGTGTACCAGCAGCCGGCAGCAGCTTCCCCCGATGCTCGTAACCACGGGGTCGTGACAGCGCCAGCCCCTTGGGGTCGGCTCAGATCTGGTGATGGGCCAGCTGCAGATCGGTGACGGCCTCACCGGTAGTGAGCAGCTGCAGGCTGCGGTAGTGCCAGCGATCGGGGGGCGTCGGCATCGCCCAGCAGGGCGTTGATTCGCTCGGTGACAACATACTCGGCTTCAGGTGACTCAGCACCAATGGGCCAGTACAAAGACTCCCGTCAGACGATCCGGCCGGTGGGCCGTAGGACTCCGGCAGCTCCCAGTTCAGGCATTTGGTCCGGGGGACCAGCTGCAGCCGGGGCAGCGACAACCGATCACCCCTGCGCAGGGCCTCCTGGAGGTCGCCCTCGCTGGGCCGGCTCTGTTCAGGTGGGAGCACCAGCACAAGGGCGGCGCCGTCGCGCAGGACCCGCAGGTCAGCAGCGGCCAGGAACACGCCTAGGTCTGTGCCTCGACTTACGAAAGTCGGTTAGCACCGAGGCCAGGCTGGCCGGCTGGTTCAGCCAACTCCCAAGGCTGAGCATCTCAGCGTAGGTGCGCAGGGCGGCACGGAAGAAGCCGGAGGTCTGGGCGTCACCAAGCGCTTGCGGTAGGCGGCATCCGGTTCCCGTTCACCTGTGTGGAGGATGTGCTCCTTGCGGCCACTGCCGTCAGGAGCGGCGAGCAGGGACCAGCAGTCGGCGATGATCTGGAGGGAGGGCTGGAGGGCGGTTAGCGTAGGGTGCTGTCGCCAGGGGGAATAATCAGCGCGGGAGGAAGGGCCAGAGACAGGCACCGTGGATTACATGTACTGTTCTCATTTGCCGAAGCTGGGTGGCGTGGGTGCTGCCTACACTGGTGCTGCGGATGGTTTGGTCAGGGAGCACTCCGGCGAACGCTTCCAGGTCGCGGGAACTGCGTCAGCAGCTGAGGATTCCGAGCACCGCCACCAGCACAAGAAACAACTGCGGGTAACGCACCTCGCGACGATAGCGGCTATCTGAGATGCACTTGAGAAAGCTGATCAGGTTATACGGGGCAGTCTGTTCGACTGGGGCGGAATGGGGCTCGGGCATCGGGAGCAGTAAAACCCGCCGAACAATCCCATTGGTGATTGGGCCGCCAAGGACTTTGAGGACAGACTATTAGGCGACCCCGTGAGGCATCCCCTGTGGGCCAGGGCTGATTAAAAGTCTGGTCAAGTCGCCCATCCCGGCCTGATCCCAGCCATGGCGAGCAGCTTGGCGATGTCGTGGGCCACGGCGGCCAGCCCAGCTCTCACCGAGTGGTGACCGTGGAGTCCAAGCAGGTTCAGGGCCAGGGTGCGCAGCGTGGCCAGCACCGCTGCACCGGGGCCGCCATAGCGGAGGTCATCTTCATGGAGCTGGGTGTCGCGGAGCCAGTGCCAGCTTTCAATGCACCAGCGGTCCCTCACCAGTTGCAGCAGCGCTTTTGGCGTGGTGCGCAGGCTGGTGAGAAAGAGATGCCGCTGGAGGGAGGGCTTGCCGGCACGCTTGCCGCTGACGACCAGTTCGACGATCCAGCTGCTGCCGGGCCAGGCCTCAGTGATGAAGTCAGGAGCCTGTTTGGCCCTGAGTGACCAGGTGGTGTCGCGCCCGTGACCGTGCTCTGAAACCGTTGCCGTGAAAGGGATCTTGCGGGAGTAGAGGAACTGCTCGCTGATCTGGCGGTGGAGGGTCCGTTGGTTTGCTTTCACCGTCAGGAGGAAGTCGGCCCCCTGCTCCGTGAGCTGCCGAAAAACGGTTTCTGCGTGTGGAGCGCGTCGGCCTGGATCAAGACGCCCTCGAGATCCATGGTGGAGAGCAGCTCCAGCAGAACCGCGCGCTCGTGGTTCTCGCGGGTGTCATAGGTGGCCTGGGCAATCGCTGCTCCAAGAGCCTTGGAGTAGAGGGTCACCTGGGCAATGTTGACGCAGTCGGCCGGAGGCCATAGGCCCCGCCACCGACCTCGGCCGCGACGATCGAGCCCCGCAGGGTCTTGCCATCGCACACCAGCTGATCCAGACCGGCTGCACCATCAGGAATCTGGGCCAGCATCCAGACCTGCAGCTGCCGGCAGATCTCGGCTACATCCACCTGCAAGAACAGATACCGGAATGTGGAATCAGTGGGAGGTCGCCTGAGCTCAAGCCCCAACGCCTGGATCAGCGCAGCGTGATGGCGGATGGCAAAGCGCTCCAGATCCCGCAGGCTCTGGCAGCCGCTCAAGATCCCGAGCACCGCAACCAGGAGCAGAAACCATTGGGGGAAGCGCACCCCGCGGCGCACCCGTCCCTCGGGAATCGCCTGCAGAAAACTGATCAGGTCGGCAGAGACATTGGCAGGAGAGGGTTCTGGCAAAGAGGGGATCCATTCCCACCGACCAAACCCAATCGTCGCAGCCCTGGCGAGCTCACTTGTGACGGACTTTCAATCAGCCCTGCCCTGTGGGCCGAGCAACAATTCATGAAGCAGATGGCTATGCCAGTTAGTATTTGCTACAATGCAAATTGTTTCGACTACGCAGTCAATTTTTTAACACCTTTTTCCTTTATAAAAGCAGGTGCAACAGATGACTGAACCAACCTTATCAGTTGAGCTTGAAGGCCAACAGGCTTTATTGCGCTTGCGCAAGAGTGACGACGCAAGTTGCGTAGTTGAAAAAGCATTAAACCAAAGAAGTCGACCCGGTTTAGTCAGTGACTTGAGCCGAGATGATCTAAATTGCTTAAAACAAACGGTTGGGCCAGTGAACGTGATACTAAATACTCCCCAGCAAGCGTCATGATTCTAGATTTCAACCTTTTCAAACTTGAGGGGCAAAAGCAATGAGCTGGTTAAAATTAACAGCGGGTTACCTTTACCTGATGAAAGGAGGTACTGATCAATATATTGATCGTTGCAAGATCAATCAGGCATCATCGACAAATGAAAAGATTCTAGGATCGATATCGGAATTCCCTCATGAGTGGTTTGAGTCAGAAATTCAAAGACCGAAGACAATTATCGTTAATCTTCATGAAGAAAGAGATGGGCAATCAAAGCTTGATTCGTTTACGTCAGTTCAGCTGTTAAAAAGATTTGAATCACCTGTCAGCTATCAGCTTTTTGAGAGTTTAAAAACGAGCAAGAAGATTTCCGAACTTATCAAGAAATATGAGGATACTGTAGGGAGAAGATTTTCAGATGAATTCTTCCTGTTTCAAGACAATGGTAGGTCGTGGAAGATTATGTCTAGGATTAGGTTTGCCGAGGATTTCGATCTCACCACCTTTCCTCTTAATCCTATTAATCCAAACGATCCTGATGCCGACGAGGAAGAGCCTTCATTCATAAGTATTCTGCTGGAAGTCATAAGGAATTCAGGTTATACCATTAAGCCTTATTTACTAAACAGTCCTAACGGAGAATCAAGAATTACTGTTGAGCTATCTATCGAAAAAGCAAAGGCTTCTTTGTCCCCACAAAGAACAACAATCTTGACACTCGAGAAAGCAGTAATTCCAAAGGAGTTTAAGCGCAGGGATGAGAACCAAAGGGTGGGTGAGGTTTTAAAGCAACTCTCTGAGGAAAGAAAGATTGTTGTAAACACCCCTGATGACATGGCTGCTCGTGATGCGGCGTTTAACTTTGATGGGCAACTAACCTTCACTGATGTCATGGATACGATTGCTTTGAATCATGGTGCTTTTTGGGATTGGCAGGGAAGGGACTCTGCTTATCTGCGAAGAACTATTGCAAGCTAATTCCAAGTTAACCAGGAGATTGTCATGTCGCGTTACACGGTGAAAGTCAAGAAATCAAGAAGTAAGACCTATCTGTGGGGTGGAGATCGCATTACAACTCGTCTAAGCTCTTCGCTGTTTCTTACGTTTCGCGTTGAGGACATGGGCGAACCAATTATTTTTGGTATCTACAAAGCTGGCATAGGGGGCGTAGCATCAGAAGAGGTTGAAATAGGGACGCTAATGGAGAATGAAACGTTTACCATTCAACTTAATGATGTGACAGGTATTTACGCACAATGTCGCGATAGTGATGTCGACACTAAAGTTGAATGCTTTATTGAAAGTTTTCTCAGTAATGACTAGCTAGCTATCAGCAAGTCCTCTTAGTGCTTAATTGTCTTCACTAAAACGGGTGAAAAGTCAATGCCTCCAAGACCTGCAAAACCAAATGGTAGGGTTCGCACTTTAACAGTGCGTCCTATTCAATCGGCTGACCTAGCATTTGAAATGCCAGGAATCATTTCATTTCAAGATTTGGAAAAGGCAAGATTGGGAGAACGGATTAACAAATGTGATCTAGAAGCTGAAATCTATCGCTTCTTAAATGAATCAGATCAGTCTAGTGGTTTATTTAAGTTTGATGCAGAGAGCATTTTAGATCAACTTAATGGATTTGTCTTATTTGCGTTGAATAATCGATCATTAGGTGCTTCACTAAAGCAATCAATTCTGGTGCGCGCGAACGCGTATCTCGAAAAGTATTCAAAGATTAAAGAAATTGAAGGCTTTTGTAAGGATGTCTATGCAAGTAGTGATGCGTCGAGAAGTAAGCTTAAGCAACTTGAAAGCCTAAGGCAGAGCCATGAAGACAAGATTGCTGAACTCGTCAGAAAATACAACAAGTTAGGCAGAAAAATAGTTGTTGATGCGAAATCAACTGTAAAGATTACTCCCCTAGCCACTAAGACGCTGGGTCATACAATTGGAGTTTCAAACAGCAACCATACAGTCCCAGATGTCATTAGCAGGCCGCAGATAATGAAAGGCGGTTCGTGGAAAGACCTGGAATCTGAACCTGATCTAGGAGCCTGTCGCGCATAGCCCACCCCCTACCCCCTGAACAATCGCCCCAAAATTCCCTCAGATCCCAGTGACAGCAAGCGATCTGGGCGATATAATGGGGCATGATCAAACCCAAAACCTTCCGCCCTTGGCAGCCAG